>NZ_JBVAYF010000011.1:0-185370 GCF_055413345.1 Pseudaeromonas sp. HNCC25DJ180
GATCTGCTTAGGGTTCAACGCCCCCAAAGTTAATCTTGGCAGCCGAATCTGCGCAGCAGAGCCCGAGCCGGGCAGATGCCGGTAAATCCGCTTTGCAGCAGGTTGGCGCCGATAAACAGGGTCAACCAGAGAAAGTAGGGGGAGAGCCACCAAGTCAACGCTACCGAGATCAGAACCATGCTTCCGGCCATGATGCGTACGCCATCTTCTGTCTTCATCGTTTGCTCCTGCTCTGTAAATTAGGCTTTTCTAAATTATAGAGATGATTATAGAATAGTCGCTAATTTAGCAATTACTAATTTATGTTAGCCCCCCCGATCCGAGCGGGTCAAAAGCTCATAGGGGAACACTCAACAGGAGACAAGTAGATGACTCATTTTACCCCAGTCAGTGCCTTGCTAGGCGGCATGTTGATTGGCCTGGCGGCTCTGCTGCTGCTCTGGCTGCCAGGACGGATTGCGGGCATCAGCGGCATAGTGGCCGGTCTGCTCTCACCCAACCGTCAGGAGTGGTTATGGCGGGCCCTGTTTGTTTTGGGACTACTGCTGGGCGGTGGCCTGGGCTTCGAACTGTTTGCACTGCCAGCCCCTGAATTTGCCTCTGTCTCGTTACCTGTGCTGTTGATTGGTGGCGTGTTGGTGGGGGGGGGAGCCAAGCTCGGGAGTGGCTGCACCAGTGGTCACGGCATCTGTGGTATAGGGCGTTTGTCGCCGCGCTCTATCGTGGCAACCATGTGTTTCATGGGGAGCGGTTTTGTCACCGTCTTTATCACCCATCATCTGCTGTAACGGGAGCGACCTCTATGCGTTGGATTTCACTGCTTTGTGGCACCCTGTTCGGTCTGGGGTTGACGCTTTCTGGCATGGTACTGCCCAGTAAGGTATTGGGTTTTCTCGATCTGTTTGGCGATTGGGATCCGAGTTTGGCCCTGGTGATGGGGGGCGCCCTGCTGATCTTCATGCCTGGTTATTTCTGGTTGGTAAAACCTAGTGCCAGCTCTGTGAGTGGCGCGCCGTTCCATCTGCCGAGCAAACGGCAGCTTGATGGCCGCTTGGTCATGGGGAGTGCGCTGTTTGGCATCGGCTGGGGTTTGGTGGGCGTCTGCCCTGGGCCCGCACTCACCAGTTTAGTGACGGCGCAGTGGCCTTTGCTGCTGTTTGTGCTCGCCATGTTAGCGGGTATCAAGCTGGTATGCTGGTGGGAAGCGCGCGCTTCAGCAAGGTGAGATCCCTTGGTTGATACTCATTCGCGGCCTTCTCATTGAATCGGGGGCTTAGCTCGACAGCTCCCCCTTTTCAATAAACAAGGGGGAGCCGGGCGGGGTCAGGCGTTGAGAACTTTCCGAATTTCCTGAATGGAGAGTTTGTAGTGGCGTGGACAGTCGCGCCATTGGGTCAACATGCGCTGATATTTATCGCGCATACCCAGCTCGGAGTTGAGGGCCGAGCAGCGTTTGCCAAGCTCAGGGAAACGACCCTCCACATCCAGCAGGAAGCAGACATAATCGGCCAGCTCTTTCTCATGACCCCGTGAGTAGCCAATGTATTCGAGGCGTGCCGGAGCCACGTCTTGGGCTTCGCTGGCAGGCAGGTTCTCGTAAGAGACTTTCAGCGCGTGGTACATCTCCAGGGTATCGATCACCTCCTGGCAGGTCTCCTCGCTCAGATGGCCAAACTCCTTCTCCAACTCCAGCAGTTGCAAACAGTAGCCGTGCTCTATGATGGTCTGACAGCGCTGGTAGTAAGCGGCTTTTTCCGGATTAAGCTTGGTCAGTATCTCGTATTGATTACTCAGGATCAGACGCTGGGCATGGTTCATGTTCATGGCGGTTCCTCGCGATGGCGGTGAGCCAGTCGTAGTGGATGATGTGAATAGTAGTCTCTTAAATGCAGCATTACGGGTTTGAGGCCATCAGGCCATGATCCTGGTCATAGATATAGCCAGGAGGCGAGGGGCAGGGCAAAACCGGTTTTTTTTTGTGTGAAGCCGAGCCCATTCTCTGTTGTTTGCCCGGGAAGTGCTTTAGGATTGGCACACCTTGCAATTTAGCTTCTGATGTTATGCCAAGAACGCTTAAAGCACTCTTTATTCTAGCAATCCTCGGATTGTCGGCCTACTACATGACCGTACTCTACCTGGCGGCTCATCCCAAGGTCAGTTACGCCTATCGTCTCTATTATCTGGAGATGAAGACCCGATTCTGGAATCGCAACCAGACTCTGGCCTACATACCTGGAACTCGTCTGGATATGGTCAACGATAGACCCTGGATCCTGACACGCCAAGGGTGGTCTCTGCCCAAGGATGATGGTTCTGGCAGCGAGTTTGCCGGCAAGGGTGGCTTGCTGTTCACTCTGCATCGGGTGCCTGGCAAGATGAGCCTGCAGGCCGAGGTGCGTGTGCAAACAGCCAACACCAAACTTGAATTTAACGTGGGTGAACAGTGGCACGATAGCATCACCTTCACTCAGGTTGGCCCTTACAATTTCATTGTTCCTATCCCAAGCGGCTTGTTTATCGCCGATCCGTTAGCAGCCAACAGCATTAGCCTGCGCTCTAACCATCCACTGCGTTTTCAGTCGATGCAACTATCTCATGAGGAATGAGTTAACCATGGAAAAGAAGAATTTTACCCTCTCTCTGGTTGTCCCTGCCTATAACGAAGAGGAGAGCATCCAGACCTTTATCGATACCATAGACAAAGAGTTGCCCACCCTGCGTGATCAGCTGGAGATAGTGTTTGTCAATGATGGCAGCCGGGATCGGACGCGCAAGGTGATTGAAGAGGTGATCGAAAAAGATCCTCGCGTCACCCTGGTCAATCTGGCGCGCAACTTCGGTAAAGAGGCGGCCATGACGGCAGGCCTGCATCATGCCCGTGGCGATGCGGTGATCCCCATGGATGTGGACTTACAGGATCCGCCAGAGCTCATCCTGGAGTTTGTCCGCCTGTGGCAAGACGAGGGATATGACACTGTCTATGGCGTGCGAACCGATCGCAATGCCGATACCCCAATGAAGCGTCTGACGGCCGGTGGTTTCTACCGTCTGTTCAATGCCGTATCGACCACGACCAGAATACCGGAGAATGCCGGTGACTTCCGTCTGATGGATCGCCGGGTCGTTGAGGTGATCAAGCAACTGCCGGAGCGTAACCGCTTCATGAAGGGGCTGTTCGCCTGGGCTGGTTTTAACTCCATCGGTGTACCTTACGAGCGTCCGGCCCGTGCCGCCGGCGAGACCAAGTTTAACTACTGGAAGCTGTGGAACTTCGCCCTGGATGGTTTCTTCAGCTTCTCCAGCTGGCCGCTGCGGGTCTGGAGTTATGTGGGGGCTGGCGTCGCCATGCTCAGCTTCCTCTATATTCTGGTCATCATCACCAAGGTGCTCTTCTTCGGTGTCGACATGCCAGGTTATGCCTCACTCATGAGCGTTATCCTGTTCCTTGGGGGCATGCAGCTTATCTCCATCGGTGTGCTCGGTGAATACCTGGGGCGTATGTTCCTTGAGGTGAAGCAGCGTCCGGTGTTTGTGGTCGAAGGGGTGTATGGCCAATATTCCCGTGACGACAAGCGTGGTCAGCAGGAGCAGGCATGATCTCCCGTGACGAGTTCTGGCGTCTGTTCCGCTTTGGTCTGGTCGGCGGGGGGGCAACCCTCGTCGATCTGGGCACCTCGGTGGCGCTGTTTCGGCTCTGGCCGGGTATCTCCGAGCATCTGGTGACTACCTCGGCCTTCTTCGTGGCCTTCTGGTTCTCCTTCTTCGGTCATAGATACATCACTTTCCAGAAGCATGGGGCCATTGGCAAGTTTTTGCTGGTGGCGCTCTTCTCCCTGGTGGTGAGAAACGTGCTGCTCAGTGGCTTGTTGTTTGCCGGGCTCTCTGGACTGCTACCCGTGGTGATCGCGACCCTGGCGGTGACCATACTGACTTACCTGCTCTCCCGGGTCTGGGTTTTTGTCTAATTGCTGACTAGGAGTCTGTCGCCAAGATGCATGTAGAAAATGTCCATGTGGTACCCGAGCGACTGAGCATTGGCCGCCGTGACTGGCTGCTGATCCTGCTCGCCTTTGTCATAAGTCGGGTGGCTCTATATGCCATCGGCTATTTCGGTGCCATGCACTACAACGTGGAAACCGACTTTTTCGATGCGGTGAACGTAACCAGTGCCGTGGAGGTCGATATCCCTGGCATCTTCTGTCAGTTCGACTGTGGCTGGTTTCAGAGCATCGCTGATGTGGGCTATGACACCTATCCCCACGGTTTGACTACCGGCCATGCAGCCAATTGGGCCTTCTTGCCCGGTTATCCGCTGTTGGGGCTATGGGTGGGCAAGCTGCTGGGAATTGGTACTCTCAATGCGTTTTATCTTATCGCCAACCTGTCGTTTCTGGCCGTGCTGCCGCTCTTTTTCCTTTGTCTGCGTCAGTTGGGGCAGGATCTGGATACCGCGCGCAATGGCGTCTGGCTGATGGCGTTCTCGCCCTTTTCCGTCTACTTCATCGCCCCCTATACCGAGGCGCTGTTTATGGCGCTATCGCTGATGTTGTTTCTGTTTGCCTATCGCCATCGTTGGCTTTGGGTGGCGATTGCTGGCATGTTGATGGCCTCGATTCGCAATCAGGGAGTGCTGGTGGTCTTTTCGGTGGCCATTCTCGCCTTGCAGGCCTATGGCTGGCGGGAACTGCTGCGGTTTGGCGACCGAAGCCTGCGTGTCATGCTGACGATTTGGGTCATACCACTGGTGTTGTTCTGCTACATGCTCTATCTCTACCACCATGTGGGCGATGGCATGGCGTTTAAGAATATCCAGCTGGCGTGGGGACGGATCTCGGATAATCCGTTCCGCTATTGGTGGGAGGGGTTTAGCACCGGCGGGCGTAAGTACTATCTCTCTGTGGTGATCATGCTGGGTTGGGCGTTAAATATCTATCTGCTCTACCAGCGTCGCTATGCGGAGGCGCTGTTCCTGTTCTTGGGAACCATAATACCCCTGCTGACCAGTACCAATGCCTACCCGCGTTATATGTTCGGGCTTTACCCGACCATGTTGGCGCTGGTGTTGTTTGTGCGTAATAAACCGACGCTGCGTCCCCTGCTGCTAGCGCTCTCGGCCCTGCTCTCGGCGTTCTTCACCATTGCCTGGGTCAACGCCAAGTTCTTTGTGGTGTAGCGGCATTTCGCTCTTTTTTCCTCTCTTGTAAGCACAGGGCCGACAGTTGATCGGCCCTGTGCTTTTTCTGCTTACAGCTAACCCGATATGTGCTTGGAATAGATCGTTGACGGATGGTTGTGGATGCTTTTGATTTAGCGCGTGAAAGGTTCCATCCGTGGCACTTAGATTGCGCTGTTATCCCACTACGCCTGGCTTCATCCTTTTCATGTGGATCTGCCTGACAACCTCTTACTTTTCTTTAGATGGTACTTTAATCCCACTTGTTGCGGATTCCTTCGACACTATGCCTTGTCTTACCGTATTAGGCTAAATTGCCTAGGTCTTGCTAATGATGGCCAGGAACAGGGAAGGGATATCTATCGTCACCGCGAGGTGACTAACAACAGGGAACATGGGATGACAACAATCAATAATCAACTGATTACCGTGCGGGCTTCGGCCGATTTGGCCGGCAGCATAGGGGCAAAGATGCAGCTGCTGCTCAATGGCAGGCCGATTGGCGAGACCGAGGTGCGCAGCAGCAATACCCAGGAATTTACCTTTTCAATTCCAATGGGCGCCATGCAGGCGGGGGCGGATAACCAGCTGGATCTGGTCTTTACCAATGATACCTACACGCCGGGAAATGGCTCCAGAACTGGCGCCGATCGTAATCTCTATGTGGAGAGTGTGCGCGTGGGCTCCTACCTGATGCAGCCGGGCGATTCAGGCGCCTCTCTGGAGCGTTTTAGCACCGGGGAACGCTTTGCCGGTCAGAGCAAGGTGGCCTGGAATGGTGCCCTGCACTTTACTGTGCCGGCGGCGGCCACGGCCAGCATCAATAGACAGGTGGTGGGGACTGCTGGCAATGATGTATTAAGCGGTGGCGCTGGTAACGATCTACTGGTGGGCAAGGAGGGGGCGGATGTCTATCTCTTTGGTCGCGGTAGCGGTGCCGATGTGATTGATAACAGTGATAGCGACCCGTTTGGCAGTCGGCCGGATACCCTGTCACTGGCGCCAGATCTGCGACCGGCTGATCTGCAACTGGCGCGCAGTGGGGACTCCCTGCTATTGACCATCAAGGGCAGCCAGGAGAGGGTTGAACTGCTGGATTACTTCAAGGAGGGGGGCAATTCGATACTGGAATCGATCTGCTTTGTTGATGGCACCAACTGGACTCCTGAGCTTATCCGTCAGCGATTTACGACTGCCACCTCTGGCAATGACAACCTATACGGCGCCTCCAGTCCAGATCTCTTGTCCGGTGGTGCTGGTGATGATGCCCTATACGGGCTGGCCGGTGACGATGTTCTGGATGGTGGTGCCAGCGATGACTATCTGGTCGGTGGTGCTGGCAATGACACCTATCTGTTTGGCAAGGGTGATGGCATAGATGTTATCTATGATATGGACGAGAGCGAACGCAACCTTGCCTCGTTTGATCGTCTGCGTTTCAAGCCGGGCTTGACCGCCCAGGATCTGGATATCTACACCTCGGAAAACAGCATGGTGTTTCGTATCCGAGCCACGGGTGAACGTGTCTATGTCAGCAACTGGTGCACGGGTGCCGGTTATGCCCTGCAGGGGGTCGAGTTTGCCGATGGTTCATCGATCAGCGCTTCGGCATTGCGCTCGGTTCCCGATTACCCCACGGGTTTTCCCTATAGTCAGCATTTGACCGGGAGTGATGCTGATGATCGCCTCTATGGCGATGGCGGCAACGATACCCTGTTCGGCGGCGCCGGGAATGATCGCCTGGAGGGGGGGCGTGGCAATGATCTGCTAATTGGCAGTAATGGGGCCGACACCTATGTCTATGGCCAGGGGGATGGCAGCGATTATATTGATAGCTACGAACCTGGCGCCAACGGCATGGCGAGTGCCCATGATCGGCTGCTGTTCAAGGCCGGGATCTCCGCCAGTGATCTTGGCATCCGACGCAGTGGTTCGGATTTGATACTCCAGCTAAAGAACTCCAGTGATCAGATTGCTATCAGCAATTGGTTTGGCGGTGAGGCCTTCAAGCTGCAAACCATAGAGTTTGCCGATGGCAGCAAGCTGAACACGGCACAGATAGAGCAGTGGCTGGATACTGCTCCGCGTTTTGGTACCGAGATCAATGATCAGCTCTTCGGTGGTGGGCAAGTTGATCGCCTCTACGGTTTGGCGGGGGATGATTTGCTGGTAGGTGGTGAAGCCAATGATTGGCTAGAGGGTGGGCGTGGCAGTGACTTGCTAGTCGGTGGGAATGGGGCAGATTCTTACGTCTATGGCCAGGGGGATGGTGCGGATCGTATTGATAACTACGAACCTGGCGCTAGCAGCGTGGTGGGATCTCATGATCGGCTGCTGTTCAAGGCCGGGATCTCCGCCAGCGATCTTGGCTTCCGTCGCATTGGCTCGGATCTGATGGTGAATACTAATAACTCCAGCGATCAGATCTGTATCAGCAACTGGTTTGGTAGTGAGGCCTTCAAGCTGCAATCTATCGAATTTGCCGATGGCAGTAAGCTGTCGACCCAGCAGATCGAAGCCATGGCGCTGGCGATGCCGATTAGCGGCAGCAGTGGCGATGATTATGTGTATGGCACCTTCGGAGCGGATTATCTCTCTGGCCTGGCGGGGGATGACAAGCTGCTGGGTGGTTATGGCGATGACTGGCTCGATGGTGGCTTGGGTAATGATTCCCTGCGCGGTGAAGGCGGGAGTGATACCTACCTATTCGGGCGTGGGGATGGGCAGGACAATATCGAAGAGGATTATGGTCAGGTGAGTGGGCGTCTGCTCTTCAAGGAGGGGATCAGCCGTGACGATATCACCTACCGCCGCGAGTGGGACCAGCTGATTTTTGCCATCAAGGGTAGCAGTGATCAGATTGCTATCAGTCACTGGTTTGGTAATTCACCCAGCAAGTTGCAGTCTGTGGCGTTTGCCGATGGCAGCACACTGGATCTGCAGCAGATGGAACAGCAGCTGACTACCATTCAGGGGACAGCCGGTGACGATACCCTCTATGGTTACGAGAGCGATGATACCCTCTATGGCCTTGATGGAATTGATTACCTCTATGGTGCTTCGGGGAATGATCGCCTGGATGGCGGTGTGGGTAATGATTATCTGGATGGCGGCAGTGGTGACGATACCTATATCTTCGGTCTGGGTGATGGCTTGGATACTATTTCTAATAACAATGCGTATGGAGTGATGGGCAGTGATCGCCTGCTCTTTAAGGAAGGGATTAACGCTTCGGATATCGACTTCCAATGTAGTGGTCAGGATCTGATTGCAAGCATAAAAGGGACGGGTGATGAGGTCACGATAAAAGCCTGGTTCCTCCAGGATTGGTTCAAGTTACAGACATTCGAATTTGCTGATGGCACCAATATCAGTCGGAGTGACGTGGATCAGCGCTTTATGCAGGGCGATGCCGGTAACAACACCCTTAAAGGCTCGGCGCAAGATGAGATCCTGCTTGGGTTGGATGGGGATGATCGCCTTGATGGCGGTTATGGTAATGACAGCCTGCAAGGCGGTAATGGCAAGGATTTGCTATTGGGCTCGGGAGGCAACGACAAGCTTCTGGGTGAGGATGGCGATGATCAGCTCAATGGCGATACGCGTTTAGCAACCATAGTGGTCAAGGCTTCTGCCAATCTGCTCAACGATGTCGGCGCCATGATGCAGTTGCGGCTGGATGGCAAAATCGTAGGTCAGAGCGAGGTGCGTGCCATGACCCTGACCGATTACGCCTTTGATGTGGCCCTGCCTGCCGGTAGCAAGGGGGCGCTGGATGTGGTGTTTATCAATGATGCGGTCATCAATGGCAAGGATCGCAACCTCTATGTGGATAGCATCAAGGTAGAGGATTACCTGTGCAAGTCCACCGATAGCAGCGTCAAGCTGGATAGGGGCAACGGGGCGGCCGCTTTTGATGGCCTCAATGTGATTAATGGTCAGAAGGGGGTCTACTGGAACGGTGCCCTGCGCTTTACCCTGCCCCAGAGCCTGTTCCCTTCCGCGGGCAACGATACGCTTGACGGCGGATTAGGTAATGACATCCTGGATGGGGCGGGTGGAAACGATTATCTCTATGGCGGTAGTGGCAATGACACCTATCTGTTTGGTCGGGGTTATGGCAGCGATACCATTCTGGATTGGTCTGGTTCTGACACCTTGCAGCTTAACGAGGGGATCTCGGCCGACCAACTCTGGTTTAGCAAGAGCGGCTATGGCCTCAAGGTGGCTGTAATTGGCACGACAGATAATGTTACCGTAGCCAGCTGGTTTTCTGATACCAGTGAACAGGTTGAGCAGATTAAGACCGCTGATGGCAAGACGCTGCTGACCTCCCAGGTGCAGAATCTGGTGGCCGCCATGTCCAGCCTAACGCCACCTGCGGCGGGGCAGACCTCGCTCTCGGCGGACTATCACAGCAAGCTCGATGCCGTGATTGCCGCCAACTGGAAGTAAGCCGACATTGATGTGGATAAAAGAGGGGCCATCTGTGGATGGCCCTTTTTTTCTTAAAAAATAAATAAAATCAGATGGTTACTGAATGCCAATTAAAATCAAATAGATATAATTAATTGCTTATATTGAGTATTTTATTTGTGTTATTCCCATCTTCCCGCTGCTTTGCACCTTTTTCCTGACCAACTTGCTTCCTGTGGCCCACTTTTGGCGATTACGTCGACGGGTGACTCTGTTCGCTATTTATGGCTGCTAGCACTTTATTCCCACTTTTGGCTGCTTCAAATGGGCCTTATTCAAGCATACCTTGCTCAATCCAGACGCTTGCTTACCCAATCTTACACAGGCGGCGTCAGCAGGAGTTTTCTATCAAAAAAGGAGCACGGGATGGCTAGGACAACACAAAGACAGACAATCAGAATTCGCGCCAAGTCGACACTGCTGGACGGCAAGGGCGGCATCATGCAGTTGCGTATCGACGGTAAGGTGGTGGGCGAGGTGGAGGTCACTGCCACCAGCCTCAAGACTTATTCGTTCAAGGTCAATTTGCCAGTGGGGGCCGAGAGCAAGCTGGATCTGGTGTTTACCAATGCCGCTACCAAGGGGAGCGCCAGCCGAACTCTCTATGTGGATAAGGTGCAGGTCGGCAACTATATGATGAACCCCGGCGACAAGGGGGTGAGCTACGATCGTGGCCGCGGTACGGCCGCTTTTGATGGCCGCAGTGTGCTGACTGGTCGCAAAAACCTGACCAGTAGCGGTGCCCTGCGCTTTACCGTACCCAATATGATCACCGGCACCACAGCTGCCGAGACCCTCACCGGCACAGCTGGTAACGATGTGCTCGATGGCGGGGCGGGGAATGACTCACTATATGGTGGCACAGGCAATAATACCTACCTGTTCGGCAAGGGAGATGGTAATGACACCCTCTATGATGCCAAAGGAAGCAATGGTCTGGTATTTAAAGCCGGGATCACCAAGAGTGATATCGATATTTACCGCGATAACACAACACTGGTTTTTAAAATAAAAAGCACGGGGGAAATATTTACTGTCACCGAGTGGTTTGCCAACCGGGACAAGTTAAGCTCGGTAACGTTTTACGATGGCAGTGTTCTGGATCTTTCCTCGATAGGTAATGCCTTGAGCCCCATTCGAGGTGGCGCGGGCAATGATAAATTACAGAGCGGATCGGGGAATAGTATTTTAGATGGCGGGGATGGCGATGATCAGCTCAATGGTGCATGGGGGAATGATATTTTAATTGGCGGCCAGGGTAATGATACGCTCAATGGTGCATGGGGTAATGATATTTTAGATGGTGGTACCGGTAACGATACTCTTGATGGCTCCTGGGACAATGATCTTTACCTCTTTGGCAAAGGCGATGGTCAGGATTATATTTCAGACAACAGGGGATCCAATCGTTTGCAGTTTAAAAGCGGTATTGGCATCGATGATCTGGAATATACGCGCAGTAGTTCCGGTCTGACCATCAGCATCAAGGGAACCACGGATAGCATCAGGATCGGCTCCTGGCCAGCGTGGCAATCGATAGCTCTTGCTGATGGTACCGAGCTGGATCTTGCCGCCATTACCAAGAAGGTATCGGTCATTAATGGTAATGATGAAAATAATATCATTGATGGATTTGATAGCAATGATTCCCTATATGGTTTTGCTGGTAATGACACGCTGAATGGCGGTTTGGGAGATGATCTGCTGGATGGTGGCAAAGGCAATGATTATCTCTATGGTAAAAATGGCAATGATAGCTATCTCTTTGGCATAGGTGACGGAAGCGATACGATTGATGATGATACAGGAAACAATCGTCTTATCTTTAAATCTGGAATTACAACTGCCGATGTAACGTATTCTCGTGATGATAGATCGATTGTTTTCTCGCTCAAAAGTGGTGATAAAATAAAAGTGATTAATCTATTGTCAACCTCTTTTTTCCCTGGTCGTTTAAATAGTGTGGAGTTTGCTGATGGTAGTAAGCTGGATTTAAATCAGGTATTGCAAGAGGCAAGAACATCACGAGGAAATGAACAGGATGATATTATTTATGGCACTTGGGGTATTGAGAATATTTTATTGGGCTTAGCGGGTAATGATAAATTAACAGGTAACTGGTGTGATGATTTGCTGGATGGTGGCACTGGCGATGATGAACTGGATGGTGGTGGTGGGAGTGATACCTATCTCTTCGGACTAGGAGATGGCAAGGACACTATCAAAATTGCTGATTACACCGATATTCTGCGTTTTAAGGCAGGTATCAGCAGTAGTGATATTCTCAGCAGCAGAAATAGTGATGATCTGGTGCTCTCCATTAAGGGCTGCAGTGATCAAGTGACCATCAGTAACTGGTTTACCTCCAGTCGGTTCAAGTTGGCAAAGGTGGAATTTACCGATGGTGGCTCACTGGATCTGCAGGCCATCGATTATCAGCTGCGCCAGCTTAACGGGGATGATCAGGATAACCAGATCTCCAGCTCTGATGCGGCTGACTATCTCTATGGTCTTGGCGGTAATGATGTACTCCGTGGCAATGGGGGCAATGATCTCCTCTCGGGGGGAACGGGTAACGATACCCTGAGCGGCGGTAGCGGGGATGATACCTACTACTTTGCCCGGGGCGATGGCCAGGATCGTATCGAAGTGCAGGAGCCCGGTGTTACTATCCAAGAGAGCAATAACGATATCCTGCAGTTTGCCGCAGGGATCAGTGCCGACGATCTAACCTACCAGCGTAAGGCTCAGGAGCTGGTGATTGGTATCCGGGATAGTCAGGATCAGATCGCCATCAGCAACTGGTTTGTAAGCAAGGATAACCAGTTGGCATCTATCCGTTTGGCCGATGGTTCTATTGTCGACACTAAAGCGGTCGAGCAGGAGCTGATCACCATTCGCGGCACGGCCGGGGATGATTGGCTGCAAGGGCTGGTGGGGGACGATGCGCTGCTGGGGTTTGCTGGGAACGATGTATTACTCGGTGAACATGGCAATGATCTTCTCGATGGTGGTGCAGGCAATGATCAGCTGGATGGCGGCGCAGGGGATGATACCTATCTCTTTGGTTATGGTGATGGCAAGGATGTTATCCATATGAGTGCCTATGATCCTGCGAATAATGCGAGTGAGGATACCCTGCGCTTTAAAAGCGGCATTCGCCCCGAGGATGTGGAGTACTTCTATCAGCAGGACTCCTTTCCTTCGGATGGTTCCCATGTGGATTCCGGGCTGGTATTGCGCCTTAAATCGACCGGTGAGCAGGTGACGCTCACAGACTTTTTTAGTTATAAGGGGAACGTTAGCTTGGATGCCATCGAGTTTGCCGATGGCGGTTCACTGGATCCTATGCGCATCCTGCTGGACTCTCTTCCTATCAATGGTTCGAATGAGTCAGGTAGTCTCTATGGTGAGGATGCAATGAGTGACATCCTCACCGGCATGGGTGGCAATGATCAGATAGTTGGACGCGGTGGCAATGATCTACTGGCCGGAGGCACTGGCAACGATCTGCTCTATGGCGGGACGGGGGATGATACCTATCTCTTCGGGATGGGGGATGGCAGTGACACCATCTTTAACCAGGATGTTAGTGGCAACGATACCCTGAGATTTATGGATGGTATTCAGGCCGATCAGCTCTGGTTCCTGCACAGTGAGGATGATCTGCTGGTCTCCCGGATTGGCAGCGACGACAAGGTGACCATAGATGGCTGGTTTGCCAACTCGCCTGACTGGAGGACTCCTACTGGAAATCAGCTGGATCAGATCCGCAGTGGTGATGGCAAGACGCTGTTGACCTCCCAGGTGCAGAATCTGGTGGCGGCCATGTCCAGCCTGACGCCGCCTGCAGCGGGGCAGACCTCGCTCTCGGCGGATTATCACAGCAAGCTCGATGCCGTGATTGCCGCCAACTGGAAGTAAGCCAACATTGATGTGGATAAAAGAGGGGCCATCTGTGGATGGCCCTTTGTTTTTCTGGTTCTTGCTGGCTACATATTTCAATGAGCTGAGGATCTATTGAATGATGCCGTAATGGATCTCGGTTTCAGATTGAACTTCTATTGACTGTTGGAGCCGTGGTGACGTTGGAAGTGGTACCGTCGCTCTGCCCTTGTAAATACAGGGAAGATAGTGGATCTGGTCTATCTAATTTTGCCGTTTAGGTTAATCAGAAGGGTCTATGTCTCACGGTTTACGCTGAAAATCACCCCCTGTTAGATTTTCGTTTGGCTACACTGGACGCCTTCCAATAGTGTGCTAGCGATATGGCTAGCTGGAGCGGTCGGTGCAGGATAGCATCGACATAAAAGGAAAAAATATGGATCGTTTGACACTGGTTGAGGACAACCAGCAGGGGAGTGCGCCCAAGGCACCGGATGTGTCACAGGTGATGGAGGCAGAAGGTACGAATAAGGCTCCCGAACTCGATAGCGGTCTGCTCTGTCTGGTGATGCTGGCCCGTTTTCACGGCATCGCTACCGAGCCGGAGCAACTGGCTCACGAGTTTCGCGTGCCCGGCAAGTACTTCGACGAAGAGGCGCTGCTATTGGCCTGCAAGAAGCTGGGGCTGCAGGCCCGCGCCGTGACCACCAGACCGGAGCGTTTGGCCAAGACTCCCTTGCCCGCTCTGGCCCAGATGAAAGATGGCCGCTTTGTGATTGTGGCCAAGCTGGAAAGCGCGGAAGAGGGCACCGGACGGGTGCTGGTGCAATCTCCCGAGGTGGGTCGCCCCGAGCTGCTGGAGCTGGCCGACTTTGTATCGGCCTGGAGTGGCCGCCTTATTCTGGTCACCTCCCGCGCCGCGCTGGCTGGCGAGCTGCGCAAGTTCGACTTCTCCTGGTTTATTCCCGCCGTGGTCAAGTATCGCAAGCTGCTTGGCGAGGTGCTGCTGATCAGCTTTGTGCTGCAGCTCTTTGCCCTGATCACCCCGCTCTTCTTCCAGGTGGTGATGGACAAGGTGCTGGTGCATCGCGGCTTCAGTACCCTGGATGTGATTGCGGTGGGGCTGCTGGTGGTGGTCACCTTCGAGGTGATCCTGACCGCCCTGCGCAGCTATGTCTTTGCCCATACCACCAGTCGTATCGACGTGGAGCTGGGGGCCAGCCTCTATCGCCATCTTATCGCCCTGCCGCTGGCCTATTTTCAGGCGCGTCGGGTGGGGGATTCGGTGGCCCGGGTGCGGGAGCTGGAGAATATCCGCGCCTTTCTCACCGGTAATGCCATCACCATTTTGCTGGATCTGCTCTTCTCCGTGGTCTTCCTCTCGGTGATGCTGCACTACAGCAAGATGCTGACCCTGATAGTGGTGCTCTCCATCCCCTGTTACATACTGCTCTCGGCGGGCTTTACTCCCGTGCTGCGCCG
Organism: Pseudaeromonas sp. HNCC25DJ180; assembly: GCF_055413345.1. Taxonomy (NCBI): domain Bacteria; kingdom Pseudomonadati; phylum Pseudomonadota; class Gammaproteobacteria; order Aeromonadales; family Aeromonadaceae; genus Pseudaeromonas; species Pseudaeromonas sp. HNCC25DJ180. The sequence goes on from NZ_JBVAYF010000011.1 coordinate 15,017, forward strand.
CCGCCTGAACGAGAAGTTCAGCCGGGGCGCCGAGAATCAGTCTTTTCTGGTGGAGAGTGTCTCGGGGATTGATACCTTAAAATCCATGGCGGTCGAGCCCCAGATGACCCGCCAGTGGGACAAGCAGCTGGCAGGCTATGTTTCGGCCAGCTTCAAGACCAGTACCTTGAGCACCCTGGCCGGTGCCGGGGTGACCCTGGTGGGCAAGCTGGTGACGGTGGCGACCCTCTGGTTTGGTGCCCGGCTGGTGATCGACGCCGAGCTCAGTGTCGGCCAGCTTATCGCCTTTAACATGCTGGCCGGACAGGTGGCCCAGCCCGTGATGCGGCTGGCCCAGCTCTGGACCGACTTCCAGCAGACCGGCATCTCGGTGCAGCGCCTGGGCGATATCCTCAATACCCCCACCGAAACCAATAGCCAGCAACTCACCCTGCCGCGTCTGCAGGGGGGGATCCGCTTTGACAACGTGCAGTTTCGCTACCGTCCCGATGCCAATCCGGTGCTCAGGCAGATCGATCTGACGATCGCGCCGGGCGAGGTGATTGGCGTGGTGGGGCGTTCCGGCTCGGGGAAGAGCACCCTGACCCGTCTGGTGCAGCGCCTCTATGTGCCCGAGCAGGGACGGGTGCTGATCGACGGCATCGACTTGAGCGTGGTGGATGCCTCCTCGCTGCGCCGCCAGATAGGGGTGGTGTTGCAGGAGAACCTGCTGTTTAACCGCACCATACGGGAAAACATTGCCCTGACCGATCCGGGCGCGCCGCTGGAGCGGGTGATGCAAGTGGCCAAATTGGCGGGTGCCCATGAGTTCATCCTCGAGCTGCCGGAAGGGTATGACACACAAGTGGGCGAGCATGGCACCGGCCTCTCCGGTGGTCAGCGCCAGCGCATCGCCATCGCCCGCGCCCTGCTGACCAATCCGCGCATCCTGATCTTCGACGAGGCCACCAGTGCCCTGGATTACGAGTCCGAACGCATCATCCAGCAGAACATGCAGGCTATCAGCCGTGGCCGCACCGTCATCATCATCGCTCACCGCCTGAGTGCGGTGCGCCATGCCAACCGTATCGTGGTGCTGGATCGCGGCCAGATCGTGGAGCAGGGCTCCCATCAGGAGTTGCTGCAATACGAGGCGGGTCACTACGCCAGACTGCTGCGGATGCAGCAGGGGTAGGCAGAGTCAGGGAGTAACGCTCTCTATTTAAGGGGGCGTTATTACACTCCTCCCCCTTTTGAAGGGGGAGGTTGGGAGGGGGTTAACCCCACCCCGGCCCTCCCCTTGAAAAAAGGGGAGGGAGAAGATCGCAAGGATTGAGTCATGAATGGATTGAAGTTTTATCTACAGGGTTGGGTGGAGTTACTGGCCCGTTATCGTGCCATCTGGGGTCATGCCTGGCTGCGGCGCCACGAGATGACGCCGCCGACGCGTACCGCCGATGAGCTGGCCTTTTTACCGGCGGCGCTGGCGCTGCAGGAGGCGCCGGTCTCGCCCATCCCCCGGGTGACGGCCTGGCTGCTGATGAGTTTTGCCCTGCTGGCGCTGCTCTGGGCCTGCTTTGGCCAGATAGACATAGTGGCCACGGCCCAGGGCAAGGTGGTGCCAAGCGACAGGGTCAAGACCATACAGCCCATGGAGACCGCCACGGTCAAGGCCATTCATGTCAGAGAAGGGCAAGTGGTGAAGGCGGGCGATCTGCTGCTGGAGCTGGACGCCACCGAGGCCCAGGCCGATCTGTCACAACTTAGCCACGATAGCGAGAACGGCCGCCTGCAGTTCGCTCGAGCCGAGGCCATGTTGCAGGCCATCGGCACGGGCCAGGCGCCTACGCTGGGCGTCGCCGCCAAGGGGGCGTTGGCCAATATCAGTGCCCCTCGGCTGCTGCAGGAGCAGGGGCTGCTCTCCAGTGAGTGGCAGGAGTATCAGAGCAAACTGGCCCAGCTCTCTTCGGAGATCCAGCTGCGGGAGGCGCAAAAACATGCCAGCCAAGCTCAGATCGCCAAGCTGCAGCGGAGTCTGCTGCTGACCCGGGAGCGGGAGGCGGACTTTGCCCACTTGCAGCAGGAGAAGTATGTCGCCCGCCATGCGTGGATGGAGCAAAAGCAGCTGCTGATCGAGCAGGAGGGCACCCTGGCGAGCGAGCAGGCGTCGCTGGAGGAGCATGGCGCGGGCATAGTCGAGGCACAGCGGCAGATGGTGGCCCTTACCGCCGAGCTGTCGCGCACCTGGCAGGACAAGCTGCGCGAAGGGCAGCAGCAGGCCCTCAATGCCGAGCAGGGGCTGGTCAAGGCGCGTCAGCGCGACAAGTTGCGCCGCATGACGGCGCCGGTGAGCGGCACAGTGCAGCAACTGGCCGTGCATACGGTGGGCGGTGTGGTGACCCCGGCCCAGCCGCTGATGGTGATAGTGCCCGATGATTATCCGCTGGAGATCGAGGCCTTTTTGGAGAACAAGGATATCGGCTTTGTGAATAGTGGCCAGAGCGCCACGGTCAAGGTTGAAGCCTTCCCCTATACCAAATACGGCACCCTGCAGGGCGAGGTGGTGAATGTCTCCGGCGATGCCATCAACGACGAGAAGCGTGGTCTCATCTACAGCACCCGGGTCAAACTGGCCCAGACCAATATCGCCGTGGAAAACAAGCGGGTCAAACTCAGCCCCGGCATGGCCGTCAGCGTGGAAGTTAAAACCGGCAAACGCCGGGTGATGGAATATTTCTTAAGCCCGCTAATGGAATATCAAAGTGAGAGTTTTAAAGAGCGATAGTCTGGATTTAAAAGGCAAAATAATGACAGGTTTATAAAAATGAAGATTAGGAAAAGTACATCTTTGGTGATGGTGCTGCTTAGTATGCCACTTGGTTTTTCTTTTTGGTGGGGTGCTTATCGTTATCTTGATATGCCAGTGCAGAGTAATGCCCATCTCGTGGGTGCGTTCTTTTCAATGGCATCTGGATTGGTCTCGCACACTATGTCAACGCTATTTCCTGATGATGAAGGTGATTACATTTCAGGCTTTGGGGTTTTATCCTTGTTACTTTTGTTTTTGTCAGTGTTATCCATGATGGGTATGAGTGCTCACTATTTATTGAAATAAATTATAGGTGCGACTAGAGATGCGTAATTGCACGAATGGTTCGACCTGAATGTAATTAACATACGCAAGATAATAATTATTATCTTGCTGGGTAATAGGAGGCGTTATGTATATACCTGCCAATCTTGATATTGCTGAACTGTCAAATGATAAGCTGATAAGAAAGCCAAGGTTCTGGTTGCCGATATTGTTGGCGATCTTGCTGGTTCTGTATCGTATGGAACCTGGTTCTGCTTTCGTGTTGATTATAGATCAGTGGGTTATCTGGTTGTCGGCCTATTGGCCTGCCTTGGCGGACTGGATGGCGCGTTCGGCATTTCCTCCCGTCACCGGCTGGTGGTTCTCTCTCCAGGCGATTCTGTTTCCCTATTATGTTTATATTTTTTCATGCCATAAACTAGATGAAGAAAAATTCAGTAAGTGGATTTCTCTTGGCGTGAAACGTCATTTTTATCCTCTACTGCTGCTTGTCCTGGTGGGCTGTTTTTCAGCGTTAGCTTTCTGGGTTGCGTTACCGGTAAAGAAGCAATGTCGATTCGATTGCGTGCATGAGGATGTGATTGTTCAAATAATTTATGGTTCGTGTCAGTTGTTCACCATTAGTTACTTCTGGAGTATGGTGTTTTTTTGGCTTAAAAATTTCAGAATTATCTACCTAGACCATATCAAAGAGTGAAGTCGAGGGTGGCACCTTAGTTGGGCTTAGTGTTGGCCTTGAGTGGTGGATATTTCGGCGGGGAACGGCTAGGGGGCGAGATGGTGAGCGTCCTGTGGCTACCCAGTTTGCCTTGGGCTGGATATTGAGATCTTGGCACAAGATTTCGTCCTCCAGGCACTAGCCATCAGAAGCAAGACGGCCGATCAGTTGATCGGCCTTTTTGTTGTTGGGTGAAACGAAAACCGCCCAGCTACAGGCTCTTGAGATAATCCAGTACCACCTGATGGTGGTTGTTGGTCTTGAACTCATCAAACACCTTGCTGATCACGCCCTGCTCGTCGATGAGAAAGCTGATGCGGTGGATGCCGTCATACTCCTTGCCCATAAACTTTTTCGGGCCCCAGACGCCGAAAGCTTCGGCCACGGCATGGTCTTCATCGCCCAACAGGGTGAAGTTGAGCTGCTGTTTCTCTATGAAACTCTTCAGGCGTTTGGCTGGGTCGGGGCTGATGCCCAGCACCACAGTGTTGAGGGCCGCCAGCTCAGTCTGGGTGTCCCGCAGGCCACAGGCCTGGGTGGTGCAGCCAGGTGTACTGGCCTTGGGGTAGAAGTAGACCAGGACCCGCTTGCCGCGCAACTGGGAGAGGGTAACGGGCTGGCCATCCTGGTCGGGCAGGGTGAAGTCAGGGGCGGCTGTTCCGGCGGTCAAGATGGGCATGATGGATCCTCACAGGGGTTGGGTGATGGAAAAATAACGCGCGGCGCCCGGGCGTTGGCACCATGTAATCAAAACCAGCAGAGGCTTGCCCGTTTCACATGCTGTTGGCTAGCGAGGCTGAACGCGGGCGCACCTTGGTCGGTTGGCTGGGCCTCGGGTTGCAGCATAGATATGCTTCAGCCTTGATTGCAATAGGTGTTGCGCCTTGCCCATAGGGTAACGACGAGATAATGGTTCATGCCTGCTGGTTTCTGCAAGACGTCAGGGGAGGGTAACACGTCCCCTGCAGCATTGACGCCATCTCCCTTGTATTTACGGGGGGGGAGTCTTACCATAACGGGCCTGCAAACCCGGAGTTTTGATCCATGCTAAGCGGTAGTCTCGTTGCTCTCATCACCCCCATGGATGACCATGGTCTTGTCGATTATCCCTCCTTACAGCGCCTGGTTGAGTATCATGTTGAAAGTGGTACCTCGGCTATCGTTGCCATGGGAACAACGGGGGAGTCGGCGACGCTGGAGCTTGACGAACATCTGCAAGTGGTGGCGAAAACCCTGGAATACGCGGCGGGTCGTCTGCCCGTGGTCGCAGGTTGTGGCTCCAACAGTACCCGGCATGCCATCGAGTTGGCGCGAGGCGTTAAGCAATTAGGGGTGGAGTGGGGGCTCTCGGTGACCCCTTATTACAATAAACCGACCCAGGAAGGGCTATATCGTCACTTTGCCGCCATAGGTGAGGCTAGTGGTCTGGCGCAAATTCTCTATAATGTGCCGGGTCGCACCGGATGTGATCTGCAAACGGCCACAGTGGCGCGATTGGCGCACCAGTATGGTATTTGTGGCCTCAAGGATGCGACCGGGGATCTCAACCGGCTTGTACCGCTCCGTGAAGCATGTGGCGTCGATTTCGGGCTCTATAGCGGAGATGATGCGACTGGATGTGATTTCATGCTGCGGGGTGGTAACGGGGTGATCTCGGTAACCAACAACGTGGCTGCCGCCGAGATGGCCCTGATGTGCCAGGCGGCACTCTGTGGTGAGCGGGATCGTGCCCTGGCGCTCAATGAGCTGTTGATGCCGCTGCATCGAACCCTATTTATTGAATCTAATCCAATCCCGGTTAAGTGGGCAGCCGCTCGACGGGGATTGATAGCCAAGTCCAGTTTACGTTTGCCGCTGACCTCGTTGAGTGTCACAGCTCAAGAGGCGGTGGAGCAGGCGTTGACCCGAGCGGAGTTGCTCAAGCGTGCATAAACACAACAATAACACTTTGCCAGCGCTCTGGATGCTGGGTCTGGTCGGAGCCAGCCTGTTGGCTGGCTGTGGCTCTGTGGCTGAGCGTAAGCAGGCTAATCATGATTTTGATTATCTGGATGCCAAACTGGTCACCAAGCCGTTTCAGATCCCGACTGGATTGCAGACGCCCGCCTATGGCAGCGAGTATAAGATACCGCCGCTGGCGCCTGCCGTGAGCAAGGGGGCTTTGGGAGAGGCGGTCGATGTGCGCTCCCCCGTACAGATCTTGAATCTGGTCCCCGGCAGCCGGGCTGAGGTTGCGGGTAACAATGTGACCCTATGGTTTACCGCTCGTAGCGTGACGCAAAATGTAGACAACGAGGTGTGGAACCAGTTAGTGGGCTTTCTCACCCGTCGCGGCATAGTGGTAGCTAACCTGGATCCGGTGGCGCGCACTCTGGATACGGATCTTTTCTATGCCTCGGGTTCCCTCGCGCCATGGAGTGATGCGGCGGAGGAGAATGAAGAGACTCAGGTACATCAGAAGTATCGTTTCCAGTTGAAAACGGATTCCACTCTGCATCGTACCGGTCTGACCGCCGAGCTGGTGTCTCATGAAGCATTCCATGATGGCGATAAGGATGAGAGCCCGCTCACCGTGTTTGAGCGTCGCCGTTACTCGGCCCTGATGCTCAATCAGGTGGCCGTGGATTACGATAAGCAGTTGCGCATTGGCCAGGTGCAGGTGGTTAATGGTCGTGCCGAGATGAGTTTGGGGGTGGATGACAATGGTCTCACCGCCTGGCTGGTGGATGCGCCGTTTGATGCTACCTGGCAGCGTCTTATAACCATGCTGCCGAAGCTCAACTTTGAAATCACCAGCAAGCCGGAATCTAAAGGGCTGATCGTCGTCGATTACGACGAGCCGGATGCTGATTTCTGGAAGGCCCATGATATCGAGCCCTTCGGCTTGGACTCGGGCACTTATCGTTTACAACTGGGTGAGTTTAAGGGCAAGACCTCTATTACCCTGTTTGATGAAGATAAGAAGCCGGTGCCGACCTCAGTGGTCAGCAAGATGTTTATCGGTTTGTCCAAGGCCTTTGGCCGTGAACAGGCTGTGCGTACCAAGTAAGCAAGGGGGCATGGGTGCCCCTTTGTGCTATCTGTAACCCCACTTACTGGAGTAAGTCCGCAATGGAAAAGAAAGCCGAACTGTATCGTGGCAAGGCCAAATCCGTCTACACCACCGACGATCCCACCCGTCTCGTCTTGCTGTTTCGCAACGATACGTCTGCTTTTGATGGTGAGAAAGTGGAACAGCTGGACCGTAAGGGCATGGTGAACAACAAGTTCAACCACTTCATCATGACCAAGCTGGAAGAGGCCGGTGTGCCTACTCAGATGGACCGCCTGCTCTCCGACAATGAGGCCCTGGTGAAGAAGCTGGACATGGTGCCGGTTGAGTGCGTGGTACGTAACGTAGCCGCTGGCTCTATCTGTCGCCGTCTGGGTGTGCAAGAGGGTCTGGATCTGAATCCGCCGACCTTCGAGTTCTTCCTGAAGAACGATGCCCTGCACGATCCTATGATCAACGAATTCCACATCCGCTCCTTTGGCTGGGCCACAGATGAGCAAGTGGTGCGCATGAAAGAGCTGACCTTCAAGGTCAATGATGTGCTGAAAAAGATGTTTGATGACGCCGGTCTTATTCTGGTGGATTACAAGCTGGAGTTTGGCGTGTTTGAAGGTCAAGTGGTACTGGGTGACGAATTCTCGCCAGATGGCTGCCGTCTGTGGGACAAGGCTACTCGCCAGAAGCTGGACAAGGACCGTTTCCGCCAGGGTCTGGGTGGCGTGGTTGAAGCCTACGAAGAAGTGGCTGGCCGTCTGGGTATCAAGCTGGACTAACGATTGGCCGGGCAAACAGCTCACTGTTTGTCGGTAAGAAACAATAAAGGGCGCGACCATTGGTCGCGCCCTTTATCATTCTGTGCGCCGTGACAGGCGCTATCTGGCTGGTTAGTGGCCTGGCATCATGGTTACCAGCTTAGAGTACCAGCCTGGCTTTGCAGTTCTTACCCTTAAGCTTGCCCTGCTGCAGTTGCTTGAGTGCCTTCTGGGCGCTGGCCTGGCGGATAGCCACGTAGGCGTGGGTGTCGAACAAGTCAATCTTGCCTACTTCACTGCCTGCTAGACCCGCTTCGCCGGTCAGGGCGCCGAGAATATCGCCTGGGCGGATCTTGGCCTTGCGACCGCCATCGATGCACAGGGTCACCATCTCGGGCTCCAGGGGCTCGTTGCCGCTGGATTTGAGAATAGAGAGATTAAGCCAGCTCAGACGATGGCCCAGATAATCTTCCAGGGCCAGGGCCCGTTGCATCTCCTGGGGCAGGCAGAGGCTCAAGGCCAGACCGCTCTGCCCGGCGCGGCCGGTACGGCCGATACGGTGGATGTGGATCTCCGGGTCTTGGGCCATCTCATAGTTGATGACGGCCGCCAGATCCTTGATATCCAGACCGCGGGCGGCCACATCGGTGGCGACCAGTACCCGGCAGCTCTTGTTGGCGAAGCGAACCAGCACCTGATCCCGCTCCCGCTGCTCCAGATCCCCATGCAGCGCCAGGACCGAAATGCCGCGGGCGCGCAGGGTATCGTGCACGGATTGGCACTCCCGTTTGGTGTTGCAGAAGATGACGCTGGAGTCGGGACGGTAGTGGGCTAGCAGCTGTAGCAGGACGCCGATGCGGGCACCACGCTCTACCTCGAAGAAGCTCTGATCGATATGACGACTGTCATGGGTGGCTTCGACGCTCACCTCCACCGGATCCCGTTGTACCTGGGCGCTGATGCGCGCTATCTCTTCCGGATAGGTAGCAGAGAAGAGCAGCGTCTGGCGTTGCTTGGGTGCTTGGCGGATCACATCTGTCATCACATCGGCAAAGCCCATGTCCAGCATGCGGTCAGCTTCATCCAATACCAGCATTTTCAGGTGGTCCAGCTGCAGGCTCTTGCGGAATAGATGATCCTGGATACGACCCGGTGTGCCCACCACTATATGTGCCGGGTGTATAAGGGAGTCCAACTGGGGGCCCATGGGGACACCACCACACAGGGTCAGGATCTTGATATTCGGGGTGAAGCGCGCCAGGCGGCGCAGCTCCTTGCTCACCTGATCGGCCAACTCGCGCGTGGGGCAGAGCACCAGCGCCTGGGTCCGATAGTGGCTAACATCCAGACGGCTGAGCAGGCCAATGCCGAAGGCGGCGGTTTTGCCGCTGCCAGTCTTGGCCTTACCGACCACGTCTTTGCCTTGCAAGATGAGCGGCAACGCCTTGGCCTGGATAGGGGTCATGGTGGCATAGCCTAAGGATGCCAAATTGTGCAGCTGTTCATCGGGCAGCGCCAGGCTGGAAAAGTCTGTATTCACGGTTAACTCATATGGATAGGAAAAGGGCTGTCTCGCGGATAGTGGCGAGGCAGGATGGTGCAGATGATAGCAGAGTTAGGGGCTAGGTGCCGGAAAAGCCGCCTCAGGGGGCGGGCTTGTCATCTTTGTGTTCGGGCTTTGGCGCAGCGGGAGGCCAATCATCATCCTCGTCATCTTTGACTTCGCGGATCTTGTCGCGGTATTTGGGCAGTTGTTTTTCCAACTGCTTCATATCCTTGATGGCATTTAAGAAAATACCCAGCAACAAGAGCAGGGGCAATCCGATCCAGAGCCATACATTCATAAACTGACCTTATTTAGGCGGGGGCTAAGGGCGCGAGCACGAAACGCTGCCACAGGGTGGGTAACTGAGCCAGTATACAGGATTGCCCGGCCAGGTTGGAGTGACTCAGGCAGTGGTAGAGGGCTTGGAGCTCTAGCTCTTGGGCCATGAGCGCGGCGTCTGGCTGGAAACTTAGATGCCAGGGCTCGGCTGCGACGCCCCCTTGGGTTTGGCTGTGCTCGGTAAAGGGGCGATAGAAGCCGAATTCGGCCATATGAGCATCGAGCCAGGCCGTGAGCGGGGCAAAGTAACCTTCGCAGCCATACTCCCACGGCTCCAATTGCAAGGGGTGTCCTGCGGGTAGCAGGGCCGGGGAGTAGATATCCAGATCTGAGCCCCAGTGGTGGCGACTGGTGCCGGGCAGGGCGCTCCAGCGCAGGATGGCGGCGACCCGCTGCTCCTCGCTCAGGCGGGCCACCGCTAAGGGGTGACATTGGGCATCCAGCAAGGGACGCACGCCGGTGAACTTGTCATTCCAGATCTGCAGTTGTCGGGCAAAATCCCGGTAACTGGAGGCGATGGCCAGTTCAATGCCATCGGCGCGAGCCGCCTGCTGCATGGCCAAAAAGGCCGTAGCCGTGCCCGGCATCAGGCGATGGCCGGAATCGGGCAGGGATTGCAAGTGGCTGGGGTCGAGCCCCAGCCAGTGGGCGCTAGTCAGTTGCATATCAGGCCAGCAGTTTGCGCAAGATCAGGGTGTACATGTCGGTGAGTTGCTCCAGATCCGCAACTTTTACACACTCATTGAGTTTGTGGATGGTGGCATTGATGGGACCAAGCTCGATGACCTGGGCACCGGTACGGGCGATGAAGCGGCCATCCGAGGTGCCACCACTGGTAGAGAGCTCGGTCGGAATGCCGGCAACTTCCTTGATGGCAGCGACGGTCGCCTCGACCAGATCGCCAGCGGGCGTGAGGAAGGGGTGGCCACTGAGGGTCCAAATTAGCTCATACTCCAGGCCATGTTTATCCAGTATGGCGTGAACCCGCTGTTTGATCATCTCATCCGTCAGCTCTGTGCTGAAGCGGAAGTTAAACTGCACCTGCAGTTCACCGGGAATGACATTGGAGGCGCCAGTGCCGGCCGAAATATTGGGGATCTGGAAGCTGGTTGGCGGGAAGAAGTCGTTGCCTTCATCCCAGACGGTACTGGCCAACTCGGCTAGCGCCGGAGCTGCCTGGTGGATTGGATTGCGGCCCAGATGGGGATAGGCCACATGGCCCTGAATGCCCTTGACGAGCAGATCGCCTGTGATGGAGCCCCGGCGCCCATTTTTCACCATGTCGCCAACCGTCTGGCTGGAGGAGGGTTCGCCCACCAGGCACCATTGGATCTTCTCATTGCGGGCTTCGAGGGTTTCAATCACCTTGGGGGTGCCATTGATGAAGGGACCCTCTTCATCACTGGTGATGAGAAATGCGATGGAGCCGTTATGATCTGGGTGGGCCGTGACGAAGCGTTCCACCGCCACTAGCATGGCTGCCAGAGAGCCTTTCATATCGGCGGCGCCGCGGCCGTAGAGCATGCCCTCTTGGAGCGTGGGCTCGAAGGGAGGGAAGGTCCATTTATCCAGTGGTCCGGGCGGCACCACATCGGTATGCCCGGCAAAACAGAACAGGGGCCCTGCAGTGCCGCGGCGGGCCCAGAGATTGGTGGTGTCATGAAACACCATGGGTTCGATAGTAAAGCCAAGAGAGGCCAAGTAGTCGGCCATCATCTGCTGGCAACCGGCATCTTCCGGGGTGACGGAGGGACGAGCGATGAGGTCACGCGCCAGGGCCAAAACGGGAGAGTCAGACATCATGTTTCCTTGCAGCTGTGGAGGGTTAGCCAAGCAGGGCTTGGTATTGGCTTTCATCGAAACCCAACAGATAGCGATGATCAAGCACCAATAATGGGCGCTTGATGAGGGCGGGTTGAGCCAGCATCAGGGCCAAGGCGGAACGTTCGTCAAGCTGAGCCTTGAGCTCTTCACTGAGCGCTCGATAGGTGGTGCCTCGCTTGTTGAGCAAGGCTTCCCAGCCGAGACTCACCGCAAATTCAGCGAGCAGTTCAGGGGAGAGCCCCTCTTTACGATAATCATGGAAACGATAGCTAATGGCTTGGCTATCCAGCCATTTTAGGGTTTTTTTGATGGTATCGCAGTTACGGATCCCATAGATAACCAGGCTCATATTCACATTATCACAACAACTTTATGTGCTGTGGATTCTGTCATCTGAGGGCGGTGGAGGCAAGGTGGAATGAGCGGTATGGCGCTGGGAAACTGGGCCGCGAAAGTGCATTGAGCGCTACCTCGGGGTGGCTTTCATCCCGGACAGGGTTGGATGCGACGGAACGACTTGGCAGGCCCAGCGTAAAGCCGCCGTCGGACCCGTGTTGGTGCAACCTGGTGGTTTTCGCCGCCAGGGGATGCACTAATCGATTAACTGATATTGGCCGGAGAGGGTTTGGGCCAAGTATTTAAACATGTTAAATACCGCCATGGTCTTGGGCGTTGGCAAGCCTTGAGCATCAAGAAAAAAGGCGCCCTTAAAGATTAAAATGCCGCCTTTTTGTTCGACCGCCTCGGCGACCATGCCATCCAGATAATCTTCATGTTCCCGGATCATCTGGTTAGCCAACGTCAGCAAGTCGCCACGTTGAATTGCCGTTTTTTCCGCCATATTTCCTCCTGAGAATAGTCGGCAGCAGGATAGCCCAAGCCGTAAAAAAGCTGAAGAGCATAGGTTGCCGACAGAGATAAATAAAAAGCCGCCCATCAATGAGGGCGGCTTGCGATAGTGTGGGAAGTGATGGATTACTTCTTGACTACGATTTCCTTGATGCCCTTGACTTCGATCTCTACACGACGATCTGGTGCCAGGCAAACGATCAGCGCCTTGCGGTTCTTCACGGTATTGCAAGAGGTGCCGGTGACCGGATTGGCTTCACCGCGGCCTACGGCGGAGATCTTGCTGGCAGAGATACCCTTGCTGGTCAGGTACGAGGCGACGGTTTGGGCGCGACGTTGAGACAGGGACTGGTTAGAGGCATCAGAACCGATCTTGTCGGTATAACCGTAAACGACGGTCTGATTGTCCTTCATTTCCAGGTGAGTGATTTCGTTATACAGCTTGGTCAGAGCGGTTTGACCTTCTGGCTTCAGGGTGGCCTTACCGAAGTCGAACAGTACATCGGAGGTCAGAGTGAAGCGCTTGGTTTCAACCACTTCTTGTGGCGCCGGGGCAGGAGCCGGGGCTACCACAGGTGCAGGCTTGGCAACGGGAGCCGGTGTGCTGGTGCGAGTCGGGTAGTAAGCCACTTCCAGACCGAAGTTATGCACATCACTCTTACCAACGACATCGGAACCGATTTCGTCAACAAAGCGATAACGGGCTTGCAGATCCACGGCGTCGGAGAGGCGATAAGCGGCGCCAAAACCATAGATAGGAGCATAACCATTGTCAGTCACGCCCTTGGAGTCATTGGTGCCGTACCAGCGCATGACACCCAGTTCACCCAGCAGGGAGATCTCTTTGGTCAGCGGATAACGAGGCAGCAGTGAAAGGTTCCAGCCATCGGTGCGCCAGGTTTGGCTATCTACGTTGGCGTGGCCCAACCAGTTGTAGCCAGCTTCGACGCCAACAAATTCGTTGAAGGTATAACCGGTGAATAAACGACTTGATACGGCATCACGCTCGATACCACCTTGGTCTTGTGACAGGTCGGTCAGATTTTGGTAACGGCTCCAGCCTGCACCTGCCCCCATGAAAGCCCCTTCATAATCATTAGCTTGGGCTACAGAGGTCAAGGCCAATCCGGCAAGGATGCTAGCAACGAGAGTAGAGGCCACTGTCAATTTCATTATTTTATCTCCTAAATGATCGGGTCCGATACGATGTCGGGAATGTGATGCGGGTCATATTATGAAGTAGTGCCAAGTGGATGCCAAGCACTTGTCTGCCCAGATTAGGGGTCATTACATCAACAGAGAGTAAACACAATGCTCTTTTCATGGGTTGTGGCTAGAAGTCGGCACTGCGCTTAATGAGATGGATATTGTCTATCCAGTTTGCGCTCTAGTTGTAAATAACCGAGTGCCTGCGCCGATAGGTTGTGGTTAAGCAGGGTATGGCGGCCGGCTTGCTTGTGTTGCCAGATCTCATGGCACAGGGTTGGCGACAGGTCGGTGAGGATAGGTGTCAGTTGGTTGAAATAGTGGGCCGAAAGATGGGTATCCCAGCGATGCACAGAGAGGATGGCTTTTATCGTTGGCATCAGGCAGAGCGGGGCGATGATCCAGCTCATCTCGTCGGTGGGTGTGATCTCGGCTGCCATTTGTAGTAAATCAGTCGGGAAAAACAGATGGGCTCTGATTGGAGCAGGCTGGATTGAGTTCATGGTGTGATTCTTGCTTAAAAAAATTTTAGACTCTGATGGGTATCCATCAAAATCCGTCAGATAATCCTGATCGCGAGCAAATTCGGTGAGCCGTAGTGGCAGAACCAAGGGGATATTTTTAGCGCTTTGATATTGCGCCAAGTCCCGTATAGCCTGAGGCTCCGGCGGAATCACAGGCCATAAGCCACTGATAGATAACCGCTCGATTTCGTGTTGTACGTAAGGGTGTGTAAGCGTTGACAGAGGGATTCCTTCAAGGCTGGCAATCAGTTGATGAGACATAGGTTGATTTCTCTGCAGATGAACTACACTTGAATTCAAGTGGAAACGATATTTCAGTTTACCATGTCAACTGTTAGGTTTAACATGCGCTCCCGGACCAAGTTCCGGAACCGCCATAATAATAAAAAAGCATTAGCTTCCGGTTGGTTAGCTCATGCGTCATAACAACATAAATAAGTAGAAGCAGCGGAGCTGGATAAAACTGACGTATATGACAATAAGTCAAACCGTACTTGAGCAGATATTTTTTCTGCCAAGCAAGCTGTGTGAGGAATCGTATGAATTTCAGTGAAGTTTCCGTAGGACAAAAAATCCGTCAAATCCGCGAGACTGTGGGTCTAAGCCGACCCAAGTTCGCCGAACTGTTGGCTGTACCGCCGACGACCCTTAAAAATTATGAATTGGGTTACCGTGAAGTTGGGGGGGCTTTTCTGGTGGCGTTGGCCCATCATGAGCAACTTCATCAGTTTACGCTCTGGTTGCTCTCTGACAAGACGGCTCCAGAGCTGGGGCAGATCAGCCCTGAACAGTATGGCAAATGAGCATAAGCTCATAGCCTGAGGCGTTATTCCAACCTCTCTCAATGCAAGAGCCAGTCAGCCGCACCTGACTGGCTTTTTTTTTACACGCAGCATGGCACTTGTTGTTCTGCGCTACTCTTTGGGCTGGGTCAGACTGTAGCTGTCACGCTATTCGCTGCCGTTGCTCTGTGTGTTTACGGGGGGCTCGGGATCTTGTGGTATGGGCAGCAGAGCGGAGGGCACATACTTATGCCACAAGTGGGGTAGGGTTTGCTGTCGGGCTAGGATGTCAATCAGCCTACTCATTTCTGCCAAGGTTAAGGCGTTCTGTTTTCGTAGGATCACACCGAGGTGATAGCGATTATCAAATTGTGGGCTGATGAGCAGCTCTTGGCGCAGATCAGGGTTCTGGGCTAATTCTATGGCCAGATGCGAGAAGGTGATCAGGGCGATTTCCCCGCGTCGTCGTTGTAGTGCCATGAGACTGCTGTGGTTATTGTTAACCAGCAAAATGTTAAATCGTTGCCTAAGATGCTCTGGATTACTGTCAAAATTGGCAAAGCCATAATGATAGCCTGCAACGGCAATGAGCGATCTCTGCTCCGGGTGTTCAAATAGGGTGAGGTCACGGCCTGGCAAGTTGAGGGCAACCATCACGTCACCATCCAATAAGCTTGTTGGAATAAACTCAACAGGATAGGTCTGCCAGCCCCATTGCTGGTTTTCAAACAGCATCATATCAAAACGCCCATGACGAAACGCGGTGTAGCGCGTTGCGGCTGTGGTCGGGACAAATTCAAAGCGGTAAGTCTGTTGGCACTCATTGAGCGCATGAATAAAGTCTAAGGTAATGCCGCTGTAACTATTCTGATCTTTGGTCACGAAAGGTGAGAAGGGATAGCCCCCCACCCGAATGGTTTGTTGGCTACTGGCCGGTTGTGCTAGCAAGAGACAGATAGCATAGAGCAGATTGAGGACCATGCGTTGCATAGGACAGCCATGTGTATCCGATTTTATCTCAAGCCTAGCTGAGTTTTGCTAAAAAGCGCCGATCATTGTGTGCTGTGGCAGGTTAGTCCATGCCTCTTAGCGCAAACTGCAGTAGACTCACCGGTTCAGTCAGTCAAAAGGGATGGATTCGGTCTTGTTCAAATTTACCTGTGTGGATATTGAGGGCGGACAAGCTGCTATCACCATTGATGCCGTTGATTGGTCGCTCTCTGGCGCCGTGACCTTTGCTTGTGATCGGGATGAATTAGCCTGTCTGTTATTGACCAACTGTCGCTCAGACTCTTCAGGTTTTTTTAACTTGTTGGCAGGGTGTAAGCCTCTGCAGGTAGAGCAGTGGCTTGAGTACCTTAGTGAAAAGGGCAAGATCCGGGAGGTCAAGGTGACTATCTCTCAGCCTGGCGATGATGCCTCTACTCCGGCTCAGGGATTGCAGGGTGAGCAGGTTGAGCAATTGCTTACACTTATCTATCGTATTGGCGGTTTTAATCGCCTGCAAATCACTCGTTATTTAAAGCAACGTAGTAACCCTGCCTTGCTGGCGACTCGCTATGCCAAAGAGGAACTGGAGCGATTCAGGCTGCTCAACGACATCATTCGCTTATTGAACCGGCTCAAATCCCCCCGTTAACTCGTTAGGGGGAAATGGCGGCCGCTACGGGGGCTGGTCGAGCGATCAGATAGCCCTGGATCGCATCCACGTACATGGTTTCCAATAGCTGTTTCTGACCAACATGCTCAACTCCCTCGGCTATCACCACACAGCCGAGGCGATGAGAGACCTCGACTATCATGCGGATAAACTGCTGGCCGGCACTGTCGCGCTCCAACACACTGATGAGGCTAGGATCCAGTTTGATGTAGTCGGGCTTCAGTTCACGATAGAGACGGAACGAGCCCAACCCTTTGCCAAATTTGGAGATGCTGGAGCGGCTACCGACCCGGCGCAACATTTCAAATAATCGGCTGCTGGCCGCCAAGTTGCAGTCGAGTAGATCCTCATCAATCTCAAATACCAGGTTGGCAGCCACATTGGCATCACGCAATAGCTGACGTTCCAGCCAGATAAGGAAAGCTGTATTCATCAGTGCATTAGCCGAGAGATTGATGCCCCAACGCTGGTTGGCCGGGGCATGAGTGACATAGTGCTGCATGATAAGCTCTATGATCTGTTGCTCTAAGCGGATCAGCAGGTCATGACGTTGGGCCATGGCCAGCAGCGTCTCGGTCGGCATGACCTGATTATTGGCCCCCAGAAAGCGAGCAAATATTTCGGTATAGCTACGGATAGAGATATTCATGCTCTGGATGGGCTGCTGCATCAACATGATAGCCCGACGTTCAATGACATCGGTAATCACTAGCTTCCAGTGACTCTCTCCTTGCAGATAATCTTCAGTATCTGTCTCTTGCAGGAACCAGCCATTCACTATGCTGGTTTGGGCCTTGGCTAAGGCCAGATCGCCTCGGCTTAGGACTTGCTCCGGTTGTTGTCCGGAACGAAACAGTGTCATGCCTGTGTAGGCTACGGTTTCGACTTCATTTTGTAGCTGGTAAGAGTCAAACAATTGCTTAAGCTCTTTACCCAAGTGTTGTGCTACGGCTGGGGCGGCATGCTTGAGCATCATAGCAAAATCAGAACCGGCTAAACGATAAATTCTGACACCAGTAAAGCGCTTGCCAGCGCGCTGAAGCAGTTCGGCGACATCTTGCAAGTATTGGTCACCTGAAACATACCCACGCTGCTGATTTACGCTCGTCAATTCACTGGCTCGAACTATGGCAATCAAAGCCGTTTCGGATTGACTCTCTTGATGGAGCAATTCGGTCAGGTCATGGCGGAAACTGACGCGATTGAGCAATCCGGTTAACGGGTCCTGATTGACTCTCAGCTCAAGCTCCAAGACTTTGCGCTCAGCCTGTTCCACTAGGGTACGAAGCGTGCTTTCTTGGCGTTCCCGCTCATGGGTTACGCTGGGGAATAGGGTGCCTTGACGGGGCTGCTCCTGGATCTCTTTGAGTAAGGCTAGTTCGGTTTGCTGGCGAATGTAGTAGACCAGCAACAACATAGCGCCAAAGCTCAAGAGTATGGTCAGCACTAGCATGGCGGCTAATTGTCGTACCTGCTGCTCCGTGCCGGGATGGGCGGGCAGGTAGGTCAACTGCAACCCATTTTGATTCAGTGTGACGCTACGGTAGATGCTTGGGTAAAGCGTATCAAATAGCCAAGGTTCGCTCGGGTGTTGAACGGCAGTAAGAACATGGCCTTGCTGATTTTTTACTTCAAAAAAGCGGAGAGTAAGCCCCGAGTCTAACTGCACCAACGAGGTCTGAGATGGAGACACCTGGCTGAAACGTTCAGACAGGATCTGGTGCACCTCTGCTGCAGAGTGTTGCAGCATCTGTTTACCTTGCCAATAGAGCTGATAGCCAGTAAGGGCCAAGACCACCAAGGCTCCAGAAAGGGCAACGCGCCAGGGCAATGCATTGAGTCGGGATATTTTCATCTATTCACAATCCTACAAGACATACCGTAAACGTAAGTCGAAGTTGCAACAGGTTACTGAAAAATAGCCATTTTGACTACTTATCGAACGTTGAAGTGTCTGGTTTATCGCGAAAATAGGGTATGAATTTAGTTTAGTCCATATCGGTCATTTGGCTGTGACTAATTATTTGTTTTTTATAGTAATTGTGAGTGCGCGAGCAGAAGGCGAGGATCAGGGTGCCTTGTCAATAAGTCGATTGCTGGATATTCCCAAAGGCATGAGAAAGATACAAATGAGGATGGCAGATAGTTATATGTTGTGAAACAATTTTTGCGTGGATTGGGTGGTAACGCAAGGCGTTGATAATAAAAAACCGCCTATCGGCGGTTCTTTAAATTGGCTCCTCCTGCTGGACTTGAACCAGCGACATACGGATTAACAGTCCGCCGTTCTACCGACTGAACTAAGGAGGAATTGAAATTTGGCTCCCTCGACTGGACTTGAACCAGTGACATACGGATTAACAGTCCGCCGTTCTACCGACTGAACTACGAGGGAATAGAAAGTGGCTCCTCCTGCTGGACTTGAACCAGCGACATACGGATTAACAGTCCGCCGTTCTACCGACTGAACTAAGGAGGAATTGAAATTTGGCTCCCTCGACTGGACTTGAACCAGTGACATACGGATTAACAGTCCGCCGTTCTACCGACTGAACTACGAGGGAATCACTGTCTCGTTGAGACGCCGCGCATGTTACTGACTGGCCTGGTGGCTGTCAACCTTGCAGCGAGGAACTTTTAGGAAAAACGCCTCGATCGCCCAAAAGCTGTGCAGCTCCGTATTATTGTTAATCAACAACGGCTTAGCGCGGCCAATTTTGTCGACCTGCCTCGGCCTTGCTTCCCTTTTTCGGGCTTGCCGATCTTTGCTACATTTTGCTGATAGCTGTGGGCTTTGGCGCAATATTCTCTAGACCCTATCCGTTCTGAATTTATGCACAGACACGCTGAGGCTTACCATTCGTGGCTTGGCGGGACTTATCCACGGTTTCTGTGGATAACCCTGTGAGTTAAAGTTAGAAAGATGGCTGTAGCCCGCATGACACAAGGGTTCCGGCATGGCTGAAGGAAAAGTGTTGAAAAAACAATTAACATAAAAAACAGTTAGTTATGCTGGATAGCGTTTTATGCTGCCCTGAACCTGGCACAAGAGAAAAAAAATAGATAAGCATACGCAAGTTGTGCATTGTTTTGGCGCAACCTGCTCAGAAATGGTGGATAAGTACGATGGTGGTGCCGTGGTGAAGCAGAAGTTTGGCTCCCTCGACTGGACTTGAACCAGTGACATACGGATTAACAGTCCGCCGTTCTACCGACTGAACTACGAGGGAATCTCATGAAGAGGCCGATGATGCTACGCAGCTTGCGGCTCCGGGTCAAGCACTGATTTAACCTATCCTGTTGTGCCCTAGTGGGCCTCATGGTTAGTCATCTCCCTGTGCTCTCTGGCTGTTTTGGTTTCCTGGCTCAGGGTAGAATGGCTAAAATACCCATGGGAATGTGTTACTTGAAAGCCGATCTGTTGTCTGGCCCGATCCGCCCTCAACTCATTCGTATGACGTTGACCCTGATGGTTGGCATGCTCACCATGATGAGCTTCAACCTGCTCGACACTTGGTTTGTCTCCCGATTGGGTACCTTGCCGCTTGCGGCTATCAGCTTTACCTTTCCCGTTACTTTTTCGTTGATTAGTCTGACGATTGGCATGGGGGTGGGTACCAGCGCCATTTTAGGGCGCTATCTGGGGCAAGGGAAGGGGCTGGAGGCCAAGCGTAAAGCCGTGGTGGCCCTGATCTGCGCGAGTGGCTTCATGCTGCTGGGGGCCGTTGCTGGAAGGCACTGGGCATCCCCGTTATTTGTCGCCATGGGGGCGGATATCAAGGCGCTGCCCTTGATCCTCTCATACATGCATATCTGGTTGATGGGCTGCACCTTGTTGGCATTTTCCATGGTGGGTAATGCCATTTTTCGAGCCTTTGGTAATACCCGGATCCCGAGTGGCATCATGGTGGTCGCGAGCTTGGTTAATGCGATTATGGATCCGTTACTCATATTCGGTGTCGGTCCCTTTCCTGCGCTCGGGATCCAGGGGGCCGCCATGGCTAGTCTACTCGCCTGGAGCTGTGGTTCGGGGTTAATGCTCTGGTTGCTGGTGGTGCGCTACCGTCTTCTCTCTCTCCAGGGAGTGTTGACGCACTTCAAGGCCGATAGTCGTGAGTTATTGCGTATTGCCTTGCCTGCGGCGTTGGCGAATATGTTGACGCCGTTGGCTACCGTCTTATTGACCGCACTGGTGGCCGGTTTTGGCCATGAGGCCGTGGCAGCCTACGGCGTGGGTGGGCGGCTGGAGTCTATGGCGTGCCTGTTTATTCTGAGCCTATCTATGGCGTTACCCCCATTTATCAGCCAAAACAGCGGGGGGGGGCGGTTGGATAGAGTGGTCGAGGCCTATCGCGGCGCTTTGTTACTGGTGCTGGGGGTACAGCTACTGGTTTATGTGTTGCTGCTGCTGCTGGCACCCTGGATTGTTCCTGCATTCAGCGGTGAGCCTTTGGTGCAGCAATGGTTGTTGGATTACATCTGGATCTTACCCCTGGGCTATGGGCTGCAAGGGGTGGTGATTTTGACCAACTCATCGTTCAATGCCTTGCACTTGCCTAGGCAGGCCCTGCAACTGAGTCTGGCTCGTTTTTTTCTCTTCTTTGTCCCGCTCTCTTGGCTCGCCAGCCATTGGTTTGGTTTACACGGTCTCTTTGTCGCCGGTGTCTGCGCCAACCTGCTATGTGCCGCATCGGCTTATCTATGGTTCAATAGGTGCTTACGGCATCTGTCTGTGGAGTCTGCATGAGTAAGGTATTCAAGCTGGAAAGCCAGTTTGCCCCGGCAGGGGATCAGCCTCAGGCCATTGCGCGCCTCTTGGAGGGCATAGAGGCGGGCTTGGCACACCAGACTCTGCTGGGGGTGACCGGGTCGGGTAAGACCTTCACCATGGCCAATGTTATTGCCAACTTGAATCGGCCGACCATGATCATGGCCCATAACAAGACACTGGCGGCTCAGCTTTACGGCGAGATGCGGGAGTTCTTCCCGAATAATGCGGTGGAGTACTTTGTCTCATACTACGACTACTACCAGCCTGAGGCCTATGTGCCCTCCACCGATACCTTCATCGAGAAGGATTCGGCGATCAATGACCATATTGAGCAGATGCGCCTCTCTGCCACCAAGGCGTTACTGGAGCGGCGGGATGTCATCATAGTGGCGTCCGTTTCCGCCATCTATGGCTTGGGTGATCCCCAGGCCTACCTCAGCATGATGTTGCATCTGCGCCAGGGGGATATCATCAACCAGCGCGAGATCCTGCGGCGGCTTGCCGAGTTGCAATACAGTCGCAATGATGCGGCCTTTGCGCGCGCCACCTTTCGGGTGCGGGGGGAGGTGATCGATGTTTTTCCGGCCGAATCTGACAAACTGGCGTTGCGCATCGAGTTGTTTGATGAGGAAGTGGAGCGGCTCTCGCTGTTTGATCCCTTGACCGGTGCGGTAGAGAAACAGGTTCCACGTTTTACCATCTTCCCCAAGAGTCACTATGTCACCCCCAGGCAGACCATCCTCAACGCCATCGAGAAGATCAAGGTCGAATTGGGTGAACGCCGCCAACAGCTCCTCTCCGCGAATAAACTGTTGGAGGAGCAGCGCATCAGCCAGCGCACCCAGTTTGATATTGAAATGATGCAGGAGCTGGGTTACTGCTCGGGCATTGAAAACTACTCCCGCTATCTCTCCGGGCGGGCGCCAGGAGAGCCGCCGCCCACGCTGTTTGATTATCTGCCGGCTGACGGTTTGCTTATCATCGATGAATCCCACGTGACCGTTTCCCAGATTGGCGCCATGTATAAGGGCGACCGTTCGCGTAAGGAGACGCTGGTGGAGTATGGTTTCCGCTTGCCATCGGCGTTAGACAACCGCCCCCTGAAGTTTGATGAATTTGAGGCGTTGCAACCGCAGACTATCTTCGTGTCGGCGACGCCAGCCAACTATGAACTGGAAAAGTCGGCCGGTGAAGTGGTCGAGCAGGTGGTGCGTCCGACTGGCTTGCTGGATCCGGTGATCGAGGTGCGTCCGGTGGCGAGTCAGGTAGATGATGTGCTATCCGAGATCCGCCTGCGGGCCAAGATAGATGAGCGGGTGCTTATCACCACCCTGACCAAGCGCATGGCCGAAGATTTGACCGAATATCTGGATGAACACGGTGTGCGCGTACGCTACCTGCATTCGGATGTGGATACGGTTGAGCGGGTCGAGATCATCCGGGATCTCCGATTAGGCAAGTTTGATGTGCTGGTGGGAATTAATCTGCTGCGAGAGGGGCTGGATATGCCCGAGGTCTCTTTGGTGGCGATCCTGGATGCCGATAAGGAGGGCTTCTTGCGCTCCACGCGCGCCCTCATCCAGACCATGGGGCGGGCCGCTCGAAACCTCAATGGCAAGGCTATCCTCTACGCTGACAGGGTCACCAACTCCATGCGGGCGGCCATGGATGAAACCGAACGTCGCCGCGCGAAGCAGGAGGCATTCAATACCGAGCATGGCATAGTGCCGACCGGGCTCAAGAAGAAGATAGTGGATGTGATGCAGGTTGGGGGGAGTGGCAAGGGGGATGGTCGCGCTTTGCGCCAGGTGGCGGAGGCGGAAGCCTTTTACCATCCCGAAAGCCCGGAAGCCCTATCCAAGCGCATTAAGCAGTTGGAGGCGAAGATGTATGAGCATGCTCGCAACCTGGAGTTTGAACAGGCCGCGGCGCTGCGTGATGAGATCCAAGTATTACATGAGCAACTGTTCCGCGAGTAAGCCCATAGAGCTGGCCTCATATTTGCAGTTTGTGAGTTGAACCCTACAAGGAGGAAGCCACATGCTGCTGGAACGCTATCAAGAGAGTGAAAAACTGTTCAATGTAAACTTCGTCGCCGACGCTGGCGCTGGGCTGGCGGGCTACCGTGGCGAGCTGGTATTGGTGGCCGGCGAGGTTGGCGACAGTGCTGGGCGCCGTAAGCCGCCTGTAAAGGTACTAAAAGAGGCCGTCTTGCTGGTGGATGAGCAGAGCATACGGTTTGCCTCAGGCCTGTTTGATGATGCGGCCGATGTTCCCCTCTTCGTGCAACACTACCAATCCGATTTGGCGAATGATGCCAAATTGCAGTTTTTTGTCGTTAATCTGCCGCAAGATGCCAAAGTGACACTGGATGGGGTTAGTTGTGAACTGGTCGCTTTGCCAGAGGGAATTGTCTGGAATTCATTGCTGGATCATTACTATCTGGAGAAGTCCGATTTTAAAGGCCAAAGCAACGCCGAGAAGATCAAGACTGTCTATGCTGCCGCTCAAAGTCATACCAGCAAGGCCCAGGAAACACCCTGGGATGCGGTACTGGCCAGTCGGACTAGCGCTAAGCGAGTGACCCGTGGTGCGCTTTAAGCGCGTTTAAGCATTAGTGTGATAAATCCTTAATAGCGGGGGGCGTTGAGCCCCCCGCGTTCGTAACGGATTAGCGGAAGATATCGCCTTGCATCTGGCGGATATAGATCACTGCCTTGCTGACCATGAGCTGCTCGGCATCCTGCTTGTTGCTCAGCAGATCAGAGCGGATAAACAGATGTGTTTTCAACTCACCATTCACCTGCTGGCAGATCCGGCCCGCAACTCGATATTGTCCGCCTTCCGGTTGTGGCTCGGGGTAGAGCAAAAAACCTTCATGTTCAATAGCCTCTGCCTGAGGGGATGTTGGTTTGGGGCTAGCGGGTGAAAATAAACTCTTAATCCAAGAACCGAGCATGGATACTCCTGCAATGCTATGAGACGGGTTGACCGGATTGCCACCAGGCTTGGCTGCGGTCAAAGTGATGTAGTTGTTGATTGCTGCTACCGTGCCAGACCAGGGCCGGATCGGCCAGGGCCTGGATAAATTGACCATCGATCAAGGTATCGACTAGATCGACCACCTGCCGTTGTTGTGGCGTGAGTTCACTCAGCCGATAACCGCTCCAGCACCAGATATCCTTGCCAGGACACTCGTGACGCACCCGTGTCACCAGGGCCAGTATCTCGGCAAGATTGGCTGGATGCAGCGGGTCGCCACCCGAGAGGCTCAGCCCTCGGCGTTTGACTCGGGCATCATTCAGATCGCTAATGATCCTGTCGCTCATGGCTTCGGTGAAGTGCAGCCCGCCATCCAGACGCCAGGTAGATTGGTTATAACATCCCGGGCAGTGATGCTCGCAACCGGAGACAAACAGGGTACAGCGGGTGCCCGGGCCATTGACCACATCGATAGGGTAATATTGGTGATAATGCATAGCTTCTCCAACTGAGCTGTGTGACCGGCTCGGTATTTGTATGATTCTAGCACGGCTCAGTTCACAACTTGAGTGGTGTCAAATGGAGTTTTAAACCTTATTCTTGGTAGGCTCATTGTGACTCCGAACGCCAGTGGATGGCGCTTGGAGCAGGGAACGGCCTTCTGGCCTAGATAAGAACACTCCATAAGGAAAGTTAGAAAATGAATTGGTACCTTGAAGTTTTGAAAAAGTATGTCACTTTCAGCGGTCGTGCACGTCGCACCGAGTATTGGATGTTTGCGCTGTTTAGTGTGATCGCCTCTATCATTTTGCAGGTGCTGGATGGCGTCCTGGGTTTGACTCCTATGCTGGCCGGGATCTATTCACTGGCCGTGTTGTTGCCCACTCTGGCGGTCGCTATCCGTCGCCTGCATGACACCAACCGCTCTGGTTGGTGGTTGCTGCTGGCTTTTATTCCCCTGATCGGCATCATAGCCCTGATCGTGTTCTTCTGTCTGGAAGGTGAGAAGAACGATAACCGCTTCGGTCTTGACCCCAAGGCGGCTTGAGTGCCTCAGTCATGATAAAAAGGGCTCCCAAGGGAGCCTTTTTTATTGGTCATTTATTGGTCATCAGAGGGGGGCCTTTCTACAGATGTTTCACCCGACGCTGAACCTCTTCCTGCTTACCGCTGTTGAAGGGGCGGGCATCCGGGCTACCCAGATAGCCGCAGACTCGACGGGTCACTGATACCTTGGTGGAGTCATGGTTACCACATTTCGGGCAGGTGAAGCCCTTGCTGGTACACTCAAACTCGCCGGTGAAGCCACACTCATAACATTCATCGATCGGCGTGTTGGTGCCGTAGTAGGGCACCTTGTTATAGCTGTAATCCCAGACATCTTCCAAGGCTTCCAGGTTGTGCTGGATATTCGGGTATTCGCCGTAGCAAATGAAACCACCACTGGCTATCGGTGGGTAGGCCATCTCAAAATCCAGTTTGGCATAGGGATCTACCTTCTTCTCCACATCCAGGTGGAAACTGTTGGTGTAGTAGCCTTTGTCGGTGACGCCGTCCACTATGCCAAATTCCCGGGTGTCCAGCTTGCAGAAGCGGGTACAGAGATTCTCGCTAGGGGTGCTGTAGAGGCTGAAGCCATAGCCGGTCTCGGCTTTCCAGGCTTCCACCGCATCGCGCAGAGCCTGGACAATCTTAACTCCCTTTTCCCGTAGCGTGGCATCATCAAACAGGTGTGTGTCGTGGCCATACAGGGCATTGATGGTCTCGTGAATACCGATAAAGCCCAATGAAATGGAGGCGCGGCCATGTTTGAAGATTTCGCTGACGTTGTCATCAGCCTTCAGGCGTACCCCGCAGGCGCCTTCCATATAGAGGATGGGGGCGACACGGGCCTTGACCCCATCCAGTCGCTCGATACGGGCCATCAACGCCTTCTTGGCCAGGCGCAACCGGCTGTCCAGCAGATCATAGAAGTGAGCCTCATCGCGGGCCTCCAGGGCTATGCGCGGTAGATTGAGACTCACCACCCCCAGATTGTTGCGTCCTTCGTGGATCAGTTCGCCCTCTTCCTCATAGACGCCTAAGAAGCTGCGGCAGCCCATGGGGGTCTTGAAGGAGCCGGTCACCTTGACGACCTGATCGTAGTTGAGAATGTCGGGATACATGCGCTTGGATGCACACTCCAGCGCCAACCGCTTGATGTCATAGTTGGCATCTCCCGGCTTGTGGTTGAGTCCGTCCTGGATGGCGAAAACCAGCTTGGGAAACACCGCCGTCTTTTTGTTCTTGCCCAGTCCGGCGATGCGGTTTTTCAAGATGGACTGCTGGATGAGACGTGACTCCCAGCTGGTACCCAGACCAAAGCCGAAGGTGACAAAAGGGGTCTGGCCATTGGCGGTGTGCAGGGTATTGACCTCGTACTCCAGAGATTGGAAGGCGTCATAGCACTCTTTCTCGGTGCGGGAGAGGGCAAAACCTTCCACATCGGGGATCTGCCACTCCTGCGCAACTTCCTTATGTTTCTCATAACTGATGGCCACATAGGGAGCCAGTACTTCATCAATACGGTTGATGGTGGTGCCACCATAGATATGGCTGGCCACCTGGGCGATGATTTGCGCCGTGACGGCGGTGGCGGTACTGATGGACTTGGGGGTATCGATCTCGGCATTGCCCATCTTGAAGCCATGGGTCAGCATGCCTTGCAGGTCGATCAGCATGCAGTTGAACATGGGGAAGAAGGGGGAGTAGTCCAGATCGTGAAAATGCAGCTCACCGCGTTCGTGAGCCTGCACCACATCGCGTGGCAGCATGTACTGGGTGGCATAGTGCTTGGCAACGATGCCGGCCAGCAGATCGCGTTGGGTGGGAATAACCTTGCTATCCTTGTTGGCATTCTCGTTCAGCAGATCGGCGTTGCTCTGCTCAATGAGACCCCGGATCTCCTGACTCAGACGCCCCTGTTTCTCACGTGCCATATCGCGATCGTGGCGGTATTCGATGTAGGCGCGCGCCATCTCTTTGCGCTCGCCGGCCATCAGCAGGTTTTCGACCCGGTTCTGAATATCGTGGATGGCCACCTCATCGCACTCAGCCAACTGCTGAGTGATCTGTTCGGCTATGCTGGCACAGTAGGCGAGATCCTTGATCCCCACCGCGTCGGCAGACTTGGCGACCGCCTCGATGATCCGCATGCCGTTAAAAGGAACACGGCATCCATCTCGTTTGATCACAACCGGTTTCACGATAGCACTCCTGATGATTTTTAAATCCACAAGCTCTGTGGCTATCTAGTGGATTGGGTGGCCAGTTTTATGCAGATACACAAGCAGGATTCAAGCTGGATCCCGCGTGGTGACTGCGTTCCCGTGAGAGAGGTGTTCTGTCGTCGAACACTATATGTAGGTGTTAAAGCAATATTGGTATCAATATGTGGGTATTTAACCGCAGATCGCCTCGCCATTTTATTGATCTGGCGCAGAGATTTGGGGAGATGGTCTAATCCCGCAGCAAGAATGCGAACTGTCACGAAAAATGCTTAAAATCGCTTGCAATGGGCTTCTGTTTTTCATGCCGATTATCTTGTGGCCCCATGGTCTTTGAACCCGCTCTGGCGGGGAGGCTATCGTTGTGGCTAGCGCCGTGGCGAGCTTTATTCGCCAGCCGTTACCGTGTACTCTAGCGCCGATCTTGGCCGTTTCCAAAGGAGTGTCATCCATGGCTTGCTTCGCTTCCGGCAACTACGCTTTTCTCTTCGCCGGACTTTCCCTGCTTTGTACTCCGCTGCTGGCTGACGAGATGGTGAGTGCGGCACAATCGACAACCGGTTCTGCAGCAGCCACCACCTTGGCCGTGCCCGCTTCGGCAGCTGCCATTACGCTGGATAATGGTAAGAGTCGCGTGGTGCGGCTTACTGAGGCTCAGCTACCCAAGGGGCTGGCGGCCGATGAGCGCAAGAGCAAAGACAGCGAGTTGAATGCCAAGCTGCGCCAGAAGTGCAAGAAGGTGACTGAACTGTTTGATAACTACCTGTGTGAGCGTCCGCCCCAGGTTGAATTGGTCGAGCAGCTTGATTCGATACTTAAGCAGGTAGCCGATAAGAGTCCGGTTTGGCCTGTTGATGTGGCCGCGCAGCAAGCCGCTTGGCTGAAAAAGCGAGAGGCGTGTCGCCAAGATCAAGATATCAAGATGTGTCTGGAGTTTAGCTATTTGACTCGTATCAGCGAGTTGCAGGCGCAGTTTGCCTTGGTGCCACAAGAGGGGCCGGTGCGTTATCAGTGTGCCAATGTGGCTGAACCCATACCGGTGACGTTTTACTCGACCAATCCGCCGCTTATCACTGTGACTTTGGATAAACAGCCCCAATTTGCCTGGATGTTCCCGACTGGTGGTGGTGTTAACTATCAGGGAGAGGGGGTGAACTTTCTGGAGCAGCGGGGCAAGGCCAGCATTAGCTACAATGGAAATAGCCTCGCTTGTGTTCAGATGGATGAACGAAACACGCGTTGATCCGTTAGCTCAACCATGCAAAAGGCAGCCACTGGCTGCCTTTTGCATGTTAGATGAACGGGTTATCACCAGAATGTTATAACTCTTTGCTCTTTTACAACCACCCTTTGCGGCGGAAGAAGTAATAGGTGGCAAAGGCGGAAAACAACATCAATACGATGGAGAAGGGATAGCCATAGGTCCAGTGCAGCTCGGGCATGATATCGAAGTTCATGCCGTAGATACTGGCTATCCAAGTGGGTGGCAGGAATACGACAGCAGCTACCGAGAAGATCTTGATCACCTTGTTTTGCTGCAGATTGGTGAAGCCCATGGCTGCTTCGAGCTGGAAGTTGATCTTGTCGAACAGAAACTGGGTGTGGGGCAGCAGAGATTCGATATCGTGCAACACCTCTTCGATGGTCTTCTTCTGCTCTGTCGTCAATTGTTGACGCACGGTGCGGCGTAAAAACCTCATGGCGCGACGGGTATCGTGTAGTGCCAGACGGATTTGGCTGTTGGTCTCTTCCTGAGCCATCAACTCCTGCAGCATGGCATGAATTTCGTCATCATTCAGTACCTGCTCTGAGGTCTCTTCCAGCGTGGTATATCCATCTTCGATAAGATCGGAGAGGTACTCGACTTTCAGATCCTGTAGCTCGAGCAACACATCCATGGCGTTCTCGATCTCGACTCTGTCGTGGCGCAGGTAATGGCGCAGCAGACGAACCACGCCGATATCCTCCTCGCGGAAGCTGATCAGCAGATTGTTGCGCAGGGTGAATGCCATGTTGACGCCTCGGGTCTCACCACCGATGCGTTGGGGAAATAACGAAAGAATATGCAGGCCATCAGTATCCCAGTAAAAACGGGCTGAGGCTTCGATTTCATCCAGCTCCTCTTCCTCAGGTACATCCTCGAGGAACAGGCTACTCAACCATTCTCGTTCCTCGTCATCCGGTTTATAGGCGTCGAGCCAGATAGTATTTGCCGGTAGTACGTCACTGGTAGTGAGGGGTACCACTTCGAGGACTTTATTATTAAGCATGTACGCGGTGATCATTGAGTCCCCTTAATGCAATCTGGATGGGGGTGGAGATAGGGGTGGAACAGAGCCATGCGCACTATACCCGCCCTAGATGACAATGTCAGGTCTGATGGATTATGACGCCCCAAAAAAGCCTCCTGGCGATGACGGCGTTCTATGGTCATGCATCACATGATCACATATTAGAACTCAATTGCGAACCGCTGCTATGGTATGCTCGCTAGAGCGCGTGCCTGGCGCTAGAGTTGAAGATAAGGTGACCGATGTGGCCTGGAGCCTGGATATAGACGAGGAGTCCTGCACGGATGCGGAATAAGAAAAGGCAATTGACGGGGCTGGTGCTGTTACTGACCAGCCTGGCTGTGGCGGCGGATGAGCCGGGGTACTCCTCGGTCAAAGTGGATCCGCGCATGGAGGTCAATTTCAGCTTTTATGATGTTTCTGCCGATGATGGCCAGACACTCAAGCAAAAGTTGCTGGAAAAGGCGCCTGTCACGACGCCTGGCCATCGCGCTATCGGCAAGGCGGTCTATCAGGTGAATTGGCAGTTAGAGATGAATCAGCAGAGTGACATGTGTCAGCTGTTTGGGGTTCGTGTCTCTACCCAAGTCAAGGTGGTGATGCCTAATTGGTTGCAACTGAGCAAGTTGAACAATACGGCTCAGAATAACTGGAATGGTTTTCTCTCTGCCATGATGGAATATGAGGGGCGGCATAAAGAGCTAGTTCAGGATGCGGCCAAGAAAATTGGTGATGGCATCGCCAGCTTACCGGTCAACAGCTCTTGTCAGAGTCTGCGCGAGCAAGCCGATAAGGTCGGTCTGAACGAGTTGCAACAGGCGCGGGAGCAAGTCAAACGCTACCAGGCAGAAACCGGGCGTGGTCGTTACCTTGGGGTTAGCTATCCCAGACTCTAAACCCTGCTTGCAGTGGCAAGCAGGATGTTGGTTATCTCTCGGCTTATGCTGGTTATTTCTTGCTACGCAGGGCCGGTCGCAGCCAGCTGCGGGCCGGATGCAATGCCTCCAGTTGTTCCCATGAGAGTGGTTGGGGCTCACCGCACAGCTCGCACGCCAATATCTCGCCCAGCAGTGGTGCGGAACAGATGCCTCTGGAGCCGAGCGCTCCCATAATCCATAACCCCGTATGATACGCCAGGGCTTGCTCAGCCAGATTGGCCGCGGGTGACTTCACATTTTGCTGCAAGCTCTCCAGCTCAGGCAGGGCACCGACCATAGGTTGGTGATCTCGGGTGGCAGCACGAATAGCTACCCGCGCCTGGTCCTCTAACGCCAGGCTTTGCGGCCAGTTTTGCTGGGGCAGGCTGCGTTGCAGCTTGGCCAGATTCTCGCTTTGTGCCTCAGTTTGGTAGCAAGCTTCGCTCTGGTTGCGATCATAGCTGGCCCCCAGACAGTGCATACCCTCATGCATCGGAGTCAGATAGCCCTCGTAACAGAGCACGGTACGCAGGGCGGCCAATTGGGGTTGCGTCGCCAGGTGGGAGACCTGACCTCGAACCGGGTAGATAGGCAAGGCTGCGGTCATGGGGGTTTCACTCAGGTGGTGGCCCGTGGCTAGCACCAGAGAGGCATAGGGGCCAACTTCTCCTTGGCTACTCGGCAAGTACCATCCTTCAGGCTGTTGTCGCCATCCTGTCACATGGCACTGATAGCGTATTTGTAGCAAGCCTGTTGAGCCGGCCTCTTGCAATAGGGCCTGGGTGAGTTGACGTGGACTGAGCCAGCCACCTTGGGGATAAAACAGCGCCTGTTGGCTATATTCGCTAGTCAGTGGCAGACCGGCGATCTCATCCCGTTGTGTGGGCGATAAGGCGTGGACCAAGGTGGGCGGGAAGTGACCGCCAGCCAATTTGTCGAGTTTACGCGCTGACTTGGCATCGTGGGCAAATTGCAGTACGCCGCACCAGGCATGAGCCACGCCGTGGCTAGACAACAAGGGCTCATAGAGGCGACGGGCAAAGCCAAAGGCGGCGCCATAAAATTGCGACAGGGTGTCGTGTTCACTATTGAGTAGAGGATAGAGCGCTCCCTGGCGATTACCAGAGGCTCCCATGGCGGGTTCGGGATCGGCGCACAGCAGCGTTACCTGGCGCCCTCGGCGAACCAAGGCCAGGGCCAAGCTGGCAGAGGCGAGGCCGCCGCCGATGACTGCGATGCAGCCAGGTTGAGCGGGTTGACGAGCATAACAGCGGCGCCCTAGGGTGGCTTGGGGTTGCTCATTACGCACACCGATCAGCATCTGCCGTTTGTTGCCATGGCCCTTGACTTTCTGCATGGAAAAGCCGGCGCTGAGCAGACCTCGGCGGACAAATCCGGCACAGGTAAAGGTGGAGAGCGTGGCGTTGGGCCGAGCTAACCGCGCCAGACTGTTAAAGAGATGCTCGGTCCACATATCCGGATTCTTGCTGGGGGCAAAGCCATCGAGATACCAGGCATCGATCAAGCCGCCTTGGTAAGGTTGCCATAGCTGATCCACTGTGTGTTTGATATCACCAAACCAGAGATCCAGTACCACTTGGCCTTGATCCAGCAGTAACCTGTGACAGCCCGGCAGTGCCTCGGGGTAGTGCGCGAGTAGCTGTTCTGCCAAGGGGGCCAGCTCGGGCCAGTGGCCCAGGGCTTGGGTCAGATCCGTTTGGCTGAGGGGGTATTTTTCAAAGCTGATAAAGTGCAGGCGTTGGGCGCCATCAGGGCTCGCTTGTTGTAGCCAACGGCGAAACGCTTGCCATGTGGCCAGAAAATTGAGGCCGGTACCAAAGCCGGTTTCGCCTATGACAAATAGTGGTCTGTCGTGTTGCTGCCAGCGCTCGGGTAGGCCATTTTGCTGTAAAAAAACATAGCGTGTTTCATCTAGACCGTTGGCATCGGAAAAATAGATATCGTCAAAGGTTTCGGAGTGGGGCGCTCCGGTCTCATCCCAGCTCAGTTGGGCATGCTCTAACACGGGGGAAAATGGAGAAGGGCCGGACATGCTAACCTCGATAAACCTCACAAAGCGGCAGCCATGATACGTGAAAGCAGACCAGTTTTGCAGGCGTTCGCGGGTAGAATGGGGCAAACCATCGTGTATCTTAAGTGGAATCGTTCGATGAAAAGAGCAGTTATCACCGGTATGGGTATTGTATCCAGCATCGGTAACAATGTGGCCGAAGTGTTGGCATCCCTAAAGGCTGGCAAGTCCGGCATTACCTATTCTGAACAGTTCGAGCAGTTTGGTTTGCG
The DNA here is from genome assembly GCF_055413345.1 of Pseudaeromonas sp. HNCC25DJ180. NCBI lineage: Bacteria > Pseudomonadati > Pseudomonadota > Gammaproteobacteria > Aeromonadales > Aeromonadaceae > Pseudaeromonas > Pseudaeromonas sp. HNCC25DJ180. Next base: position 47,873 of record NZ_JBVAYF010000011.1, read on the forward strand.
CTCCCGCGTTTGGGGTAACATCAAACTGGATGTGGCCGAGCTGATTGATCGCAAGGTATTGCGCTTCATGGGCGAGGCTGCAGCCTACGCTTATCTCTCCATGCAACAGGCGATTGCCGATTCAGGCTTGAGCGCAGAGCAGGTCTCTAACGAGCGTACTGGTCTGGTGGTTGGCTCCGGTGGCGCCTCCTCCAAGAATCAACTGGAAGCCTGTGACACCCTGCGTGAAAAGGGCGTTCGTCGTGTTGGTCCCTATATGGTGACCCGCACCATGTCCTCTACGACATCCGCCTGTCTGGCTACCCCGTTCAAGATCAAGGGTATCAACTACTCTATCAGCTCCGCCTGTGCCACCTCTGCACACTGTATCGGCCACGCGGTCGAGCAAATTCAATTGGGTAAACAGGATGTGGTCTTCGCCGGTGGTGGTGAAGAGGTGGATTGGACCCTGGCCTGTCTGTTCGATGGCATGGGTGCACTCTCCAGCAAGTATAATGAGACCCCCGAGATTGCTTCCCGTACTTATGATGCCGAGCGTGATGGCTTTGTCATCTCCGGTGGTGGCGGTATGCTGGTCGTTGAGGAGCTGGAACATGCTCTGGCTCGTGGCGCCAAGATCTATGCCGAAGTGACCGGTTACGGTGCCACTTCCGACGGTTATGACATGGTTGCACCATCTGGTGAGGGCGCCGCACGTTGCATGCGTCAAGCCATGGCCACCGCTCCGGGGCCTATCGATTATCTGAATACCCACGGGACTTCAACTCCGGTCGGCGATGTGAAGGAGCTGGAAGCGATCCACGCCGTGTTTGGCGCTCATGTGCCCAAGCTCTCCGCTACCAAGGCGATGACGGGCCATGCCCTGGGCGCTGCCGGTGTGCATGAGGCCATCTACTCGCTGCTGATGCTGGAGCATGATTTTATCGCGCCTAGCATCAACATCACGCAGGAAGATGAGCTGGCTGTGGGCCTGCCTATCGTCAAGCAGTGTGAAAGCGCTCAGCTGACTACCGTGATGTCCAATAGCTTTGGCTTTGGTGGTACCAATGCCACTCTGGTTATGAGCAAATATCGGGGCTGATAGTTCGGTTCTTCACCATAAAAAAATTAGCGCCTGTGGGCGCTAATTTTTTATCTGTTGAGTTTAACTGTGTTGTTAAACCAGGACCTTCTCTACCGTTTTGGCTTTGATGCCGTAGTGAGCCAGGTACCGCAGGCCGACATAGCCCACCACTAGGGTGGCTATGAGTAGTTCCACCCAAGCCAGGGTCTGTACTTGGCTGATATAGGGCTCGGTGAAACCCCAATTGGTCAGTTGATGAGCCAGCTTGTACTGTGCTGTGGCGCCTATCACCATGGGAAAGGTGAAGGCGGCATAGCCTGGGTTGAAGGGCAGGCGCAACAGGTGAATAAAAGCAACATAGATGAGGAAGGTCATCAGCACGGCAATGCCACCGAGCAAACCGACCAGTAAGGGCGAGGGTGTGGTCGCCACCGTCAGATAACCGGCCAGACAGAGACTGGCTGGAGCCGCCATGATAGCCAGGGTCGGTTTGGCTGGGGCGGGGATCTCACGCTCAAAGATGAGTCGATAGAGCATGATGGGCAGCAGTATGGCATAGCTCAACAGACCCAGGGTCAGCAGCAACTCGGCTAGGGGTTGCAAGGCTCCACCGGGAAAGGCCACATCGGCCACTATGATACCCACGGGTGGCACAAACCAGCTGGGAACCATCTGATGCAGCTGAAAGTTTTGGGTTCTGTGGTAGATGAAACAACACAAAAACAGCAGGTGCAGGGTGACGGCGGCTAGCCACAACGCTTGACCCGCGGCACTGTTCCACTGACCTAAAGAGTGTGAGACCACCATCCAGCCCATGGCCAGGGTCGGCAGTACACTCCCCACTACGGGGTGCGCCAGATCCTGCCATAACAGCTTGGGAAACCGGATAAACTTAACGGTTAGCACCAGCAACATGACGCCGGCGATAAGGGCTCCGCTCCATTTGGCGGCCCCCGCCAGGGCGGCCGCATTTTCCCAGCACCAGCCTAAAGAGGCGATGGCCAGGGCCAGTCCGGCCATGGGGGTCGGCACGCGTGTCAATCGGTATTGGGTACGGCGCAGCATGGCCTTTCTCCCTGCTCTATATGATGAGTCCATGGTAGGGCCATTCCATTTTTAAAAATATCTGAATATATTTAACTATGGTTTAAGTAAAGCTGAACGATTATGAATGTTACCTTCAAGCAGTTGCGTGTTTTCGTGGTGCTGGCACAGACGGGTAATCTGGCTGATGCCGCTGCTCAGCTATGTATCAGCAAGGCGGCGGTGAGTATGTCGTTACAAGAGCTGGAGCGCCAGCTCGATTGCCGACTGTTCGAGCGGGTGCGTAATCGCTTGCAGCTCAATACCCAGGGGCGTCAGCTATTGCCCCTGGGCGACGAGCTGTTACAGCGACTGGATGGCATCCAGGGCTTATTTCAGCGTGAGGAGCGCGCCAGTGGCCAGTTGCGATTGGGGGCTAGTCATACGGTAGGGAATTATTTGCTGCCGCAGCTGATGGCCGACTTTCTGCGGCAACATCCGGCGACCGAGTTTCGCGTGCAGATCGATAACACCCGGGCATTGGCGGCGGGTCTGCAGGATTTTTGCCTGGATCTGGTGCTGGTGGAGGGGGAGCTGTCGCCGGAAGGCGTGCATCAATTTGAGTGGATGGAGGATGCGTTGCAGGTAATTGCGGCCCCTTCCCATCCCTTAGCCAGTAGAGCTCGATTGACTATGGCCGATCTGGAAGGCGAGCGCTGGTTACTTCGCGAGCTCGGCTCCGGTAGTCGAGAGCAGTTTCACCGTCTTATCGGCTCTCACCTGCAGGATTGGCGCCTGGTCATGGAGCTCAATACCACCGAATCCCTGCTTAATTCAGTAGCGTGTGGGCTCGGTCTCTGTTTCATCTCTAAGCTGGCTATCACCAGTGCCGTGAGTGAAGGGCGGGTGGCCGTGTTAAATCTCGAACCCGCCATGCGTCGTTATCTGCGGCTAGCCGTTCATCAGGACAAATATTTGCACCCGACTCTTCAGACCTTTCTGGCGTTTTGTCGTCAATGGCGGCCCGCACCGGGGGACGTGGCGATGGGTCTGGCGGGATAAATAAGTGGCGTCTGACTTGCTGGGCGATGAGCGCTGCCGCTGCTGCCAGCTTAGCGCTACAATGGGAGCAATAGGGTTATGACGGAGCAAGGGAGAGAGAATGCGGATCATCATTGATGAAAATATGCCGGTAGCCGATGCCTTGTTTACCGGGCTAGGGGAGATAGTTCGTCTGCCCGGGCGGCTGATGACAGCCGAGCAGGTGGCTGAGGCGGATGTATTACTGGTGCGCTCGGTCACTAAAGTTAATAGCGCCTTGCTGGCTCACAACCAGCAGCTGAAATTTGTGGGTACCGCCACCATTGGAACCGATCACATTGATCAGGCGTTGCTGGCCGAGCTTGGCATCGCTTTTAGCTCGGCGCCTGGTTGCAACAAGGTAGGGGTTGCTGAGTACGTCATCAGCTCTCTGCTGGTGCTGGCCGAGCGCTATCAACTCTCCTTGGCGGGTATGACGCTTGGCATCATAGGGGCGGGTAATACCGGGACGGCGCTGGCACAGAAGGCGCAAGTGCTCGGGTTACAGATCTGCCTGTGCGATCCGCCTCTGGAGCAGGCCGGCGATCCCCGCGCTTTTGTGTCTTACGAGGTAGCACTCGGTTGTGATTTCGTCTCCTTCCACGTGCCCCTGAGTCAGGCGGGGGCGCATCCTACCTATCATCTGCTGGATGCTGAGCGCATTGCCGCCTTGCCTGCGGGCCAGTTCCTCATCAATGCCTCCCGTGGTGAGGTGTGGGATAATTTTGCCCTGCTCTTGCGACAGCAGGGGGGCGCCCCCCTGCATCTGGTGATGGATGTATGGGAGCATGAGCCGGATATATTGCAGGAGCTTATCCCCTATACCGAGCTTGCGACCCAGCATATTGCGGGTTACAGCCTGGAGGGTAAGATCATGGGAACCTACTTGCTCTATCAGGCGTACTGCCAGTTTGCCAAGTTACCCATAGAGAAGCGTTGGCAGGATCTATTGCCAGCCGCGACAGTCAATCGCGTGCATTTACAAGACGCTTTGACACCTGAGGTGATCAAGCAGTTGGTGCATCTGGTCTATGATGTGCGCCGGGATGATGCTCGTTTCCGGTTGCACTATCAGGGAGCGGCCAGTTTTGATGCTATGCGCAAAGCCTATCCCGAGCGGCGGGAGTGGTCATCTTTGCAGGTAACAGGTTGCAGTGACTCACGCCTAGCGGCGCTGGGATTCGATCAAACTAGCTAATTGCGCCTGAGTGTCAGGTGCGGCAATGAGGAAAATAAGCAATGAGTCAGCGCTACGATATCGCCATTCTCGGTGTAGATGGATTAGGCGGTGAAACCCTGTTGGAGTTATTGGAAGAGCGCGAATTTCCTGTTGGCTCGCTCTATCCGCTGGTGATGGCCGAAGGGGAGCTGGAGAGTGTCCGTTTCGGCGGCAAGACGTTGGGTGTTAAATTGGCGGATGAGTTTGACTGGAGCCAGGTGCAGTTAGCCTTCTTCATGGCAGGCTCAGCCGCTACTGAGCAGTGCTATCAGGCGGCGGTAGATGCCGGCTGTCTGGTCATCGATAACAGCCTCTTCTTCCGTGACGATTATTCGGTGCCCCTGGTGATTCCCGAGGTGAATCGGGAGGCCTTGGTCAATGTCAAAGAACGAAATATAGTGGCCAGCCCCACCTGTATTGTGACCCAATTACTGATGGCACTTAAGCCTATTCACGATGAGGTGGGGATTGCTCGGGTCAATCTGGTCAGCTTGCAGTCGGTCTCCGGCTCAGGCAAGGAGGGGATCCAGGAGCTGGCCAGACAGACAGCCAGTCTGCTCAATGGTCGTCCTGCCGAAAACCAGACCTATCCGGCCCAGATCGCGTTCAATCTGCTGCCCCAGATTGATGACGTCACCCAGAGCGGTTACACCCTGGAGGAGGCGCGTTTGGAGCAGGAGACACAACGCCTGCTGGGTGATGACCGCATTCGGGTCAATGCCACCTGTGTCCGGGTACCTGTCTTCTATGGTCACAGTCAGGTGGTCCATCTGGAAACACAACATGGTTGTGAGCTGGAGGAGTTGCGTCGGCTCTTGGCTGATGCCCCAGGGATCGCCTTGTGCGAAGATGAATTGCTGACGCCGGTCACTCATGGCGCGGGGCACAGCGAGGTCTATCTTTCCCGCCTGCGTCAGGATGTGACACACCCCCAGGGCGTGGATTTTTGCCTGGTGACCGACAACCTGCGCAAAGGCGGAGCACTTAACTGTCTGCAAATTGCCGAAGAGCTCATACGCGACTATCTGTGATGTGACACGGGCCGCATTCAGCGGCCCGCTTTGCATACGGAAATATCAATTAAATCAGTTTTTTCCTAGACTTCGTGCCTGTGGCTGCAACTGGCATGGCCGCTTGGACTGTTTTATAGTGGGGGAAGAATTTCCCCTGCCTTCTCCGCTTGACCGGTAGGCCTCTCACGAAGGAACGATTATGGGACTCCACATTTCCCGTCTGGCTCTCGCTGTTACTCTTTCCCTTCATCTGGCGGTGCCTTTGCAGGCGGCGGATCAGCTTGATGAGTTCTATACCGAAATCAAGGGCCCGGATGCAGCGCCCTCGCCTCTGCTTGCCCCCAAGCCTAAACCCGTGACCCAGACCGCGCCCATGCGTGCGCCGAAAGCGAATATTGAGCGTCAGCGTGGTGTTGAGCCGACGCCACAACCGTTTGCGGTGGCGCAAGCCGAAGGTGAATCCATCCGTAGTTATGGCCCGGTCAAGGCGGCAGACACACTTTGGTCTATTGCCGAGCGAATGCGCCCCAGCCGTAGTGTTAGCGTGCATCAAACCATGCTGGCCATCTATCGCAGTAATCCCTCCGCTTTTGCCGGCGGCCGTCTGAATGGCCTCTATCGCGGCGTCAGGTTGGCTATTCCCGCTCAGGCCCAGATCCAGACCGAGAGTGAGGCCGAGGCCCAAACCCTGCTGCGGCAGGGCAAGATGAGTTTAACGGCTCTACCCGTAGCTACTGCCAGTAGCCAAAGGGTGGTCAAGCTCTCTCCTAAGAGAGAATCGGCTGCGGCGAGTGAAGTCTCCACCACGCCGGCTCCCAAGCCAGTGGTGAAGTTGACACCGGACAAACCAGGTATCAGTGCGGCAGAGCCTGTGGCCGAGGTGGCGATCCATGCTCCTTCGGCGGCTGAGCCTGCCACAACCGAGATGATCAGCAGCAAGCTGACCATTCCTAGCCAGCCAGCAAATGCCAGTTCCGCCGTGGATGCCTCTGTGAGTGCGTTGGTCGCAGACGGTGGGGCGGACGTAGGGGCATCACAGGCCGAGACGACGGCGCTGAATACCCAGGGGCAAGCCCAATGGCAGGTGCAGTATCAATCGGAGATTGCTGCGCTCAATATGTCCAACCAGCAACTGCATACTCAGGTTGAACAACTGAGCAAGCAGTTGGATGAGATCAAGTCGCTGTTGGCCCAGCAGGCTAATGCGCGAGGGGCTAGCATCCCCGCCACGCCGACGGCTGAGCCTCAGGTGGTTTCCACGGCCGTGTCTAGCGAGGTAGCTACAACCCCAGAGGTTACCGCGGAAGCTAAGCCTGTCGCGGCTGCCGGGCCGGATAAAGAGGAGAGTTTCTTTAGCCAGCTGTTCGCTAATCCTATCAACCTAGGATTGCTCATCACCCTACCTATTCTGTTGATTTTGGCGTTGGTCAGTCTCTTATTGCGAGCTAAGGCTAAGCGAGAGATGGCCAACCGTCAGGAAGAGGAGAGCGGTTCGGCGGATATGTTGGCTGACGACGATAGCCATTTCGACCATTTGATGGCCGCGGATATGGTGGTGCTGGGTGATCTGCCGGATCTGGAGCAAAAAGATGAAACGCTCCAGCCGCAGCCGGAAATTGTGCTGGGAGAGCGTACCGAGCCCTCTTTCGAACTGCCAGACGTGGACCTGAGTCAACCAGAAGGTAGTGAGCCAGGGAATCGTATTGGCAAGGCCAGTGGTTGGGGAAATACAGCCGATCCGCAGTTGGTGCCGGAGGTGGACAGTGCCGATCTGGGGCTGAATGAACGGGACCTGGATCTGGCGACTGACTCTCAGGTCGGGGGTAACGCCTCTGCGAATGGCCTGGATGAGGATGATTTCCTGGCTGAGCTGGGTGTCAGCCTGCAGGAGAGTCAGCCGCAGGTGACCGACAGCAGCAGTTGGCCTGAGGAACCTGAACAGCCTGAGCTCATGCCAGTGGCCGATGACTTCCAGCCGAGGGAGAGTGTCAATCTCTCCAATGATGAGTTGGAGGCCCTGTTCAACAGTGTAGAGGAGCATGATGCGGCAGAGTTTCTCGCTCCTGCTGAAGCCACCTCGGCCTCTGAGCCCATGCTTGTCGACGCTGGGGCTGAACCTGAGCGGATCCTCCCCACAGCTGAGCTCCCCAGTGAGGAAGAGCAGGTGCTGAGTCAGCACATGGCTGAATTGCTGGTGCCTGAGCATGAGGAAGCGCCTGCTGCCAATTGGTACAACGAAGATGAGCTGGCCCTGGACCTGCCGGTTAGCCAAGAGGCTGATGACGCGCTGCAGACCAAGGAGCAGGTGGCGGTTGCCACCACGGGCTTTAAAGGCATTGATGAGTTGTTAGCCGAGGCGGAGGCCTCTGCCGATAAAGATGAACCCTATCAGGGCTTGAGTTTTGATGTGGGTTTGGATGAGTTTCCGGAAGTCTTACCCGGTCAACAGGGTGTGGATGTGGATGCTGATGGCGGCATTGGCGCCAAGCTCGATCTGGCCCGGGCTTATCTGGAGATCGACGATAAACCCAGTGCCATCGACTTGTTGAATGAAGTCCTGGCTGAGGGTAGCGGCGAGCAGAAAGTTGAGGCGGAGCGTCTGCTAAAACGCCTGGTCTAGTGGCGCACTCTTATCCAACTGCGGTGGCCTGGGCCACCGCTTTTTTTTATCTGTACATTCCGTATAATCGCCGACCTATCATGGTTGTTTGAGGGAGCTTCATGCGTATTGCCTTAGGGATCGAGTATGACGGCAGTCGCTATTTTGGCTGGCAACGACAACGGGAAGTGAACAGTGTCCAGGCCGAGCTGGAGCGGGCGCTGTCGCAGATAGCCAATCATCCGGTGGAGATCCAGTGCGCGGGACGCACTGATGCGGGCGTCCACGCCACCGGTCAGGTGATCCATTTTGACACCCAGGCTGAACGCAAGTTGGCGGCCTGGACCCTAGGGGTCAATTCGAATTTACCGCCGGATATCGCCGTGCGTTGGGCTAAGCCGGTCAGCGATGAGTTTCATGCCCGTTTCTCCGCCACAGCGCGCCGTTATCGCTATGTCATACTCAATGCTAATCTGCGTCCGGCTATCTTGGCAGGCGGCCTGAGTCACTACCATGGTGAAATTGATGCGCAGCTTATGCACAGTGCAGGCCAGTGTCTGCTGGGGGAGCATGACTTTACCTCCTTTCGTGCCATGCAGTGCCAGTCCAAGACGCCATGGCGTAACATTACGCACCTAGCGGTATCGCGGCAGGGGCCTTATGTGATCCTGGATATTCGTGCCAATGCCTTTTTACATCACATGGTGCGCAACATTACCGGCAGCTTGCTGGAGGTGGGGATGGGTAATCAACCCGAGTCCTGGATTGAACAATTGCTTGTGGCCCGGGATCGCGAACTGGCAGGGGCGACGGCCAAGGCCGGGGGGCTGTATCTGGTGGATGTGACCTATCCAGACCATTTTGACTTGCCCTCGTTACCCCTGGGGCCCTTGTGGTTACCCGATAATGCACCGGGTACGACCAGTTTTCTGTAAACAACCAACCCTATTTATGATTAAATGTTCGGTCATGTGCGCCTCGCCTGCGGTTGCTGCCTGTCAGCCCCATAGCCCGCGAGGTAATGCTGAACGATGAAATAAGGTATTTCATGAGCTGGCTTGAGAAAATTCTTCCGAAAAGCGATAACTCCCGTCGTCACAACATTCCTGAAGGAGTGTGGACCAAGTGCGGGGGCTGTGAGCAGGTACTATATCGCGCTGAATTGGAGCGCAATCTGCATGTCTGCCCCAAATGCAGCCATCATATGCGGATTGGGGCCCGTGAGCGTCTGGCCCGTTTTCTGGATCTCGATAATCGCATGGAGCTGGGGGCCGAACTCGAGCCTCAGGATATCCTGAAGTTTAGGGATTCAAAAAAGTACAAAGATCGGATCGTTGCCGCCCAGAAAGAGACAGATGAAAAAGATGCTCTGGTGGTGATCAAGGGGACGGTCAAAGGTGTACCCGTGGTGGCCTGTGCCTTCGAGTTTGCGTTCATGGGGGGCTCCATGGCCTCGGTGGTGGGGGCTCGCTTTGTCCGGGCGGTCGATGAGTGTCTCAAAGAGCGACGTGGTCTCATCTGCTTTTCCACCTCAGGTGGTGCGCGTATGCAAGAAGCGCTGTTTTCCCTGATGCAGATGGCCAAGACCAGTGCGGCCCTGGAGCGTCTGAGTGCGGCGGGCCTACCCTATATTTCGGTGCTCACCGATCCGACCATGGGTGGTGTGTCGGCCAGTCTGGCCATGCTGGGTGATATCAATGTGGGTGAGCCCAAGGCGCTGATCGGCTTTGCTGGTCCTCGCGTCATCGAGCAGACGGTGCGGGAAAAGCTGCCAGAAGGTTTCCAACGCTCGGAGTTCCTGCTGGAGAAGGGCGCCATCGACCTGATCATTGATCGCCGTGAGATGCGTGATCGCTTGGCCTGCATAGTGGCCAAGCTGATGCAGGTCACAGTGGTCGAGGAGTGATATGGCTCAGGCTATGATCCCTCAAAGCCAGTCGCTTGCCGACTGGCTTTGTTATTTAGAGCAGATCCATCCCCAGGTCATGGATCTGGGGCTACAGCGAGTGGGCATAGTGGCCGATCGCCTCGGTTTGCGCACTCTGCCGAGCCGAGTGGTTACCGTGGGTGGCACCAATGGCAAGGGCACGACCTGCGCCTTGCTGGAGGCCATCTATAGTGCGGCTGGCTATCGGGTGGGCGTCTACTCTTCGCCGCACCTGCTGACTTACAACGAGCGGGTACGTCTCGATGGGCTGAACGTCAGTGATGAGGCGTTGTGCCGAGCCTTTAGCGCGGTCGACGTGGCGCGGCAGGAGGTGTCGCTCACCTTTTTCGAATTCGGTACCCTGGCGGCGCTCTGGTTATTCCGTGAGGCCGCCCCGGATCTGGTGCTGTTAGAGGTCGGATTAGGGGGGCGTTTGGATGCAACTAACTTGGTTGAGTCCGATGTGGCTGTGGTGACCACCATAGCTCTGGACCACTGCGATTGGTTGGGGGATACCCGTGAGGCCATTGCCACCGAGAAGGCAGGCATTTACCGCCAGGAGAAACCGGCCATCTCAGGTGAGCCCGAGCCACCGTTAACGCTGGAGGCTACCGCCCAATCGCTCGGTGCCCGCTTCTATCAGGTGGGACGGGATTTCGGGCGGCGCGAGCAGCCAAGCTGTTGGGCGTTTTATGGCTTAGGTCGTGAGTGGGATGGCTTGCCCTATCCAAACTTGCCATTGGATAATGCGGTCACGGCGTTGGCCGTCTGTAGCCAGCTGAGTTTGCCCTTATCGCTCGAGGCTATTCGCGTTGGCTTGCAACAGGCACGTCTGGCCGGACGCTTGCAGTGTCTGCGCGCTCAGCCACAGCTGCTTATCGATGTGGCACATAATCCGCATTCGGCCCACTATCTGGCGCAGCAGCTGTTGCGCCAACCCTGCTCCGGTCGGCGCTTGGCGCTGTGTGGCATGCTCAAAGACAAGGATATCAAACATACCCTGGCCGAGCTGGCTCCGCTGATTGATGAGTGGTGGTTGGCCGATCTGGAGGGGCCGCGGGCGGCTAAAGCCAGCGACCTGGCATCGGAGTTGATGGCACCATCCCGGGGTTACTCTTCGGTCGCGGCGGCTTATCGAGCCCTGCTGAGCGAGGCGAAGCCGGAAGATATGATTATAGTATTTGGCTCTTTTTACACCGTGGCCGGTGTGTTGGCTGAAGAATGGAAAGAACCAGTTTAGGGAGTAGCTATTTTGGCTTCACAATTTCAGAACCGTCTGATCGGCACAGTGATCCTGGTGTCATTGGGTGTCATTTTTATTCCTGATCTACTCAAGGGCAAGCGGATCGACACCAGAGAGCCGGTTGCCAGCGTGCCGCTACGGCCCCAAGCCGGATCCGCTCAGCCTCCGGTGTCTGGTGCCCTGGGCTCTGTGGTCGTGGCCTCGACCAGTGCGGCGGTTGCCGTGGGTGCTAGCGGTGCCGTTGTAACGGCACAAGCCGCGCCAGAGGGCGTGGTGGTCAGTGCTGGTCAAGGCGAACAGTGGGCGGTGGATGAGGTGGCTGCGACAGTGACCACGGATAGTGCCAGCCAGAGTACCGCTGTCACAAGTAAAGCCAGCCAACCGCAAACGGCTGCGGTTAAACCCAAGAGTGCAGAGAGTAAAGCGAGTACGGAAAAGCCGATTGCGGCGACTCAGCCGACCAGTAAGCCGCTGCAGGCCGGTCAGATCAAGTCGTTTGCCGAGGTCGTCGCCGCAGAGTCTGGACGTAGCGCGCAAACTGCTACTGTTGCCGAGCCTAAACCTGTGACTACGGCCAAGCCGTTGAGCACCAGCAGTGGCAGCGCCTGGGTTATCCAGGCTGGGGTTTTCTCCAGCAACGATAATGCGCGCGTATTGGTAGGCAAGTTGCGGGCGGGTGGCATGGCCGCCAACGTGAGTTCGGTTCGCAACGGTAGCACCACCCTGTATCGGGTAACCGTGGGGCCGGATGTTTCCCGAGCCAAGATGGATAGTCTGGTACCCAAAGTGAGTCAGATTGGCGGGACGGCAGCCAAAGTGGTGGCCTATAGCCCATTGGGTTGACAGGCAGGCGGTTGAAGTGAAACAACATGAAGAGGTGCTGGTCACCTCTTTTTCATCTTCTTAGGTAACGAAAGCACCACTAACAACCAAGTGTCAGGAGGCGCAAGATGGATCATCTGCTACTGGAGAGCGCACTAAATCAGTTGCTGGAGCCGCAACTCTTCAAGGATTATGCCCCCAACGGCTTGCAGGTAGAGGGGCGCCGGGAGGTGCGACGTTTGGTCACCGGGGTGACGGCCAGCCAGGCGTTACTGGATGCGGCCATTGCCCAGGAAGCCGATGCCATTTTAGTCCACCATGGTTACTTCTGGGGGAATGAGCCAGCGGCTATCCGCGGCATGAAGAAGCGTCGCCTGCAAGCTCTACTCAAGCATGATGTGAACCTGTATGCCTACCACTTGCCTCTGGATGCTCACCCTCAACTAGGCAACAACGCCCAGTTGGCGCGCTTGCTGGATATTCAGGTGTTGCGCCCCCTGGAAACCGACAACTCCCGCAGCCTGGCCTTGGTCGGCCAGTTACGCGAGCCCGTCAGCGGCGCCGAATTCGCGGCTCGTCTGGCGTCGTGCTTGCAACGTCAGCCGTTGCATTGTGGTGATGGGGGATCGGCGCTGATCAAGACAGTGGCTTGGTGCAGTGGGGGGGGGCAAGGCTATATCAATTTAGCCGCCGAGCAGGGGATCGATGCCTTTTTTACCGGTGAGGCCTCGGAGCAGACCATTCATGTGGCCAGAGAGATGGGGATCCATTTCTACGCGGCGGGCCACCATGCCACCGAACGCTATGGGGTCAAAGCCCTAGGGGAGTGGTTGGTGGCGGAACATGGGTTGGAGGTCAGTTTCTTGGACTTGGATAACCCGGTTTAAGCTATGGCGATTTAGTTCGTCTCGCTGGGCAAGCTAGGATTAGGAATTCGGATCAAAAACGCCGCACCGGGTTGAGCGCTCTCCTGACAAACTATGTCACCCCCCAGTAACAGCACCACCAGCTGTTTGACCAGATAGAGTCCGAGTCCGGTTCCGCCCTGCTCCTGCCCTGTGGTGTAAAAGGGCTGGAATATCTTATCTCGTTCGCTCGGGGCTATGCCTCGGCCATTGTCGCGATAGCTGAGTTGAATTTCGTGCGCCGTGGCCTTCACTGTGATCACTATTTCACCGAGCTGGCCTTCCCTGAAGGCATGGTGCAGGGAGTTGCTCAGCAAGTTGTTGATGATCTGCTGGAGGGCATTGGGATAGCTGTAGAGGGTGAGATCCGGCGGACAGCGCAGGTAGAGTTGGTGGCCAAGTTGTGCCAGTGTGGGTTTTATCTCCTGCGTACATGCCTGCAGCAGGGGGGCCACAAGGAAGTGGGATTTCTCACCCATATCCAGGCTGCGATCCTGTTGCTGAATGGCATCAACCATGGTGATGGCTTGTGTTACCTGGTTGTGAGCCTGCCGTAACAGGTCACCGCACTGCAGGCTATGGTTTCTGAGTTCGATACGATCCATGGCGCTGCGCCCCAAATGGCCCTCCATGACTGTTTGGGTTTTTTGTAGCTCATCGATGGCCGTTTTCAGTTTACTCAAGGGGGCCTTGAGCCCGTGGCGTAAGACGGTGAGTTCGGGAGCCAACATAGTGTGGCGGGCGGTTTCGAATTGCTCATTCCGTAAGGTTTGCAGTCCATCCACGGCCTGATCCAGTTGTTCATTACGCCGCTGCAGCTCGATATTTTGTCTCTCTAACGTTAGTTTCTGTTGTTGGATCTCATCCAGCATTCGATTGAAGGCCAGATTGATAAGCCGGAGCTGATTGTTAACAGGGGAGGGCAGACGAATGGAGAAATTACCCAAGGCTACCTGAGCCGAGGCTTGGGCCAAGTAGTTTACTTGGTGGCGCAGCCAGTTGTTCAGGCCGCGAGCGAGCAGCCAACTGAGCAGTAGAGTGATACCTAGCAGGGTTATCCCTCGGAATATAATCCCGGTGTCTGGCGCCATGTGCTGGGAAACCAGCAGTGTCAAACCACTGTCGCCACGCCACCACGCATACTCCTGGCCACCGTAATTCAGACTGTTATGGTTAGTCTTCAGGGCGGCCAGCAGGGGGGGAGGCAGATGCTCTTGAAAAGGGGAGATGTGGCCATTTTCCTTGGTAAATCCGGAGATGAGTCCATTCTTGACCAAGAGCAGGTGCACTCTTTGGCTGTCAGCTGTGAGCAGTTGTTTCAGCTGGTAAGCCAGATTAAATGCATAGAGATGTAGCTTATTGTTGTCATCGGCGAGACAGAAATAGAGCTGGGGTTGGGTGCCAGGTTGCTGGATTGTGTATTGCCCGGCACTGCCTCCACAGTTGAACCTACTCTCACTCTGTTTCTGCTTGAGCCAAGAGTGCTCAATCCCGGCCGGTAGCGTCGAGGTGCGTTTGGCCTGTAATACGCTATGCAGCAAGCCTAGCTCGAACTGACTCTGGTACACACTGGCGGCTTGTTGCAGCGTCTGCTCTGTTTGGGTAGGGAAGAGCAGACCGAGGGCATGATAGCCTCCAATCGGCAATAACATCAGCAATAGCAGGCTCAACTGAATGCGTTGTTCCAGCTGTAAGTGCATGGTCTACTCCTGAGGTAGATGAAGGCCGAGTGGATGAGCAGCTCTGGAATAAGCATTGTCTGCGATAGGAAAAAAAGAAAGGGAGACCTCTCTGATTGCTGCCTCATTGCCCAATGGCTGAGGGAGGGGTACCCTAGCGCGAACGCTTAGGGAGAGAAGAAGTTGCAGATCACTAGAGTCTTGATGGTTGAAGATTCGGCACCCTTGAGTGCAGTCTATCGGGCCTATCTCAAAAATGAACCTTTCGAATTGATCTGTGTGGCCAGTGGTCAGGATGCCTTGGCTCAATGCCAGAGTAACCCTCCCGATATCCTGTTGTTGGATCTGCATCTGCCTGATATGTGTGGCATGGATATCTTGAAGCATGTGCATCAATCCCAGCTGGGGATCAGCACCATAGTCATGACGGCCCATGGCTCGGTTGATAAGGTGGTCGATGCCATGCGCCTAGGGGCTCATGACTTTATTGCCAAACCGGTTGATGCCGAACGTTTGAAAGTGACCCTGCGCAACACCCTGCAATTTCGCCAACTGAACATGTTGGTGAGTCGCTATCGTACCGAATTTCAGCGTGAACGTTTCGAAGGCTTTGTTGGCGCTTCGCTGGCCATGCAAGAAATTTATCGCACCATTGAAACGGCGGCATCCTCGCGGGCCACGATCTTTATTACCGGGGAGAGTGGTACCGGTAAAGAGGTGTGTGCCGAGGCGATTCATCGCTTGAGTGGGCGTAAACAGGGGGAGTTTGTGGCTCTCAACTGTGCGGCCATCCCCAAGGATTTGATGGAGAGCGAGATCTTCGGCCATGTGAAGGGGGCCTTTACCGGGGCGGTTAGTGAACGTACCGGGGCGGCAGGGCGAGCCGATGGTGGCACCCTGTTCATGGATGAAGTCTGTGAAATGGAGTTGGAACTCCAGAGCAAATTGCTGCGTTTTTTGCAAACGGGATGTTTTCAGAAGGTGGGTGGCTCGACCATGGAGCGGGTGGATGTACGAATTGTCTGTGCCACCAACCGGGATCCCTTGATTGAGGTGCGGCAGGGGCGATTTCGCGAGGACTTATACTACCGTTTGCATGTGATCCCGGTGCATTTGCCCCCTCTGCGAGAGCGGGGGGATGATGTCTTACGCATTGCCGAAAAGTTATTGCTCGATTATGCCGAGGAGGAAAATAAGCAGTTTACCCGTTTTTCGGAGTCGGTTCGGCGGGTGATCTTTGAATACGCTTGGCCAGGCAACATTCGTCAATTGCAGAACGTCATCCGGCAGATAGTGGTTTTGAATGAAGGGGTGGAGGTGCAGTTGACCATGCTGCCCCATTTTTTGCTGGCCACAACCCAGGTGGTGACTGCCGCGACGCCGCGGGTGCAGCCCGTGATCACAAGCCGAGCAATCCGCCCCTTGGCTGAGGTGGAAAGAGAGGCTATTCTGCAGGCAATTGCTGCATGTGGTGGCAATATCCCCATGGCCGCCAAGAGCCTGCAAGTCAGTCCCTCGACCCTGTATCGCAAGCTTCAGGGTTGGCAAACTCAGGGATACTCGGCGTAAGGTTTAGCGCAAGGAGTGAAGCCTGGGGTGGCTCACAAGGAGAGGCTGCATGGCGTGGATTGCGCAAGAGGTTCTGACTCAGCTGGGACGTGATACGGGTGAGGAGTTATTGCCAGATCTGGTCGCGATCTTCGTCGAAGATGGTGAAGTCAATCTGCGCGCCTTGAGTGCGGCGTTGGCCAATGAAAACGCCGAAGCGCTCTTGCTGCTGGCCCATACCTTGAAGTCGGTCTGTGCCACCTATGGTGCCTTGGTTTGCCATGAGCAGGCTCTGGCTCTGGAGTTAGCATGCCGCCAATTGGATTGGCCGGCGATACGACAAGGGGTCAGTGACCTGTTGCTGAGCCTGCCCGCTAGTTCGGCTGAGTTGCAGCAGCGGGTGGCCAACCCTTAGCACGCTTGATCCCTGAGTCCGTTACCCGCACTGTGTCTGCAGGGGCTGCCTTTGCAGGCACATCTGCTGGCAGAGGCTTTCCAGTGCCCGCACCAATTTTTCGCGATCGTGCCGACCACGGCATCCGCTTTCCGCCAGTGGGACTGAGTAGACCAGGGTATCTGGTAGCTCTACGGCGGTTTCGGTCAAGACGCCATCGGGTGTTCTGCCCACCAGGTTGCCAATCCATGCCAGTTGTTCGGCCAGGGTCAGTTGACCACTGGGTCCTTGCTCGTGAACCAGATTGCTGATGAAGATCAGCGGCGCCGAGCTGGCGCCCAGGGCTTGGGCCAGCTCCCGGATCAGCAGGGGAGGCAGCAGGCTGGTCAGAAAACTACCTGGGCCAAGCAATAGCAGGTCTGCTTCGGCTATGGCCTGCAGCGATTCGGGTGTGGCGCGAACCTCAGGACTCAATACCAGACTGGCAGGCAGTTGATGCCAGGCATCTATGCTGGTTTCGCCGAAGAGTGGGGTGCCACAGCCGCCAAAGGCCAATAGATCGGTGGGCGTCTCTGACATGGGTAGAATATGGCTTTTGACTTTCAGCATGTTGCGAATGAGGTTGATGGCCTGCAGCGGACGAACGGACATTTTGTCCAGCGCCAGCAGGATCAGATTGCCCAAGTTATGGCCGGCCAGCTCGCCTTCCCCCTCGTAACGGTACTCAAACAGACGGCTACCTATACTGGGTGTCGTGACCAACTGATTGATACAGTTGCGCAGATCGCCCCAGGCGATGCACTCCTCGTTGCGGCGCAAGCGGCCGGAGGAGCCCCCATTGTCACTGGTTGCCACTATCCCGGTCAGTCGATGTTCCATAAATTGTAGTGCAGAGAGCAGTCGGCCCAGTCCGTGGCCACCCCCCAAGGCGACTATGTGCTTAAAGTCGGTAATTTTTTGCGGCATAGCATCCTGGCTCGATTGATCGATGTTTCGTATTAGCCGTGAGCTAATCATATAATCGGGCCACTGCCCAGATGCGTGAGGCTGACTTGTGCGCTCGGCTTGAATTAGGAGCAAAGGTTGAAGATAGCAACGGCATTTTCGTTAGCGGTGAATACCCAAGATGCTATCGCCGAGTTGGTGGCGACGTTACAACAAGCTCTACCCGCTGCCCCTCAGGTGTTGTTACTCTATTTTACTGAGCAGCATGATGTGGCCCAATTGCTGGCCTGCGTACGCCGTGCATTCCCTGCTAGTCAGATCATGGGGTGCAGCTCGTGCCAGGGGATCATGACTGAGGCGGGTTACCATTCTGCGCAAGGTTGGGCTTTGGCGGCTTGGGCGTTGTGCGATGAGTTCGGCGCCTATGGTAGTGCGGGCGTCGCTTGCAGCGGGCAGGATGGCGCGTCTAATGAGTCCATGGCGATCGCGGCGGTAGACTTGGCTATGGCTCGGAGTCGGCGCCCTGGTGAGTTGCCCGCGCTTGTCTGGTTACACGCCAGCCCTGGTATTGAGGAGTCCGTGATCAGGGGCATCCAGCACCGTTTAGGTGGTTCAGTGCCGATAGTGGGTGGCAGTGCCGCTGACAATAGTGCAGCGGGGCGTTGGCATCTGCTAACGCAGGATGGCGCCTTGACCAGCGGTGTGGCGGTGACGCTCTTTTATCCTAATTGTCAGATTGCCTGTGCGTTTCATTCTGCCTATATGCCTGCCGAGCGTCATGGCCTGGTTACCAAGGCACAGGGGCGCGAGTTGTTGGAAATTGACGGGGTGGCGGCGGCCGATGTGTATAACGAGTGGACTCAAGGGGCGATCGCGCATGCTCGAGATGGCGAGTCCATTATGGATCAGACCACCCTGTTCCCTTTGGCTCGGGAGGTGGGGGTGCTGGCGGGGGTTCCTTATTACAAGCTATCCCATCCCGAGTCGGTGACAGCACGCCGTGGGCTGCGATTGTTTACCGAGATCCAGGAGGGGGAAGAGGTGATCCTGATGCAAGGTAACGAGGCGGATCTGCTCAGCCGAGCCGTGCGCTCCTCGGATTTGACCCCACGTGATCACAGGGCGCTGACGCTGAGTCACGCTATCGGTGCGCTCAATATTTTTTGTGCTGGCTGCATGTTGGCGATTGGCCCAGCCATGGGACAGGTCGTCGAGTCGTTGCGCGATGGATTAGGCGGGATTCCCTTCATTGCTCCCTTTACCTTCGGTGAGCAAGGGCGCTTTACTGGAGGGGAAAATGCCCACGGTAATCTGATGATCTCGACCGTATGCTTTTACCAGTTGAGGGTCAAGGAATGAATCATGGTGAGCAGGAGGTGGCGGATCTTGCCATGCAACTGCGTGAAGCCCGGCTTGAGTTGGCGCGCAGTCGTGAGCAGGAGGCCAGACTTGAGTATGAGAATGGCTGGCTGCTCAAGGGGATGGCGCTGCTCACCCGAGCCCAGAGTATGGAGGCGTTGTTTGACACCCTCATCACAATACTGCGGCCACTGATCGGCTTTGAACACGCCGCCATACTGGTGGCGGAGGAGGGCCAGGAGTACTTTCACTGCGCGGTAGCGAGTCATCCGCTGCTCAAGGAGCAGATCTGGCCTCTGGATAGCCTCTTTTCTCGAGTCCTGGCGGGAGAGACGGTAGCGCTGTTTGAACCCACATCAACCATTGAATTTGCCCAGTGCCATCCCGATGTGCAGCGTATGGCGGGTAGTGCCCTGCTCATCTCTTTGAGTCTGGCACAAAGCCGTATGTTGCTGCTCTGTTGCCACTCTGGGCGGCATCGTCTGGATCTTGATGCCAAGAGTTTGCTGGAGCGTTACCGTCCGCTGATGGATCAGGCTCTGCTCAATGTCAGTTATCGTTCACATCTGGAGCAGTTGGTGGAGGCGCGGACCCAGGCGCTCTATCGCTCCCAGGCACTATTTCGCCAATTTGCCCAGATGGCCAGCGATTGGTTCTGGCTTACCGACAGCGAACACAGATTCATCCAGTTTGCCGATGAATTGGAGGGCGATACCTTCAAGTCCGCGCTGATGAGTCGAGTGGCTGGCCAGCGTTTTACTGATTACATCACTCCTGCCGAGCGGGCAGATAAGGAGAAGTGGCAGCGCTATGATGCTTGTCTGCAGGCCCATAGGGTGATCCGCAATTTCCGCTTCGAAGTGTTTTTTGAGGGTGCTAGCCGTTGGTTGGCGATCAATGCCGATCCCAGCTTTGATGAGCAGGGGCGGTTCCTCGGTTACCGGGGTACAGTCAATGAGATCACCCAGCAGGTGATGCGCAACCGTGAACTGCTGCATGCCAAGGAGCAGGCGGACGCCGCCAATCGCGCCAAGTCAGAATTTCTGGCGGTGATGACGCATGAGATCCAGACGCCCATGCAGGCTATTCTGGGCATGCTGGAGTTGTTGGAGCAGAGCCCGCTCAGCCATGAGCAGCGAGGCCTTATCCAGCATGTCAGCCATTCGGCTGCACTGCTGCAGGCGCTGCTGCATGATGTCCTGGATATTTCCCGCATCGATTCGCGGGAGATGCGCCTGGAAAGCATCCCATTTGAGTTTCTGTTCGTCATCAACTCGGTCATCACCCAGTTGGATGAGCGGGCGCGTGGCAAACAGATCGCCTTGCATGCGGATCTGGCTTCTGACTTGCCTTTGCGCTTGGTGGGGGATCCCCTGCGCTTGACCCAGATCTTGTTCAACCTGCTGGGCAATGCCATCAAGTTTACCGATGCCGGTCGGGTGTGCTTACGTATCACCCGGGAGGGAGAGCAGCTACTGTTTGAGATCATTGATACCGGTATTGGCATTCCCCCGGAACTGTGTGATGAGCTGTTTGTTCCCTTTCGGCAAATTGACCCCTCTATGACCCGACGTTTTGGCGGGACTGGTCTGGGCTTGGCCATTAGTCGTCGATTGGTTGAACTGATGGGCGGCGAGATAGGCGTGGAGAGTGTCCTGGGAGAAGGCAGTCGCTTCTGGTTTCGTATTCCCTGTCAGTTGGCTGAGCGCCGGAGTAAACCGGTCGTGGCGGCAGAGCCACCCGCCGCACTATCTGGGTTGAAGATACTGCTGGTTGAGGATAGCCCGGTTAATCAGCAAGTGATCAAGATGATGCTGGAGAAGCTGGGGCACAGTGTCACCCTGGCTGACAATGGCCGTAAGGCGCTGGCTGCTGTGGCCCACAGCATGCCCGACCTGGTGTTGATGGATCTGCGCATGCCGGTGATGGATGGTTTGACGGCAAGCCGCCACCTCAAAGGGGAGTGGCCTGATTTGCCCATCCTGGCGCTGACCGCTAATGCCAGCGAAGCGGATCAATGTGCCTGTCGGGAGGCCGGTATGTTGGGGGTGGTGAGTAAACCAGTTACCGCCAAGGTGCTGCAACAGGAGCTGTTGGCTTTATTTAGGCAAAAAAAATGGTCAACTCGAGGTTGACCAAACTTCAGCTGTCGCTGAAGAGAGCACGGGATAAAACTGGTTTACATTTATATATATGAAATTTACGTGCCAACTTTTCATTCCTTTAAGAATCCATCAATGGCAGGGGTTCCCGCTGTGCGTGGGTTATCCAGATGAGAATGATATATGCGTTTTGCGAAATTAACGTCGCAAAATGCAAAAGCATATTCGCAGGATGCAAATGCAACACGGTTACAATAGGTAGAGCTATAGCCGAACTGGCATAATCGACGCTGAGATGTTGTGGCTCCGTAACGCGTGAGTTGCATACTTGTTATACTGCGCTGGCTCGCAGTTGCTGGCCGTCTGCTCAGTTGGTTTTTTTCCTGGGCCAGAAAGATGATATGATTTGCCATCCTGGATGGTGAGAGAGAGGAAGTAATGTCTAGCTTGAGCAAAGAAGCCATCTTGGTTCGCTCGGCCCTAGAGGCTCGTGGCCTCGAGACCCCGCGCCAGGCCAATGGATTGTCTGCTGGCGAAAAGAAAGTGCGCATTGAACAGCACATGAGTGAGATCATGGCGGTGCTGGGCTTGGATATGAGTGACGACAGTCTGGCCGAGACACCACAGCGTATCGCCAAGATGTATGTGGATGAGATTTTTTCGGGATTGGATTATGCCCAGTTTCCGAAGATCACCGTCATCGAAAACAAGATGGGGGTCGATGAGATGGTCAAGGTGAGCGATATCATCATGACCAGTACCTGTGAGCACCATTTCGTCACCATAGATGGCCTGGCTACCATAGCCTATGTGCCTCGGCAGAAGGTGATTGGCCTCTCCAAGATCAATCGTATTGTCCAGTTTTTTGCCAAGCGACCTCAGGTCCAGGAGCGATTGACCCAGCAGATCCTGGTGGCATTGCAGGCGTTGCTGGCCACCGAGGATGTGGCCATTACCATTAGTGCGACCCACTATTGTGTCAAGGCGCGAGGGGTGATGGATGCCTCCAGTGTGACCACCACGACGGCCTTGGGTGGGGTATTCAAGAGCAATCCGGCGACTCGCCAGGAGTTCTTGCAACGAGCCTGAACCAATCCTGGTGCGGTAGTAGGATGATATTGATGACAAAGGGGGCCTTGTGGCCCCCTTTGTCATGAGCAGCTGCAATTAAGCGGCCGCGGGTTGTGAGGCATGGATGGCGATATAGCGTTGGTACTTCTGCGGCTTGAGTTGTGACAGATCGACCAGTACCAGCCCATCGATACAGTCGCCAAAGGCGGGATCGGTGCCAAAGTCGAGGAATTGCACACCGCCCGCGGCACATAGTTCGGAGTACTGCTTATACAGGGTCGGGATGGCGCAGCCCAGATTGTCCAGCAGCCCCTTCAGGCGAGTCAGGTCTGCTTGATAATCGTTGCCGCTGAACTGTTGTAGCACCTGGGGCAGGGAGGCCGGATAGGGGCGGCGGGAGTGGGCCATGGCATTGCTGGCTGGGAAGTAGAGGCGGTAAAAGGCGATGAGCAGGTCCCGTGCTGGCAACGGCAGTCCGGCCGAGATAGAGACAGGGCCAAACAGGTAGCGGTACTGGGGGTGTTTGGCCAAAAAGGCGCCTATCCCCTGCCAGAGGTAATCCAGGCTACGACGGCCCCAATAGGCGGGTTGGATGAAACTGCGGCCCAACTCTATACCTTGGCTTAACACTTCATCCATTCTGGCATCAAAATCAAACAGGGTATGAGTGTAGAGCCCGGCTGCTCCCTTCTCTTGTAGTTGCAGGCCTGTGGGTATGAAACGGTAGGCGCCGACTATCTCTAGCTCCTTGGGATCCCACAGCAGCAGATGAAAATAGTCATCGTCGAATTTATCCAAGTCCCGACGCAATCCGGAGCCTTCTCCTACGGCCCGGAAGGCGATCTCCCGCAGGCGTCCCAGCTCACGCAAAATGGGGGTATGGCCCTGTCCCTGACGCCGATAGAGATGGATGGCCTTGCCATCCGGGGTATGGCCTAGCAATTCACACTCTTCCATGGCGCGTTTGAGCATGGCGCGTTCTTCGGGCAGGGCTATGGGCGCTTCTGATTTGAACAGCCCAGGTTTACCCCGTGCCAGCCGGTAGACATGCTGGCGGAACTGGTGGGCCAGCTGCTCTATCGGGAGTTTGCGCTCGGCCCAGGAGGCATAGGGAATGCGGGCGCCGATCCGCAGCCGGATCCGCCCGCTGCGGTGAGCAAACATCTCGCGGATCAGCAACAGGGTGGCCAAGGGTTTGTAGAGCATGGAGGTGAAGTAGAAGAGCGGGGAATTACGGCCGCGAATATAGAGGGGGACTATGGGGGCGCGGCTGCGCGCGGCCAGGCGCAGAAAGCCACTGCTCCAGCGTCCATCTCGAACACCACTCGGCCGCAGGCGTGAGACTTCTCCGGCCGGGAAGATGATCATGGCGCCCCCGCCATCCAGATGGGCGCGCATGGTTTCAATCTGCTGGCGTGAGGTGCGAGCGCCCAGGTTATCCACCGGGATCAGCAGGTTGTGCAGCGGCTGCACCGCACTTAGCAACTGGTTGGCGACGATTTTGACATCGGGTCGCACCTTGGCGATAACGCGCAGCAACGCCATGCCATCCAAGGTGCCAATAGGGTGATTGGCCACCAAGATCACGGGGCCTCGGCTGGGGATGTTTTCCAGCTCGGTATCGGCTACATCACAGGCGAAGGAAAAATAGTCCAGCACCTGCTCCACAAAATCCAATCCGTTGAGATGGGGATATTGGTGAGCAAATTGTTGAAAGTCATGCTCATACAAGAGACGACGCAGCAGGGCCTTAAGCCAGCCAAACTGGGGTTGCTGTGGCAAATATTCACTGAGCAGGGCTTCGACACTGAACATACGCATGATCTCCAGAGGACCTGGAGATCAGCTTGGCCACTCTGGGTGACAGAGGCTTGTCAGTTGCGTGACGAGTGTGTGACGGTGAGGCGGGCTATGGCCACCAGAGTCGCTACCGATTTTTCCAGCGAGGGGACAGGCAGGTATTCATACTTGCCATGAAAGTTGTGGCCGCCGGTGAATAGGTTGGGACAGGGCAAGCCCATGAAAGAGAGGCGGGCCCCATCCGTACCACCGCGAATGGGTTTGATCTTGGCCATCACATCGACCTCCTGCATGGCTTGCCTGGCTATCGCTATGATGTGCTGGTGGGGTTCCACCTGTTCCCGCATGTTGCGATAGCTCTCCTTGATGGCGATGCTAAAACGGGGCTGATCAAGTTGCTGATTCCAGTCATTGACCCTATCTAACAAGAAACGCTGGCGCGCGGCGAAGCCCTCGGCTGAGAAGTCGCGGATTATGTAGGTGAGCAGGGACTCCTCTACCGAGCCTTGCATGCCGATGAGGTGGTAAAAACCCTCATACCCTGCGGTGGTTTCTGGCGTTTCGCCGGTTGGCATCTGGCTGTGAAAACGAGCAGCCAGGGTCTGACTATTGACCATGATGCCCTTGGCTGTGCCTGGGTGAACACTGTTGCCCTGTATGCGCACTATGGCGGTGGCGGCGTTGAAGTTTTCATACTCCAGCTCGCCTAGTTCCCCGCCATCGACTGTATAGGCCCACTGGGCCGGGAAACGGTCAAGGGGAAAGTGATCGGCACCGCGGCCAATCTCCTCATCCGGGGTGAAGCCTAGATAGATGTCACCATGGCCGATCTCGGGGTGAGCAAGCAGGTGTTCGATGGCCGTTATGATGGCGGCAATCCCGGCTTTATCGTCAGCGCCCAGCAGGGTGGTGCCATCTGTGGTGATGAGATCCTGTCCCAGATATTGGCGCAGGGAGGGAAATTCAAAGGGGCTTAACACCTCCTGCCCTTGGCCCAGGGCTATGTCGCCTCCCTGATAGCATTCGACCAGTTGTGGCTGAACATGCCGGCCGCTGAAGTCGGGGGCAGTATCCATATGGGCGATGAAGCCAATAGCGGGTACCGAGTCTGGGCTGTTACTCGGCAAGTGAGCGGTCAGGTAGCCCTTATCATCCAACACCACCTCACAGAGTCCCAATTCCCTCAACTCATCGGCCAAGAGTTCCGCCAACTTTTTTTGCCCGGGTGTGGAGGGGCAACGCTTGTAACGTTCATCGGCTTGGGTATTGATGGCGACATAGCGAAAAAAACGGGGTAGTAAGTTTTGCATCGGCAGGGTATTTCTAATCAAATTTCTGCCAGTATGCCGCGGCATAGGGAGGGCATTCTTGCGCCATCTCAGGTTTTTATCCGATTGTTCTGCCTTGTCTGGGGCCCATGTTGGAGCATCATCTGGTCTGATCCACTAATAGCCAGATCATGAGGCTGTTGGCGTTTTGTGATTTTATTCACTAAATTTCAATGAATAAGCATTTGTGCTGTAAGGTCTGTTTTTTGCAGAGTTTTTAACGCCAGGATTTCCATTGGTAAATGAAAAAAACTGTGTGTAAACTCCGCGCGAATAGGTATTCAGGGGGCCAGACAGCTTCTTTGTTCTTATCCAAACCTGCCAGTCTGGCCGTCGTGTCGGCATTTAGGGCGCTTTGGCCAGGTTGTGGCGCGTGCTCTGCTTGCGCCGCTGGAATGCATCCGGTTGTACTTCCTGCCATGTGGCAATCAACCCATGGCTCCCTCTGTGGGAATAAAACAGTCTGCCGTCATCTGCTCTGCGCATTTGGCCAGTATGGTGACAGCAGACAAGCAGCTACCCCAGAGATCCGGCGTATATCGGCTCTCTGGATTTGATTTGGCCAGTAACGATTATCGACTCGATACTCTTATTGCGAGGCATAGCCCATGACTAATTGGTCCGCAGCGGACGCCCTTAAGGTTTATAACCTACCTTACTGGGGTGGTGGCTTTTTTCATTTGGATGACCAGGGACAAGTGGTGGTGGCTCCTAACAAGAGCCAGCCAGATCACCGTGCGGCTCTAGTCGACATCATCGAAGAGTTGCGGCAACGCGGCTTTGCCGCACCTGTGTTGTTGCGCTTTCCTGACATCATCAAGAGCCGGGTCGATGCCCTGTTCAATGCGTTCCAGCAGGCCATAGAAAACTATGGCTATGAAGGGGCGTATCAGTGCGTCTATCCCATCAAGGTCAATCAACAGAATCAAGTGATCGAGTCGATCGCCAAAGCCTATGACGACAAGCCGCGTCTGGGGTTAGAGGCCGGCTCAAAGCCCGAGCTGTTGGCTGTGCTCTCCCATCGCCATGAGCGGGGGACAGTCATAGTCTGTAATGGTTATAAAGATCGTGAATATGTACGCCATGCGCTGCTGGGCAGCGTGATGGGCCACCATGTCTACATAGTGGTGGAGAAGCCCTCGGAATTGGAGCTGGTGCTTGATGAAGCCAGCCGATTGAATGTGGCGCCGCGAATTGGTGTGCGCGCACGCTTGGCTCACCAGAGCGCGGGTAAGTGGCAGGCCAGTGGCGGTGAAAAATCCAAGTTCGGTCTCTCGGCGGCGCAGATCCTCCGTCTGGTGGCGCGGCTGCGAGAGTTGGGCAAGCTGGAGTGGTTGCAACTGGTACACTTTCACCTGGGCTCCCAGATCGCCAATATCCGGGACATCCAGAGCGGTATCCGTGAGTGTGGTCGTTTCTATGCCGAGTTACGTCGTCTAGGCGCCAGCATAGACGTGGTGGACGTCGGGGGGGGGTTGGGCGTGGACTATGAGGGCTCACGCTCCCAGAGTCACTGCTCGGCCAACTATAGCCTGCGGGAATATGCCAACAACGTGGTGTGGGGCATAGGCGATGTATGTCGCGAATTTGATCTGCCTCATCCGACCATTATCAGTGAGTCGGGTCGTGCCATCACGGCTCATCATGCTGTCTTGATCTCCAATGTGATCGGTACCGAGAAGGTGGAAAGCCGTGAGTTGGATGCACCGGATGAGACCGCTCCTCTGCTGTTGCAAAACATGTGGGAGAGCTGGCTGGAGCTCAATGATGAGGATCCTGGCCTGCTGGAAATCTTCCACGATTCGGTAGCCGACCTGGCGGATGTGCATAGCCAATATACCATGGGTTTGCTGACCCTCACCGAGCGGGCCTGGGCCGAAGAGCTGCACCTGAATCTTTGCCTGCGCGTCAAGACACTGCTCAACCCGGTCAATCGGCAACACAGGGCCATGTTGGATGAACTCAACGAGAAGCTGGCCGATAAATGTTTCGTCAACTTCTCCCTGTTCCAATCTCTGCCGGATGCCTGGGGGATCGATCAGATCTTCCCGGTCATGCCCTTGAGTGGTCTGGATCGGCCGCCGGTAAGGCGCGGTGTGGTGCTGGACATCACCTGTGACTCCGATGGCGTGATTAATCACTATGTGGATGGGGTAGGGGTCGAAACGACCCTGCCGATGCCCGAGTTCGGGGAGGATGAGTCCTGCTACATGGGCTTCTTCCTGGTCGGCGCTTACCAGGAAATACTGGGCGATCTGCACAATCTGTTCGGGGATACCCATAGTGCCGATGTGTGCATGGATGAGCAGGGCAAGGCGGTGATCACCAACATTATTCGCGGTGACAATGTGGATAACCTGCTGCGTTACGTCAACATCAACCCGGATCTGATCCGCGAGAACTACCGGCAGCTGGCGGCTAACCCGTCACTGGATGAGGAGACGCGCACTGCGCTGCTTGCCGATCTGGAAGCGGGCCTGCAAGGCTATGCCTATCTGGAAGATGACGAGTAACACCTCACCTCGGGGTTGTTAGCGCTAGCGTCTGTGTCATGAGATCCGGAAGCCCATCAGGCTTCCGGATTTTTTTTATGTCTGCTGTTGTGATGAGCCAGCGGAGGATGGTGTTTCGCGGCGACTCGTTTGCTCCAGCGCCAG
The DNA here is from genome assembly GCF_055413345.1 of Pseudaeromonas sp. HNCC25DJ180. Lineage (NCBI taxonomy): Bacteria > Pseudomonadati > Pseudomonadota > Gammaproteobacteria > Aeromonadales > Aeromonadaceae > Pseudaeromonas > Pseudaeromonas sp. HNCC25DJ180. Next base: position 75,650 of record NZ_JBVAYF010000011.1, read on the forward strand.
TTTTCGCTGGTAGTCTCGAGCTATCAGCGGTAAGGCGGCCAGGACTATCTTGGCATCGATCTGGTTACTTTCTAACAACTCGATCAGATCAACGGCCAGTACCACATGGGCTGGGGCGTGTTGCAGTGACATCTCTACCTCTTCTTGCTCTCTTGCTCGCTCATCATCGCAGCACCCGCACCACAAAAAAGAAGCCCAGCGACAAAAATGTTGTCAGCTGGGCAAAGACGTAATGATTAATTGCAGTGGCATATATATAGAGTCCAATTGTCCCCAAAAGTTCACCTTAGGGGTAAAAAAACAAAATTTATCTACCCGGAGGCGATTGATGTGGGCGTGCCTCGGTTGGCTTTGTCGCATAACGCCCAGGTTAGAGGGACGAAACTTGACGCGCTCTGGGGCTGCACTAGCTTTTAAACAAGGGCTCAGGGGTTTAAGCAGAAGTTAACCCTATGGTGTTTTCTGCCCTTAGGGGCAACAGGCAGTGGCTTGCCGATCTTCTCTTCAGGAGTTAAGGAGCGTTCCCTATGGCTTGGTTACTCTTGATGATCATCATAGTGGCCGCTTACCTGCTACTGCGGGTGACGGCATGGCGGCAAGCCTATCTTAGCGCTCCCGTGCTCCGTCTGTTCCAGCGACTGCTACCGCCCTTATCGGCCACCGAGCGTGAGGCGATGGCCGCAGGAGATGTGTGGTGGGATGGCGAGCTCTTTAGTGGCGCGCCGGACTGGCACAAGTTGCATGGTTTTCCCAAGCCGCAACTGCGTGAAGATGAAGCCCAATTTATTGCTGACGTTGTCGATCCTCTGCTGGCCACGCTCAGCGATTTTGCCATGGTCAACCAGGACCGGGATCTGCCGCCTGAGGTGTGGACTTACCTGCGCAGCAAGGGCTTCTTTGCCCTGATCATTCCCAAAGAGTATGGCGGCATGGGCTTTAGTAGCTATGCCAACTCCACCATAGTAGCCCGCATTGCCACCCGCAGCCTGAGCGTTGCCGTCACCGTCATGGTGCCCAACTCGCTGGGGCCTGGCGAGTTGCTGCTGCATTACGGCACCGAGTCGCAGAAACAGTACTGGTTACCACGTTTGGCCAAGGGTGAGGAGTTGCCCTGCTTTGCCCTCACTGCCCCTGAGGCGGGTTCTGACGCCGGAGCCATCTCGGATCTGGGCGTGATTGGCAGGGGCATGTGGCAGGGCGAGGAGATCATTGGTATCCATCTGAACTGGAGCAAGCGCTATATCACCCTGGCTCCCCGCGCCACTGTGCTGGGCTTGGCCTTCAAACTGACAGATCCGGATCACCTGCTGGGTGAGGTGAGTGACTATGGGATCACCTGTGCCTTAATCCCGGCGACCCATCCAGGGGTCGAGATCGGTGCGCGCCATTTTCCCATGGGCCAGATCTTTTTGAATGGTCCGACTCAGGGTCGAGATGTCTTCATTCCGCTGGAGTGGATCATTGGTGGCTGGGAGTATGCCGGCAAGGGCTGGCGTATGCTGGTTGAGTGTCTCTCGGCGGGCCGAGGCATATCGCTACCCGCACTGGGTACGGCTTGTGGTCACCTGGCGTTGCGCACCACCAGTGCTTATGCCTATGTGCGTAGGCAGTTTGGTCTCTCGATTGGCAAATTTGAAGGGGTACAAGAAGCTCTGGCGCGGATTGCCGCCTCTACTTATCAGTTGGAGGCGGCGCGATGCTTGACGACCACAGGACTGGATCTGGGAGCCAGTCCTGGCATTGTGACTGCCATCGCCAAGTATCACATGACTGAGCTGGCTCGAACGACGCTGAGCGCGGCCATGGATATTCATGCCGGACGTGGTGTGCAGTTGGGGCCCAATAACTATTTGGGCTATCACTATATGGGCATTCCCATCGCCATCACGGTCGAGGGGGCGAACATTCTCACTCGCAGCCTGATGATCTTTGGCCAGGGGGCTACCCGTTGCCATCCATATCTATTCAAAGAGCTGGAAGCCGCCGCTCTCAAGGATGCCGTCGCTGCCCTGGCACAGTTTGATGCCCAACTCTGGCCCCATGTGCGGTTTACCCTGAAGAATTTGGGGTTGACCCTGCTCTCCGGGCTGACGCTAGGTCGTTTTGAAGCCACACCACGCCCGGGCGCGACGGCAGGCTATTACCGCCAGCTTACGCGCATGAGTCGGGCCCTGGCCCTATGCACGGATGTGGCCATGTTGATGCTGGGGGGAGAGTTGAAACGGCGGGAGATGCTCTCCGCCCGATTGGGGGATGTATTGAGCCAGCTCTATTTAGCTTCCGCCGTACTCAAATATTTCGAAGATCAAGGGCGGCCGGCAGCTGACTTGCCGCTCCTGCATTACACCCTGCATCAGGGGCTGTGGCAGATGGGGCTCGCCCTGCAGGGGGTCTGCAATAATCTTGGCAAATATGGAGTGGGGCGGCTGCTCAAGTTTCTGCTGTTCCCGCTCGGTATGGCTTATCGACCGGTGCGTGATGAGACTGTGACCATCATCTGCCAACAGATGCTGCAACGCAGCGAGCTACGTGAGCGGATCACGGCCCTGTGTTACTGGCAGGAGAGTGAGCAGGATCCCATAGGCCGGGTGGAGCTGGCTTTTGCCGCCATGCTGGCCGTGCAGCCTCTGGAACAACGGCTGTTGCAGGCGCAAAAACAGGGGCGGCTCCTGGCTAAACAGAGCCTGCTAGAACGGCTGCTGGCGGCCGAGGCGGCGGGGGTGTTGAATGCGCAAGAGGTGGCTGCACTGCAGGAAGCCGAACGTTTGCGCATTCAGGCGTTGCAGGTGGATAGCTTTGCGGTGGGCGAACTGGAGCAGATGGGCTGCAACCAACCGCAGTGTTGATAGGGGGGGTGGCGTTGCTGATTAAACAAAACAGCCAGTCAATTGACTGGCTGTTGATATGCCGGGCGAGTGAATTACTCGACGGTCAGGATCTTGCAATTATTGGTAGAGCCAATAGTCTCCATGCTGTCACCGTGGGTGAACAGTACCAGATCACCTGATTTCAGGTAGCTGAGTTGCTTCAGCACTTCCAGCGCGTCACGGCATACTTCGATGATGGGTTTGGTTTCATCACCATCAAAGAACACGGGGGTGACACCGCGGTACAGGCTGGCCCAATTCAGGGTCTGCTGGTGGCGGGAGAGGGCGAAGATCGGCAGGCCAGAGCTCAGGCGCGACATCAGCAAGGGAGTGGTGCCTGATTCTGTCATGGAGACAATGCCCTTGACCCCAGCCATATGGTTGGCGGCATACATGGTCGACATGGCTATGGTCTCTTCCACCGAGGTGAAGGTGTAGTTCATTCTGTGGTTAGAGACGTTGACGCTGGGGTGTTTCTCGGCACCCAGACAGACGCTGGCCATGGCGGTCACGGTTTCGATGGGGAAGTCACCGGCTGCGGTTTCGGCGGAGAGCATGACCGCATCTGTGCCATCCAGAACGGCATTGGCGACGTCCATGACTTCGGCACGAGTAGGCAGTGGTGCCTTGATCATCGACTCCATCATCTGGGTCGCGGTGATCACCACGCGGTTCAGACGGCGAGCGGTACGGATCAGTTTCTTCTGCACACCCATCAGCTCGGAGTCACCGATCTCGACGCCCAGATCGCCACGAGCCACCATCACCACATCTGAAGCCAGAATGATGTCTTCCATGGCCTCATCGGTTGCCACGGTTTCGGCGCGCTCTACTTTGGCTACTATCTTGGCGTTGCAACCCGCTTCGCGGGCCAGCTCACGGGCGTAGTTCAGATCCGCCCCTGAACGCGGGAAGGAGACCGCCAGGTAATCCACCTGCATCAGCGCGGCGGTCTTGATATCTTCCTTATCTTTTTCAGTCAGGGCCGGGGCGGAGAGACCGCCACCTTTCTTGTTGATCCCCTTGTTGTTGGATAGGGGGCCGGCGACTGTGACCGTTGTGTAGATACGGCTGCCTTCGACGCGGTCAATCTTGAGCTGAACCCGGCCATCATCCAACAGCAACAGATCACCCGGGATCACATCATCCGGCAGTGTTTTGTAGTCGATACCGACTTGTTGTTGATCGCCTTCACCCTTACCCAGGGCGGCATCCAGCACAAAGTTGTCACCCACTGAGAGGAAGATTTTACCATCCTTGAAGGTGGAAACCCGGATCTTCGGACCCTGCAAGTCGCCTAGAATGGCGACGTGCTTACCCAGGCGCGCAGCCAGTTCGCGAACTTGCTTGGCGCGTTGGATATGATCCTCGGCAGTGCCGTGGGAGAAGTTCATGCGCACCATGCTGGCACCAGCCTTGATGATCCCTTCCAATACGCCTTCGCGATCGGTGGCTGGGCCCATAGTGGTCACAATTTTGGTTCTTCGTAACATGAGAGACTCCAAGAGATGAGTTATTTGAATGCAAAAAATTCTGAGAGCACAATCAGTTAGAAACGACTATTGCAAAGCGTTTCAACATGCTACCTGGGGTAAGCAGATTGTAAGTTGAAAACGATTCTACACCATGGCGATGGGCAACGATACTAGGGGAAAAGAGAAAACGGGCCTCAGTTTGAGGCCCATAGAGCAGGGGTCAGGAGGTGGGCATCTCAAAGCGGGAATCTTTGATCCCTTCCTTCACTTTCTTCAGATTTTCCCGAAATTTGATGCCGCGGCGCAGGGTGAAGCCGGTGGCTAATACATCAATCAGGGCGAGCTGGGCGATGCGAGATGCCATGGGGAGATAGACATCGGTATCTTCGGGCACATCCATGGAGAGCACTAAATTGCACTCCTGGGCCAAGGGTGACTCCTTGGCGGTGATGCCGATGACGGTGGCATCATTAAGGCGGGCTAGGTGGGCAATCTCAACCAGGGCTTTGGTGCGACCGGTATGAGAGATGACGACGACTACATCGCCCTCACTGCTGTTGATGCAACTCATGCGCATCATGACAATATCGTCAAAGCAGGTGACCGGAATATTGAAGCGAAAGAACTTGTTCAGGGCATCGTGGGCAACGGCGGAGGAGGCACCCAGGCCAAAAAACGAGAGCTTCTTGGCTTGGGTCAACAGGTCGACGCAGCGATTGACTAACGAGGTGTCCAGGCTGTTCTTGGCCACATCCAGACAGGCGATAGTAGATTCGAATATCTTTGAGGTGTAGGCATCTGGGCCATCATCCTCCTCCACATGCAGATTCACATAGGGAGTGCCATTGGCCAGACTCTGGGCCAGATGAAGCTTGAAATCAGGAAAACCTTTGGTATCCAAACGACGGCAAAAACGGTTGACCGTGGGCTCACTGACATCCGCCATCTTGGCCAGGGTGGCAATGCTGGAGTGGATGGCGGTTTGTGGCGCTGCCAATATCACCTCTGCCACTTTGCGTTCGGATTTACTGAAACTATCCAAATTTTTAGTGATTTTTTCCAACGTATTCATCAGACATCTCTAGGATTTTAGTGGTGGCGCTAGTCCAGCATTGCAAGCTAACCCAGGTTAATAGATTGATCTTCAACCATATATGGGCAAATTTACTCGGAATGTTTAGATCACACAGCCGAGTGGACTAGAGCGAATTTGTCTACATATTTTAAAGCTAGCAGATATTTGATACTACTGGCACCGTTTTGTAAGAAAATTACAACATTCACCGCATGGAAATCCATCTCTTGTGATCCTTCCTCTATTTATAGTGGGCCACTGGCGGTAGAATTGTGGCGAGATAATTTTCATATAATTCAGTAAGTGAACGTAATTAAGGAGTGTTTATGGCTTCCTATGCCCTGGTCGGGGATGTTGGCGGTACCAATGCGCGTTTGGCATTATGTGCAATGGATTCAGGCGAAATCTCTCAGGCTAAGACCTATTCAGGGCTCGATTATCCGAGTCTTGAAGAGGTGATCCGTGTTTACCTAGCCGAGCATAATACCTCGGTGGACGATGCCTGCATTGCCATTGCCTGCCCCATCAAGGGTGATTGGGTTGCCATGACCAACCATACTTGGGAATTCTCCATTACCGAGATGAAGGCTAACCTTGGATTTAAGCATCTGGAGATCATCAACGATTTTACGGCCGTCTCCATGGCCATTCCTGTGCTGAGTGACGCCGATAAGTTGCAGTTCGGTGGTGTTGCTGCTCAAGCGGGCAAGCCCATCGCCGTGTATGGGGCGGGTACGGGTCTGGGTGTGGCGCATCTGGTGCAAGCCGGTGACCAGTGGTTGAGTCTGCCTGGCGAAGGTGGGCATGTGGATTTTGCCCCCAATAGTGATGAAGAGGATGCCGTGTTACACGCCTTACGTGCCGAGTTGGGGCATGTTTCTGCCGAGCGGCTCTTGTCTGGCCCCGGTCTGGTTAATCTCTATCGTGGTTTGGTGTTGGCGGATGAACGGCTCCCTGAGGCGCTGCAACCCAAGGATGTGACTGAACGGGCGTTGGCTGATAGCTGTACCGACTGCCGTCGTGCTCTGAGTCTGTTCTGTGTGCTGATGGGCCGTTTCGGGGGCAATCTCGCGCTGAATCTGGGCACCTTTGGCGGTGTCTATATCGCTGGGGGCATAGTGCCTCGTTTCCTGGAGTTCTTTAAGGGCTCGGGTTTCCGCGTGGCATTTGAGGACAAGGGGCGTTTCCAAGCTTATCTCAAGGATATCCCGGTCTTCCTCATTACCCACGCACATCCTGGTTTGTTGGGGGCGGGTGCTTACCTGCGGCAAAGTCTGGGCATTCGCCTGTAACTTGTTTGCCAATTCAATGGGGCGCTGTGGTCTAACACGACACAGTTAAAGCGTCATTGACCGTTCCTGCCGGGATATCACAGTCCGCATCCACTTCCTATGGGTGCGGATTTTTTTATCTGTTTTTTCTGCCGCATCCGGGGGTATACAAAATAATTCTGGCGCGGTAAAGCGCCGATTATCGTGATAACAGGGCCGAAAAAGAAAATGCCAGTCAGCGTTAACTGACTGGCATTAGCGGTAGCAGGCTTGTTATTAGCCTTGTGTTATCAGGCTTAGGCAGCGAAGTTTTTGGCCGCAAATTCCCAATTAGCCAGGGCCCAAAAGGCTTCCAGATACTTGGGACGCAGGTTGCGATAGTCAATGTAGTAGGCGTGTTCCCACACATCCACGGTTAGCAGCGGAGTGACGCCATCGGTCAACGGGCAACCGGCGTTGGAGGTATTGACTATGGCCAATGAGCCATCGGCTTTCTTCACCAGCCAGGTCCAGCCTGAGCCGAAGTTGGTCACAGCAGACTTGGTGAAGGCTTCCTTGAACTGCTCGAAAGAGCCGAAGGTGGCCTTGATGGCGTCTGCTAGGGAACCCGTGGGTTCGCCGCCAGCGTTAGGCGCCAGGCTGTGCCAGAAAAAGGTGTGATTCCAGATCTGGGCGGCATTATTGAATACGCCACCGCTGGAGCTCTTGATGATCTCTTCAAGGGACTTGCCCTCAAACTCGGTCCCCGGAATCAGATTGTTCAGGTTGACCACATAGGTGTTGTGATGCTTGCCATAGTGAAACTCCAACGTTTCCTGAGAGAAGTGGGGTTCCAGTGCATTCTTTTCATAGGGCAGGGCCGGAAGTTCAAAAGCCATGACAAAACTCTCCATTGTAGGGCCCAGCAGAGGGCCAGTTAATCGATAGTGCGGGAGCCAAACCCCAGCAAGAATTGATTTATAGCAAACTTTTCAGGATAAACGCCACAACTATGACAACTCATTTTAACAAGCCGGCTACTTTATCAACATGGGACGCCGGCTTTGGTATCCCCTATTGGAGGGCTGTCTAGGTAGACTATGGCTGTGGCGGGGTCAAATAACCCTACACCTTGCAGGATTGTTCCTGTCTGGTTATGCAGTAGAATGGATCTCAAAGATCACGCAACGAGGCAAAGATGGAAACAATCGACAAGATCAAACAGCAAATCGCCGAAAACCCTATCCTGCTCTATATGAAAGGGTCTCCCAAGCTGCCTAGTTGCGGCTTCTCTTCTCAGGCTTCCCAGGCCCTGATGGCTTGCAGCGAGCCTTTTGCTTATGTGGACATACTGCTGAATCCCGATATTCGGGCTGAGTTACCCAAGTATGCCAATTGGCCTACGTTTCCTCAGCTCTGGGTCGAAGGTGAGCTTATCGGGGGGTGCGACATCATACTGGAGATGTATCAACAGGGTGAATTGCAGACATTGATCAAGGAAGCTGCGGCTCGTCATAAACAGCCAGAATAGAGTTAACCAGGCCCTGCCGGCAGGGCCTTTCAAGGTTTCACATGGAGTAGCTCCTGTTGCTGGAATACGTGGAGTAGCCGCTGCCAACTGAAGTCGTATCCTGCTAGGTTTGCTTTTCCTGGGGGGGCGTCGGTCTGTGTGAACGCGTGATAGTCCAACTTGGCAAAGGCGTCATTGGTATAGAGCTGTCGCAAGATCGCGACACTGTGGCGATCGAAGGTTTGCATGTCGGTCTGAAACAAAACCCCCTCCTTGGCAAAGTCATGCTGGTGCAGGTAGTCATAGATGAGCACCATGCACCAGGCCCCTTCCATGAAATGGCCGCCAACCGTGGCGACTAACTCACCTCGCTCCACGGCGGAAATGCCTTGTGGCGTGGCATCGATACTCGCGATCAAAAACGCATCTATTTGCCGCCCCCCTTCCAGCAGTTGCTGCCGTAATCTTAACCCCATGGCATCGGATGCACTCCATAGCAATCTGGCATCAGGATAGCGTTTAAGCGCAGAGAGCAAGGGCCGAGTGGCTTTGTCTGCATCCCAGTAGGTAGAAAATTCTTGGGCCAGCCGCCCTGATCCAACGTAGGCAACGGCTTGATGCAAGCCCTGACTGCGCTCCGTGGCAACGCGTGACACTTCACTCTTGGCACCATTGAAAGCCAAAATAGTTGGTGTTTCCTGGGGCCACTGCTGCCGCGCCGCTTGCATGAGGGCTTCTGCTTCGAGTTGTCCTGCCAGTCGGTCATTTGGCCAGAGATGGGCCAGCCAATTGGTATAGCGCTCTCTGGGCAGGCCCATCGAATGGCGTGAGTCTGTCGATTGTGCGGTGTTGAAGGTGATAACCTTCACATTATACTGCTGGGCGCTCGCCAACAGGCGCGGCATTATGGGGCCATTGAACTGCAACAGGAGAAAATCTGGCCGATCCTGGCTTGTTATGGCTGCCTTGGCTAAGGCGCTGACCCGTAATGGACTGCCGTTGGCATACTGGCTCTTGAGTTCAAAACCAAAATTGGTGGCGGCATAGCGCATGTGTTGCTCGACCTGCTGCCAGAATAGATCATCACTGTGCGCTGGGCTGATAAACAGGAGGTGCGGTATGGGGCGGTTAAGGCTCTTCGAAAGCTTGGTGCTGTTGGCTTCTGAGATGCCGTTCGGCAACAGGCAAATTAGTAATGCGACAAGCCAGACGAAATGCCCCATGGTGAACTCTCGACGTTAAGTCAGTTTACCTACGGATCAGTATGAATGAGGGCAAAGGTAGCTGCATTTATTTCTATCGACTGGGAGATGAAATAAGTCGTTGAGTCATCAGCTCAAATTAAGCCGCTCCTTGCGGAGCGGATTAGATTATTCGGCCATCACCGGAGGCCAGCCGCCTAGGGATTTCCAGCGGTTGACGATATGGCAAAAGAGCTCTGCCGTCCGTTGGGTGTCATAGAGGGCAGAGTGAGCCTCTTTATTGTCAAAAGGGATGCCAGCACAGATGCAAGCCTTGGCCAGCACAGTCTGTCCCAATGCCAATCCCGCCAGGGTGGCGGTATCAAAGGTGGCAAAGGGATGAAAAGGATTACGCTTTAGCCCAGCTCGTTCGGCTGCTGCCATCATGAAGCCATGATCGAATGCCGCATTGTGTGCCACGACTATGGCACGATGGCAGTCGGTCTCTTTTAGTCCTTTGCGCAGTCCCTTGAAGATGGCACCTAACGCCTCTTTTTCCGAAACAGCCCCCCGCAACGGATTGAAAGGGTCGATCCCATTGAACTCAATGGCGGCCTTCTCTATGTTGGCGCCTTCGAAGGGCTCCACATGAAAATGGAAGGTCTCATCGATATGGATCCAGCCATCATCATCCATAGTCAGCGTACAGGCCGCTATTTCCAGCAGGGCATCGCTATTGGCTTTGAATCCTGCAGTTTCTACATCGATGACGACGGGAAAATAACCACGAAATCGCTCTTTTAAAGGGTGCACGCTCTTTTTATCGTTCATCCGCCAGACTCAATTGTCACAAAAAGGGAGCCGGTTATGGCTCCATGATGTCATAGGTACTCATCCAGCCCAGGCGTTCGAACACCTCGAACAGCAGGCTGATAGCAATGGAGAGCAAGGTGGCCAGCGCCATACCCTTGAGGCTGACACTGCCCAGATCCAGGTGGGCGCCAGACAAGCCAACGATCAACACTATGGAGGTGAGGATCAGATTTTTGGGTTTGCTGTAGTCCACCTTGGATTCTACCAGCATTCGAATACCAGATGCTGCAATTACCCCAAACAGCAGTAGCGATACCCCGCCCATGACGGGAACCGGTATGGTGCGGATGGCGGCGGTGAATTGACCGAAGAAGGCCAGCAGGATAGAGAGGATGGCCGCGCCGCCAATGACCCAGACACTGTAGACCCGGGTAATGGCCATCACGCCTATGTTCTCACCATAGGTGGTGGTAGGTACCGAACCGAAGAAGCCGGAGAGGGTAGTAGAGAAACCATCGCCCATCAAAGAGCGGTGCATACCCGGATCTTTCATCAAGGGTCGATCGACAATCTTTTCGGTGACGATGAAGTGGCCGATATGCTCGGCGATCACCACGAAAGCGGCGGGCAGTATGGTGATGATGGCCGCCAGCTCAAAATGAGGGGTATAGAAGGTGGGCATCTGCAAGAGTGAGGCTTGGGATACACCACTGACATCGACTAACCCCAGGCCCCAGGCGGCTAGATATCCGGCAACTATAGCGATGAGGATAGGAATAACGGCCAGAAAACCGCGAAACAGCACTGAACCAAACACCACGACCGCCAGGGTAAACATGGAGACGCCGACTACCTTGGGATCCAGGGTCTTGGCTGTCAGCCCTGCCATGTCTGCGGCAACCGGAGCCAATTCCAGACCTATGATGGCTACTATGGCGCCCATTGAGGCGGGGGGGAACACGACATTGATCCACTTGTAACCAAAAAGCTTGATGAGGCAGGCGACCGCCATAAACAGCAAGCCTGAGGCGATAAAACCACCCAGTGCGGTCTCGTAGCTATAGCTGGCCATGACGGCAAACACGGGGGAGAGAAAGGCGAAACTCGAACCCAGATAGGCTGGCACCTTACCCTGACAGAGGAACAGATAGATAAGGGTGCCTATGCCGTTAAACAGCAGCACGGTTCCTACATCGATCTTGAACAACATGGGAACCAGTACCGAGGCACCAAACATGGCAAACAGATGCTGGAAACTCAGAGGGATACACTCCAGTAATGAGGGTCTCTCTTCAATTTGTATAATACGTTTGCGCATCGGGTCTCTCCTTTCCCGTTTGAAATCTTGAGTTATTGATGGCTAGATGCCGCTTCCTGCCGTGAAGGCTCGATATTATGGCAGAAGAGACTGGCAAAGCCCATGTTAGCGTGTTGGTGATCCGGGGCTAAAGTTTATGGCGGGCCAGCCGATAGCCTGAGTGATAGGGAAGAGGAGATCGCCGTGAAGTATAGGTATCTATTTGCCATTATGATGCTCTCGGGGGCTGGACAAGCCGCCGTGCTCGAGTATGGGGCCTCACTCGATCAATCTAGCTGGCGATTGACGGGGGACACCCCGTTGGAGTGCCGGCTGGAGCACTTTATACCCAACTACGGTAGTGGTGCCTTTGTCAGCCGCGCAGGAAAAAACATCAACCTCGACTTCGAGCTCAAACCGCTGCGACCCAATGCGCGCATCCAGACTGTGACTCTGCGCTCCTTGCCTCCTCGTTGGCGACCTGGGGTGCCAGAAACCGGTTTGTCGACCATTCGTTTCTATAAGCAGTTTGATGGTCTGGTCAATGGCCAGACAGCCTGGACCATGGCCGGCGAGTTGGAGCAGGGACGTTTCCCTGCCTTCTTGTTCCGCGATTGGTATCACAGAGGCCAGCCGGTGCAGGTTTCCGTCTCTGCTGTAGGTTTTTACCCACGTTATCAATCATTTATGATGTGTTTGCAGACGCTGCTGCCCTATACCTTTGAAGATATTGCCTTTACCATTCTTAACTATGAAAAAAACAGCGATCAGCTGACGGCCTATTCCCGTCGGCGCATCGAGATGATTGGCCAGTATGTGAAAGCGGATCCCTCCATCGACATGTTGGTGATCAATGCCTATACCGACAGCTACGGTGGCCGTTGGCCTAACCAGAAACTCTCCGAACGTCGAGCCAAGGCCATCAAGAGCTATTTCGCCGCGCAGGGGGTGGATCCCTTGCGTATCGAGGTGGATGGTCATGGGGAGAAACAGCATATAGCCGTCAACGATAGCGAGGCGGGGCGGGCAAAAAATCGTCGGGTGATCATCTCCATGTCGCGCAGTCTGCCCACCTATGAGACTAGAGGGCAAGAAGTGGGGGGGCCCCTCTATACCACGACCGATCCGGGTGCCGCAGCCATAGCGCAAGGGGTGGCGAAGGATCCGACGGCGATAGAGCCAGCCAAACCAGCGGCGCCCGAGGTTAAACCGGCTACTCTCGATATCAAATCAGCGCCTAAACCATCGGCCACCAAGAAGGCGGCTCCTGCCACGCCGAATACCAAAGGGGCATGACCTGGTATTCCCTGACAAAAAAGCCAGCAGCATGCCGCTGGCTTTTTTGTGTGTGGCCAAGTAGGTGATGGGGATTACTCTGCCATACCCATGCCGGATTGAGGGGGAGGAATGGGGCACTCCAGACAAACGGCGAGGACTCTAAACAGCTCAAATTCGGTATCACTCACCTGGCCATCCAGCTCCATGGCGGCAACCACGGCTTGCACTAAGCGTAGGCGGATACCTGGACTGGCCCGTTGAACTTGAGTGAGGGCAGCAGCCATTTGGGCCAGATCAGGACACTGGGTGAGCAGTGGTTTGTCGAGCGTCAGTTGCTGGATGATGTGCTGATAAAAGCGCAGTCGATCGGCCTCGTTAGAGGCACAGTGGTAGGCCAGGGCCGCGCTCAGGAGTGCGAGCGGCTCGGTTAGCTGGCTCATATCGCGCACCACGCTCTGGCCGACTGTCGGTTTAAAGCGGCTGTGAAGTTGATGGTCGAGCAGGCGATAGAGCAGCCACTCAAACAGGCTGTTTTCACCATCGGCTGCACTCAGTTCATCGATATGCCGGCTGAATACCTCATACTCCTCCTGACTCATCAGTTGCAAACTGGGCAGACAGAGCTCCAGTAAGCCCAGTCGCAAGCGGCGGGGAGGGTCATGGCGAGTCAGCTCATCTACGCGCTCGGCATCGGGTAGTGCCTTGAGCTGCCGATGCCTGATGGCTACATCTGTGTCGAGCAGCAGGGCGTAGACCAGAAGCTGGGCCTGGTTTGGGTCGTGGGCCGTGGCGACCAATTCCATCGGCAGCAGATCCAGCCACTCCTGGGGGGCATCAAAGTCCAGATTGGCCAAGCGTTCGCTAGCCTGTTGTTGATGGGCCAGACGTTGCGTCAAGGGCAGATCACTCTCTTCCCGATAGGTTTCGATGGGGGTGGCCACTGCGCCGCGAATGTACTGACCATCCCAATCAGGCTCTAGCAGACGGATGCGTTCACTCAACGGCGGGTGCGTAGCCAGGCGACCTGAGAAGCTGCTGTTTTGTCCCTGGCCAAAAAAGAGGTGGCTGTACTCCTTGGCGGCCGGGTGGAAGATCAGGGAGGCATAGGGGTGGCCTGCGACCTTTTTCAAGGCGTTGGCCAGTGCCAGCGGGTGACGGGTGAATTGCACGGCAGAGGCATCAGCCAGGGCTTCCCTTTGGCGGTTGACGGCCGCCTTGATAAATTGACTGAACAGGACGCCGCCATAACCTATGGTATGACATCCCAATTCAAACGCGCCTCGCGGACGCTCATGCTGCTCCTGCTCTCCTAGCATGTCGCGATTGAGCCATTCCGCCAGCCGCTCTATGAAGAGCAGGCCCGCCATCGCCGCGGCTAATTGCATATTCAAGCGGATGTCGCCGTTGAGAATATGGCTGAATTCATGGGCCACTACGGCCTGCAGTTCATCGCGATCTAGCGCGTCAATGGCTCCTTTTGTGACCACTATGACGGCGTCATTGATGGTCATGCCGGCGGCGAAGGCGTTGATCCCCAGTTCATTATCCTGGATAAACAGGGCCGGAACCGGTAGCCCAGAGGCAATCGCCATCTCCTCGACCACGTTGCGCAGTCGTTGCTCTGGCAGATCGGCGGTATTAGGCAGCAGACGCCGCCCGCCAAGGGCCTTGGCAACTCGCCATCCACCTTGGTGTAACTGTCGATAGCGTAGGTAGCTGACAAACAGACTGATGAAGAGGATGGTCGCGGCTAGGGTCAAGAATTGCCCCTGGTTGAATAGCGATTGCTCAGCTGTTCCCGCATGAGACCACCATGCCAGTTTGAGTGGAATAAAGACTAAACTCAACAGCAGACTAGAGAGTAGCGCCAGTACCAGTACGCCGCTGCCATAGAGCAGAACCAGCAGGCGGCTTAACTGTCTCGCTTGAGCCTGTTGTTCATAAAAGATCACGATAGCGCCTCTTGCATAGTAAAGGAGTGGCTGGTGGTTAGAGCGTTACCTGCGGGGTTTGGTGATAACTCTGCGGATCTTCGATGATAAGCAGAGCAGCGTCCTGGGTGTGGCCCAGCGAGTTGGCAACCAGGATGGAGGGGAAGGTCTTGCGGTAGATGTTGTAGGCGGTGACGCCATCATTGAAGGCTTGTCTGGCGAAGGCAACCCTATTTTCAGTCGCAGTCAACTCTTCGAACAATTGCTGGATATTGTCGTTGGCTTTGAGCTCGGGGTAGGCCTCCATCTGTACGCTCAAGCCCCCTAGTGCTTGCCCTAGGCGGCTCTCGGCCTGGCCCAGCATGGCCATGGATGCACCATCGGTTGGATGAGCCCGGACTGATTTGAGCAGGGTGCTGGCTGCATTACGAGCCTCGATAACGGCGGTCAAGGTGCTCTGTTCGTGGTGCAGGTAACCTTTGACGGTTTCCACCAGATTGGGAATGAGATCATGGCGACGGCGCAGTTGGACCTCGATCTGGGCAAATCCGTTCTCAAACTGGGCCTTGAGCGTGACCAATTGGTTGTAGATCCGTACCATGATGATCAGGGGCAAGAGTATGATGAGTAGCAGGCTGAGTAAGATCCACATAGCTATATCCTTATGAGGTGGTATCAATCAGCACTTATTTTGGCGAAATGGGAGGCGGTTGTCAGCGAAGCGGATCAACTCTTGATGTTCAAGTAAGCGGCTGCAGATGTCATCAGGATAAGCGGGCCATGCCCGCTTTGAAGTAGAGCCATACTGCAGAGCGATACTATGGTGGATGGGTTAGGCGCCGAGCCCCAAGCCTGCATGTTTCTTGTTGATGAGTTCGATCTTGTAACCATCCGGGTCGACCACGAAGGCGATCTCTGTGGTGCCACCCTTGACTGGGCCCGGCTCGCGAGTGATGGTGCCGCCAGCGGCACGAATGGCGTCGCAGGTGGCGTAAATATCTTCTGCTTCCAGGGCAATATGGCCATAGGCGTTGCCCAGCTCATACTCACTCACGCCCCAGTTGTAGGTTAGCTCGATCACAGCCTCCTCTTTTTCATCACCATAGCCTACGAAGGCCAGGGTGTACTGATATTCACTATTTTCGCTTTGACGCAGCAGTTTCATACCCAAGATGCGGGTATAGAAGTCGAGAGAGCGTTGTAAGTCGCCAACGCGCAGCATGGTGTGCAGGATCCGCATTTTAATCTCCAACGGGTTACTAATGTTAAGGCCTGCTCAGTGGCAGGTAACAGGAGAAGCATAACATGGCCCACTTGGCTAGTCGTCCGGTGGTGCTGGCCTTCAGCATCACCATTTCAAGTGGGGTTATCAGGTAACAAAACGGGCGGAATATAGCTGGAGAAGTAGTAACAGTAGCGCTTGCCAAGATTGAAGAAGTCCCGTTGTTGGCTGGTTAATTCGGTAGGGTCAACGGCGCTGACTATGCTAAGCGTGGCATTGCGTAGGTTGAGCAGATCAACCCCTTCTTGCACCGCGCCGCGAATAAAGGGAAGGACACAGGGTTTGAGTGGCGCAGTCGGATCGCTGGTCATGACCAAGGCTACATTATCGTCACTGAGCCGCACCATGCAGCCCGGGGGGTAGATGCCCATTACCTTGATCAATAGTTGAATAAAGGTGTTATCCAGTTGCTTGCCTGCTCGTTTATACAGCTTGGCCATCACCTGATTAGGCAGCGCCGTCAGCAAGGCATTACGGGGATGCAGATTTTCATCGTAGAAATCCACGACTGAAATCAGCCGGGTTAGAGCGGAGAGCTGATCGCCCTTCACTCCTTTTGGATAACCCGAGCCATCCAGGCACTCATGATGCTGATAGGCTACATCGCGAATTTTACTGGAGAAGGCACCCAAGGTGGTTAACTGTTCAAATCCGTATTGAACGTGCATTTGCAGGAAGTTGATCTCTGGCTTGGTGAGTTCAGTCCGTTTGCGACTGATCTGGATTGGGATCTTCAACTCCCCGATATCATGGGTCAGTCCAGCCAGACCCGCATCTTCGATCTCCAGCGGCGACCAACCGGCCTCTTTGGCGATCAGCATGGCGATGAACGCCACATTCAGGCTGTGCAGCAGTAGCGGGTCACCCTGTTGCACGGCGCGTACCAGTTGCAGGCCCACAGGGCCATCCTGGCTAGTGAGATGAGTAGCCGCATGGCGAATAAGATCGGCCACGGCGCCTAAGCCCTCATCTGGTTTAAGGTTTAGTTGCGTCAGTGAGTCACGAAGGGGAGAGATGGAGCTGGTAAAAGCGCGCTCGGCGGTGCGGATGGCGCGGCGCATCTGCTGCTGGCTGGCCTTATTGGCTACGACTGCGGGATCATCAAGTTCCGGCGTCGGCTCTGTCGCAACCTCGGGCTCTGGCTCCAGCAGAATGACTTCGGTAGTGCTTTTGTCGGGATCAACCACTATTTCGGTGAAGCCAATACTGCGCAGAGTTTGAATTTGTTCGAGATTTTTTATGACAAAGGAGCTGCGCAGGAAGGGGTGAGACTTCCAACTCAGAGGTAACTTGATGTAGTGGCCAATCTGAAGTTGGGCGATGGGCAGTGTGACGTCGGCCATGGGCTCTCCCTTTTTTAACCTAAAAATTAGCAGAGTCATCAGCGACAAGCAAAGAAAAGGCCCGCACAGTGCGCGGGCCTTCTAATTTAGCGGGGAAGAGGAAGCTTATTTCTTCTTCTTACCTTCTTCTTTCTTCTCTTCCTTGGCAACAACCACAGCACCTTCGGTGTAGGGACGGCCATAGTAAGAGTCGAGCAGAACCTGCTTCAGCTCGCTGATCAGTGGGTAGCGCGGGTTGGCGCCGGTGCACTGGTCATCGAAGGCTTCAATGGACAGGGCATCAACCTTGGCCAGGAACTTCTCTTCCGGTACGCCTGCATCACGGATGGACATAGGGATGTCCAGATCCTTCTTCAGGGCATCCAGCCATGCCAGCAGCTTCTCGATCTTGGCTGCGGTGCGATCACCGGCAGCAGTCAGACCCAGGTGGTCAGCGACTTCAGCATAACGACGACGCGCTTGCGGGCGGTCATACTGGGAGAACGCAGTCTGCTTGGTCGGGTTGTCGTTCGCGTTGTAGCGGATCACGTTGCAGATCAGCAGAGCGTTAGACAGACCGTGCGGAATGTGGAACTCGGCACCCAGCTTGTGGGCCATGGAGTGACACACACCCAGGAAGGCGTTGGCGAATGCGATACCAGCGATGGTAGCGGCATTGTGAACCTTCTCACGAGCAACCATGTCAGCTTTGCCGTTATGGTAGCTGGAAGGCAGGTATTCCTTCAGCATCTTCAGGGCTTGCAGGGCTTGGCCATCAGAGTATTCGTTAGCGATAACGGATACATAGGCTTCCATGGCGTGAGTCACGGCGTCAACACCACCGAACGCACACAGGGACTTAGGCATGTTGGCAACCAGGTTGGCGTCAACGATGGCCATGTTCGGGGTCAGCTCGTAGTCGGCCAGTGGGTACTTAACACCAGTGGCGTCGTCAGTTACAACGGCGAACGGCGTAACTTCTGAACCGGTACCGGAGGTGGTGGTGATACATACCAGCTCGGCCTTTTGACCCATCTTCGGGAACTTGTAGATACGCTTACGGATATCCATAAAGCGCATGGCCAGATCTTCGAAGGCAGTGTCCGGATGTTCGTACATTACCCACATGATCTTGGCGGCGTCCATCGGTGAACCACCACCCAGAGCCAGGATCACGTCCGGCTTGAAGGATTGGGCCATCTCGGCGCCCTTACGGACGATGGACAGAGTCGGGTCAGCTTCTACTTCGTAGAACACTTCCACTTCCATGGACATGCCCTTCAGCAGGCGAACCAGTTCATCGGTGTAACCGTTGTTGAACAGGAAACGGTCGGTGACCACCATGGCGCGCTTCTTGCCTTCCAGATCGCTCAGAGCGATTGGCAGGGAACCACGACGGAAGTAGATAGATTTAGGAAGTTTGTGCCACAGCATATTTTCAGCCCGTTTAGCGACCATCTTCTTGTTGATCAGATGCTTAGGACCAACGTTTTCGGAGATAGAGTTACCACCCCATGAACCACAACCCAGCGTCAGGGAAGGAGCCATTGCGAAGTTGTACAGGTCACCGATACCACCGTGAGTGGTAGGGGTGTTGATGAGGATACGTGCAGTCTTCATCTTGTCGCCGAAGTACTTCACGCGATCTGCGTTCATGTCCTGGTCGGTGTACAGAGCAGACGTGTGGCCGATACCACCCAGATCCACCATGTCACACGCCATGCTGACGGCTTCTTCGAAGTTCTTGGCACGGAACATACCCAGAGTCGGGGAGAGCTTCTCGTGCGCGAATTCTTCTTCTTCGCAGATCTTCACGCCTTCACCGATCAGGATCTTGGTGTCGGCAGGAACTTTGACGCCAGACATTTCAGCGATCTTGGTAGCCGGTTGACCCACGATGGCCGCGTTCATGGCGCCATTGATCAGGATAACCTTGCGAACCTTGTCGGCTTCTTCCTTGGACAGGACGTAGCCCTTGTGGCTGGCGAAACGCTCTTTAACTTGGTCGTAGATGCTGTCAACCACGATGACGGCTTGCTCGGAAGCACAGACTACGCCGTTATCGAAGGTCTTGGACATCAGGATAGAGGCAACGGCGCGCTTCACATCGGCAGTTTCGTCGATGACAACCGGTACGTTACCGGCGCCAACACCGATAGCTGGCTTACCAGAGGAGTAAGCAGCCTTAACCATGCCAGGACCACCAGTGGCCAGGATCAGGTTGATGTCGGCATGCTTCATCAGGGCGTTGGAGAGTTCAACAGTCGGTTGATCAATCCAGCCGATGATGTCAGCAGGAGCACCGGCGGAAATAGCGGCATCCAGCACCAGCTTGGCAGCGGTGTTGGTGGCGTTCTTGGCGCGTGGGTGCGGGGAGAAGATGATGGCGTTACGGGTCTTCAGGGCAATCAGAGACTTGAAGATCGCAGTAGAAGTCGGGTTGGTGGTTGGAACGATACCACAGATGATACCAACTGGCTCGGCGATGGTGACAGTACCGAACTCGTCATCTTCACTCAGAATGCCACAGGTCTTTTCATCTTTGTACTTGTTGTAGATGTACTCGGAAGCGAAGTGGTTCTTGATAACCTTATCTTCGATGATGCCCATGCCGGATTCGGCAACGGCCATTTGGGCCAGCGGAATACGAGCATTGTTGGCGGCCAGAGCTGCGGCGCGGAAGATCTTGTCTACTTGCTCTTGCGAGAAAGTAGAGAAGAGACGTTGAGCTTCCTTAACGCGAGCAACCAGCTCGTCCAGTTCGGCAAGGTTTGTTACAGCCATGATTTTCTCCTGCTGAGTTTTTGAAAACTGTTTACTAATGTTTGGCGTTGCCAAAAGAGATGAAACAGAAACTGCGCTCCGAGTATACACAAAGAGTGGCATCTCTCCATTCCTGTAGCATCGCCGCTTAGGAAACCTCTTTCGTTGGCGATTATAGGAGTAGCTAGTGGCTGCCAACTTGATCCATATCAATTGTTGTAAAATGACAAAAGGAATTTTGTTTCATTTACACCACTGCGTCATAGAGAGCACAAAATTTCTATCGTAAGTGCCAATCACTGGGGCATTAACCCAGGAGAAATCAGGGCTGTAGCCGCATTAATCATATGGTTTTTGTCTTGGCTGATGGCGGCGAATACACAAGGTCATCGACTAAACTGGAGAAATGACAACAAAAAAACGTCTTTGACCATCATGTTGCTGAAACATCAGGCGAAAACCGACGGTTTTATTGAGTTATGGTCCTGAAAGTTAGGCCTACTAGGAGCCGGTATCCCGGCTCGGCTTGTACCGTCTAGGCCTAGAAAAACTAATCCAGCTGGAGGGGATTATTTTAAATCATTGGTGTTTTTCTTCGGACTGGCGATAATCGCCGCGCTTTGAAGTTGGACTATAATTGGTTGTTACTTTTCATCACGTGGTCGCATTCCTATGGCACACCTTGAGTACGCTTTTTATTTGAAATTCTTTATCGGTCTGGTGGCCATCATCAATCCGTTGGGGTTGTTGCCGGTTTTTGTCAGTCTGACGGGCCATATGACGGCTCAGGAGCGGATGAAGACCAACACCACTGCCAATATCGCCGTCATGATTATCCTCTGGGTCTCCATGTTTTTTGGGCAGATGATACTGGATCTGTTCGGCATCTCGTTGGCGTCATTTCGTATTGCCGGTGGCTCGCTGATTACTCTGATTGCCTGGTCCATGTTGCAGGGCAAGTTGGGGGAGGTGCGCCACAATAAGGAAGAGAAGGGGGAGAGTATCGCTAAGGAGTCCATTGCCGTGGTGCCGTTGGCGCTGCCGCTGATGGCGGGACCGGGTGCGATCAGCTCTACCATAGTTTACTCCAGCCAGTTCAATACCCCAGGTCAGCTCTTTGGTCTAAGTCTGGTGGTCGTGGTCTTCTCGCTTTTTTCCTGGTTGGTGTTTCGTGCCGCCCCCCTGCTGTTTCGGGTGATGGGCAAAACCGGCATTAATGTGGTGACCCGGATCATGGGCCTCATCATGATGTCGCTGGGGATTGAAATCATGGTGGCAGGTATCAAACACATGTTTCCCGGCTTGATGTGAAGTAGTGCATCCTGCTGCACTGGTTGTGCTCATTTGTACCATAACCATTCATTTGCTCTGTAAAATGAGGCAAATGGTTTGTAAATAGCTGGTCTTGTCCGTTTTTATCCACAAAATATATTGCATTCTTACCTGTGTCAGGGAATTATTCATCGGTTCGACGCTTGGCTCGTGGCTCATTTGTGGCCTGGCCCGCGCGGTGGAGATCAACTGATACGGAGTAAGGACATGACACATAATAAAAACGCGTTGGCCTTGGCTATTGCTGGCTCTCTGGTTCTCTGGGGATGTGGTCAGCAAGAGCAGCAGGCTTCCGCTCCTGTAGCCAAGCAAGAGGCAGCGAAGCCACTCTCCAAGGCCGAAGCCAAGTTGGCGCCGGTTCAAGAATTAGTGAAAGGTAACGGCTCTGAACCCGCCACCCTGGACCCAGCCAAAACTGAGGGGACGGTTGAGTCCAATATCCAACGTGACTTGTATGAAGGTTTGGTCACTACCGGTCCGAATGGTGAGATCCGTCCTGCTGTGGCCGAGCGTTGGGAGAGTAAGGACAGCAAGGTTTACACCTTCTATCTGCGTAAGGATGCCAAGTGGTCTAATGGCGCGCCGGTCACAGCTGGCGACTTCGTCTATGCCTTCCGTCGTGTTGTCGACCCCAAGACGGCCTCTCCCTACTCTTGGTATTTGGCTACACCAGGCATTGTTAATGCCTCTGCCATCATCAATGGCAAGGCTAAGCCTGAAGAGTTGGGCGTTAAGGCCATTGATGATCACACCTTCCAAGTGACACTGGAACGCCCTCTCTCCTATTTTGTCAGCATGATGGCGCACACCACTGTTTATCCTGAGCCCCAGCTCGTTATTGAAAAATATGGCGACAAATGGACTCAGCCAGGCAACCTGGTCGGTAATGGCGCCTATACCCTGAAAGAGTGGGTGGTTAATGAGAAGGTGGTTCTCGAGCGCAACAAGAGCTACTGGGATGATGCGCACACCACCATCAATAAAGTCACTTATCTCCCTATCCAGTCGCAAAATGCTGACATGAACCGCTATCTGGCCGGCGAAGTCGACCTGACCTATGAGACCCCCATAGAGCAATTTAAGCGCTTGAAACAAGAGCGTCCGGACGAGGTGCGCGTAACGGGTTATGTCGGCACCTACTATTACGAATTCAACTGCAAGAAGAAGCCGTTTGATGACGTGCGGGTGCGTAAGGCGTTGGCCTACGCTATCGATCGTGCCGTGATCGCCGATGCCGTGATGGGACAGGGACAAAAGCCGGCTTATGGTCTGGTGCCTGAGTTCGTAGATGGTTTCGTACCCGTCACCCCGGCTTATGCCAAGTTGACGCAAGCCCAGCGCAACGAAGCAGCCAAGAAGCTGTTGAAAGAAGCGGGTTTCGACGAGAAAAATCCGCTGAAGTTCGAACTGCTCTATAACACCAGTGAAAATCACAAGAAGGTAGCGGTAGCCGTGGCCTCCATGTGGAAGAAAAACCTGGGTGTGGATGTGGCGCTGGTGAATCAAGAGTGGAAGACCTACTTGGAGACCAAGTCTGGTGGTAACTTCGATCTGGCCCGGGCGGGTTGGATGGCTGATTACAACGAGGCCTCCTCCATGCTGGATCTGAAACAGACCACCCATGGCAACAACGATGGCAAATACTCCAATCCCAAGTATGACGCCCTGATGGCCAAGAGCCGGGAAGTGGCTAATGCGGATGAGCGTAACAAGCTATACGCCCAAGCTGAGGCCATACTGGCGGAAGATATGCCGCTGGCCAACGTCTATCAGTATGTATCGGCTCGTCTGGTGAAACCCTATGTAGGTGGTTACCCCAACAATCCGTTGGATAACCTCTACACCAAGGATATGTACATCATCGCTCATTAAGCTTCTCTTGGCGCCGTGATGCAAAACCCGCCTTCTGGGCGGGTTTTGCTTGCTTGGCGCAGGGCCGCCTGCGGCCATACAGAGCGAAGCCATAAATCTGTGCCGGAATCGTTATGATAAAATTTATTCTAAAACGCCTGCTGGAAGCCATTCCGACCCTGCTGGTGCTGATCACCGTCTCCTTCTTCATGATGCGGTTTGCGCCGGGTAACCCCTTTTCTAGCGAGCGAGGGGTGTCACCCGAGGTGATGGCTAACATTCAGCAAAAATATGGGCTAGATAAGCCCGTCTACCAGCAATATTTCACCTATTTGGGCAACCTGGCCCAGGGGGATTTGGGCCCCTCGTTCAAATACAAAGACTTCTCGGTAAATGACCTGGTGCGCAAGGCGCTGCCGGTTTCCGCCACCATAGGCTCGTTGGCCTTCTTGTTGGCCCTGGGGCTGGGGGTGGGTCTCGGTATCATGGCGGCGCTCAGACAAAATAGTTGGGTCGATTACAGCAGTATGTCGCTGGCCATGCTGGGGGTGGTGATGCCCTCGTTTGTGCTGGCACCTGTGCTGACCCTGATCTTCGCCATTAACCTGAAGTGGTTGCCAGCAGGTGGTTGGAACGGTGGTCAGTTGCCATATATGGTGTTGCCGGTGATCGGTATGGCCATGTATTACGTCTCCTCCATAGCCCGCATCATGCGCGGCAGCATGATCGAGACCATGAACTCCAACTTCATTCGCACCGCTCGGGCCAAGGGGTTGCCGTTGCGGCATATCATTTTGCACCATGCCCTGCGTCCGGCCATGTTGCCAGTGGTCTCCTACCTGGGGCCGGCCTTTGTCGGCATCATCACTGGCTCTGTGGTCATCGAAACCCTCTTCGGCCTGCCGGGGATAGGCCAGCTCTTCGTCAACGGCGCCTTGAACCGGGATTACTCCATGGTGTTGGGGCTGACCATCTTAGTCGGTGCCTTGACCATCACCTTCAACGCCGTGGTCGATATTCTCTATGCCTTCATCGATCCCAAGATCCGTTATTGAGCCCGAGGTGGAACATGGTGGTTACTAAACAACAGCAGCAAGCCATCTCCTCCTTTGCGAGTGAGTTGGAAATCCAGGGGCGTTCGCTATGGCAGGACGCGGCCCACCGTTTCTTCAAAAACCGGGCAGCTCTGGCCAGCCTCATCATCTTGGCGTTTATCACTCTGCTGGTGATCATTGGCCCCTGGCTCTCCAGCTATGCCTTTGATGAGCCCGATTGGGCGTCCATGCATACGGGCCCGGACTTTTCGACGGGCCACTATTTTGGGACCGATAGTCTGGGACGAGATCTGTTTGTGCGTACCTTGATGGGGGGGCGTATCTCCCTGATGGTCGGTCTGTTGGGGGCCATGGTGGCTGTGGTGATTGGCACACTGTATGGTGCCGCCGCCGGATTCATCGGCGGACGCCTGGACCGGATCATGATGCGGGTGCTGGAGATCCTCTATGCCTTTCCCTTCATGTTTTTCGTCATCATGTTGGTGACCTTCTTTGGCCGGAATCTGTTCCTGATCTTCATCGCCATTGGTGCCGTCAGCTGGCTGGATATGGCACGGATCGTCCGCGGCCAGACGCTGAGTCTCAAGAGTAAGGAGTTCATCGAGGCGGCCCATGTCTGCGGTGTCTCCCAGTGGAAGATCATCACCCGCCACATAGTGCCCAACGTGCTGGGGATCGTGGTGGTTTACTCCACTCTGTTGGTGCCTGGCATGATCCTGTTTGAATCTTTCCTGAGCTTCCTCGGGCTGGGCATGCAAGAGCCCATGACCAGTTGGGGCGCCTTGCTGGATGAGGGCTCTAAGTCTATGGAGGTGGCCCTATGGCATCTGCTTTTCCCGGCCGGTTTCATGGTGGTGACCCTGTTCTGTTTCAACTTCCTGGGGGATGGTCTGCGTGACGCCCTGGATCCCAAAGACCGTTAAGGAGCACGCCATGTCACTGTTAGTTGTCAATGATCTGCGTGTCGAGTTCAAAACCCCGGAGGGGAATGTGGTTGCGGTCAACGACCTCAACTTTTCCCTGGATGCGGCAGAAACCCTGGGCATAGTCGGGGAGTCTGGCTCGGGCAAGAGCCAAACCGCCTTTGCCTTGATGGGCCTATTGGCCAAGAATGGCATTATTACCGGCTCGGCCAAATTTGAGGGGAGTGAGATCCTCAACCTACCGGTCAAAGAGCTGAACCGTATCCGCGCCGAAAAGATCGCCATGATATTTCAGGATCCCATGACCTCGCTAAACCCCTACATGAAGGTCGGGGCCCAGTTGATGGAGGTACTGCGGCTGCACAAGGGGATGAGCAAGGCCGAGGCCTTCGCCACCTCGGTGCGGATGCTGGATGCGGTGAAGATCCCTGAGGCGCGCAAGCGCATGAACATGTTTCCCCATGAGTTCTCCGGGGGCATGCGGCAGCGGGTGATGATTGCCATGGCGCTGTTGTGTAATCCCAAGTTGCTGATTGCCGATGAGCCGACCACGGCGCTGGATGTGACCGTCCAAGCGCAGATCATGACCCTGCTCAATGAGCTCAAGCGGGATTTCAACACCGCCATCATCATGATCACCCATGACCTGGGGGTGATTGCCGGCCTGTGTGACAAGGTACTGGTGATGTATGCCGGTCGCACCATGGAGTACGGCAAGGTCAACGATATCTTCTACCGTCCCTCTCACCCCTATACCGAAGGGTTGCTCAAGGCGATCCCGCGCCTGGATAGCGAAGGGGAAGAGCTGGCAACGATTCCCGGCAATCCGCCCAACCTGCTGCATCTGCCCCAGGGCTGTCCGTTTCAGGAGCGCTGCCATAGGGTCAGCGATATTTGCCGGAGTAAGGCGCCTGAATTGACGGGGTTCCATGATGGTCGTCTGCGCGCCTGTCACTGGGATTGGGAAGCTGAGGGGGGAGTCGCGTAATGAGCCAGAAGAAGTTATTGCTGGAGGTGGATGCGCTTAAGGTTCATTTCAAGATCAAGAGTGACAAGGGCTGGCCCTGGTCGCCTGCTTTGAATCTCAAGGCGGTGGATGGCGTTTCCATCAAGCTGTATGAAGGGGAGACCCTGGGGGTAGTGGGGGAGTCGGGGTGTGGCAAGTCGACCTTCGCACGAGCCATCATAGGTCTGGTGCCCGCCACCGCCGGCAAGGTGGTGTGGTTGGGCCAGGATCTGACTGCGCTGCCGGCCCGGGAGCTGCGGGAGAAGCGTAAAGAGATCCAGATGATTTTCCAGGATCCCTTGGCTTCGTTGAACCCGCGCATGACGATAGGTGACATCATTGCCGAGCCGTTGCAGACCTTCTATCCGCAGCTGGGTAAGGTCGAGGTGATGGACAGGGTCAAGGCGATCATGATGAAGGTCGGTCTATTGCCCAATCTCATCAACCGTTACCCGCACGAGTTCTCCGGTGGTCAGTGTCAGCGCATTGGCATTGCGCGAGCGCTGATCCTGGAGCCCAAGATGATCATCTGTGATGAGCCTGTGTCGGCGTTGGATGTCTCCATCCAGGCGCAGGTGGTCAACCTGCTCAAGGCGCTGCAGAAGGAGATGGGACTATCGCTCATCTTCATTGCCCATGATCTCTCTGTGGTGAAACACATATCGGATCGGGTGTTGGTGATGTACCTGGGCAATCCCGTGGAGTTGGGCAGTCGCCAGGCCATCTTTAGCCATCCGTTGCACCCCTATACCCAGGCATTGATGTCTGCTGTGCCTATCCCGGATCCTGAGTTGGAGCGCAACAAACAGATCTTGTTGCTGGAGGGGGATCTGCCATCGCCCATCACTCCGCCTTCCGGTTGCGTGTTCCGTACCCGCTGCCCCTTGGCGGATGCCGAGTGTGCCCGGCACAGGCCCGGACTTGCGGGGAGTGATGAGCACGGGGTCTCCTGCCTGAAAGTCACTGTGAGTTGAGTCAGGTGTGCGATGTTTTGATGAGCGCCTGTGGGCGCTCTTTGTTGCGCAGGCCGTTAGTAAAAACCGGTACAAAAACGTAACGCAGCGAAAAAAATGGTTGATGACGCTATTCGTCTTGCCGGATCACGGCGTGATGTGGCGTTATTCTCACCCAGTTCTGGAATAATCACGGCTGATCGGTATTCTAGCCGGGTCAAGCCGGAGCCGGCTGCCGTAGTTCAGATCACTCTCCACCCTAGAGGTAAATGTTCCCATGGAAGTCAAAGCCCAAGCTGGCGAGCTCAAGCGTGGCTTGAAGAATCGCCACATTCAGCTCATTGCCCTGGGCGGTGCCATTGGCACCGGCCTGTTTCTCGGTATTGCGCAAACCATTCAGTTAGCCGGGCCGAGCGTTCTGCTTGGCTATGCGCTGGGTGGTTTCATTGCTTTTCTCATCATGCGCCAGTTGGGCGAGATGGTGGCGGAAGAGCCGGTATCCGGTTCGTTCAGTTTCTTCGCCAACAAATATTGGGGCAGCTTTGCCGGCTTTCTCAGTGGCTGGAACTATTGGGTGCTCTATGTGCTGGTCAGTATGGCGGAGCTGACCGCCGTGGGTCTCTATATGCAGTATTGGTGGCCGGACCTGCCCACCTGGGTGCCAGCGGCGGGATTCTTCGTGCTGATCAATGCCATCAACCTCTCCAACGTCAAATACTTCGGTGAGATGGAGTTTTGGTTTGCCATCATCAAGGTGGTGGCCATCATTGGCATGATCCTATTTGGTGGCTATCTGCTGCTCAGCGGCAACGGTGGGCCTCAGGCCTCTCTCTCCAACCTCTGGGCCCATGGGGGCTTCATGCCCAATGGTTGGCATGGTCTCATCATGTCCCTGGCCATCATAATGTTCTCCTTTGGTGGTCTGGAACTGGTGGGGATCACGGCGGCGGAGGCGGATGATCCGCGCAAGAGCATACCCCGCGCGGTCAATCAGGTGATCTACCGTATCCTGATCTTCTATGTGGGAGCCCTGGCTGTGTTGTTAGCCCTCTATCCCTGGAATCAGTTGGCTGCAGGGGGGAGCCCGTTTGTGCTCATCTTCTCCGCCTTGGGTAGCGAGCTGACGGCGAATGTTCTCAATGTCGTGGTGTTGACCGCGGCGCTGTCGGTCTACAACAGCTGTGTCTACTGCAACAGCCGCATGTTGCACGGTCTGGCTCAGCAGGGCAATGCCCCGCGTTTCCTGATGAATGTGAACCGCCGTGGTGTGCCGGTAACGGCGGTTGCCCTCTCTGGTGCCATGACCCTGATCTGCGTGGTATTGAACTATCTCATCCCCGGCAAGGTATTCCAGTTGCTGATGGCATTGGTGGTGGCGGCGCTGGTCATCAATTGGGCTATGATCAGTCTGACTCACATCATGTTCCGTCGTGCCATGAACGCTAAACACGTGGTCCCGGCCTTCAAAGCCTTCTGGTTCCCGGTGGCTAACTATCTCTGTCTAGCCTTCCTGGGCGGCATGTTGGTGATCCTCTATCTGCAGGGTGAACAGATCTCGGTCTACTTAGTCCCTGTGTGGTTGGGGCTGATCTGGGTTGGGTATTGGTTCAAATGCCGTAGCGACAAGAAGCAGGGTAATGGTGATGCGCTGGGCAAGGTCGTGACAGAATAAGTGGGTGAGCCAACCGGTGGCCTGTCTGCCGGCTACTCAACAAGCCAGCATGATGCTGGCTTGTTCGTCTCCAGTATCTGGCGCATAAAAATAGTAAAGGGATGGATTAAGTAAAATGCAGGAGCAGTGTATCTTTTGTTGCTGCAAGCAAGGAGTAGGCCGATGCAGTTAACTCGCTACACCGATTATGCTTTGCGGATCCTGATCCTGTTGGCCGTACAGCCGGAGGGGCGACTCTCCAGTATAGAAGAGGTGTGTAGCACCTTCGACTTACCGCGCAATCATATCAACAAGATAGTGCATCGACTGGGCCAACTGGGGTGGGTGACTACCCGTCGGGGTAAGGGCGGAGGCATTGCACTGGGGCTACCGGCGGAGGCGATCAATCTGGGGGAAGTGGTACAGTCACTCGAAGTGCTACAGCTCATAGAATGTGGCACCCCCTGGTGCCAGCTCTTGCCGGTGTGCGGCCTCAAGGGGGTATTGGCGGAGGCTGTTGAGGCCTTTGTCTCGGCGCTGTGCCGGCACTCGCTGGCCGATCTTATTCGTGACCAACCGGCCATTCGCCAGCAGTTACGGATCCCGTTATTGGTAGTATGAGCCATAGGTTGGATGTGATTTTTGCCGGGGAAGATGCAGGCCAACTATTCCATCGCGGAGCTAAATAGGGTACAAGGGCGCAATGAAAATTCCAAAACGAATCCAACCTCTGGTTGACGACGGCTTGGTTGATGATGTCATCCGCCGATTGAAGAGTGGCAAAGAAGCCGACGTCTATGTAGTGCGTTGCGGCTCGGAGATCCGTTGTGCCAAGGTCTATAAAGACGCGGCACAGCGTAGCTTCAAACAAGCCGTGCAGTATCAGGAAGGGCGTAAGGTCAGAAACAGCCGAGATGCCCGGGCCATGGAGCGGGGCTCCAAGTTTGGTCGTAAGCAGCAAGAAGAGTCTTGGCAACACACTGAAGTGGATGCCCTCTACAAGCTGGCGGCGGCAGGCGTGCGCGTGCCACAACCCTATGGCTGCTTTGATGGCGTGCTGCTGATGGAGCTCATCACAGATGACGAGGGGCATGTGGCTCCGCGGCTGGGTGATGTCAGCATGTCGGCCGAACAGGCTATCGAAGATCATGCTGTGGTGCTGAAATACGTGGTACGCATGCTCTGTGCCGGGCTGGTGCATGGGGACCTTTCCGAGTTCAATGTGCTGGTCGACGAGTTTGGCCCTGTCATCATCGACTTGCCTCAGGTGGTCGATGCCGCGGCTAACAACCAGGCGCATGCCATGTTGGCCCGGGATGTGAACAATATGCGTAACTACTTTGCTCAGTATGCGCCCGAGTTGATGACCACTCGCTATGCCAAGGAGATCTGGGCCCTCTATGAGGATGGTAAGCTGCAGCCGGATACTGAGCTGACAGGCCATTTTGAAGAGAGTCAAGTCAGTGCCGATGTGGATTCGGTGCTCGAAGAGATCAAGGCTGCCTTTGCTGCCGAGCAGGCTCGCCAAGAGCGGCAGCGCGAGGCCAACGAGCCGGATTAAGCTCAATCGGCGTTACGCTCTCCTGGCTTAACGCTTTTGGACGCAGGCACCCGTCTGCGTCCTCCACTCTCCCCTCACCGTTCAGCTGCGCTCTCTTGTCATTCGCGGTAACCCCCTTCCCCAATAATTTTTGGCTTTTGCTTGCCGTGTGATCAGGTTCCTTTAGCCTCAATCTCCAGTCGTTCTCTCTTGGTTAGCCAAGGACTAGCCTGGGTGGTGGTCGCCGGTTTTTGGCACTGAGTGTGGGTTCCTGGTTGTAGATAGGGGCTCAGTAGCGGAGCCATACCTTTGAGCACCTGCACCGGCAGGGCTGAGGTGAAGCGGAACTTGTCGGCAGAGCTGCCCTCCACATAGGCGGTGAGTGTGCCGAAGTGGTGATCACCCAGGTAAAAGACAAAGGTGGCGGTCCGGTTGAGGACCTTGGAGTCAATGACGTTGCCATAGTGGCCTACTTTTTCCAGCCGATTGTCCCCCGTGCCTGTCTTACCACCCAGCAGCAGCGGCGTGCCATCGGGCAACTGAAAACTGCCCGCCAGGCGTCGAGCCGTGCCGATCTCCACCACCTTGGCCAGCGCCTCGCGCAATACGGTGGCCACCTCGCTGGGGAGCACGCGCTCAGCGCGGTTGGTCGTCGGGCTGAACTGGGTCTCGTAAGGAGTGGCGACGGCAAAGTGCAGCGAGTCGATCCGCTGCACCGGCAGGCGAATGCCATCGTTCTGGATGATGCCCATCAGCTCGGCCAGCGCCGCCGGTCTATCCCCCGAGCTGCCGATGGCCGTGGCCAGGGAGGGCACCAGGTGATCAAAGGGATAACCTACCTTTTGCCAGCGCTGATGAATGTCGGCGAAGGCTTCTATCTCCAGCATGGTGCGGATGCGGCTATCGCGCGCACTGCGGTGACGTGAGTTGAAGAGCCAGCCGTAAACCTCCAGACGCTGGGCTTGGCTGGCCGCCACGGCATCGCTGAAGCTGGCTTGGGGGTGGCC
Source organism: Pseudaeromonas sp. HNCC25DJ180 (assembly GCF_055413345.1). NCBI lineage: Bacteria > Pseudomonadati > Pseudomonadota > Gammaproteobacteria > Aeromonadales > Aeromonadaceae > Pseudaeromonas > Pseudaeromonas sp. HNCC25DJ180. The sequence continues at coordinate 107,012 of NZ_JBVAYF010000011.1, forward strand.
CAGGCGATAGGCCAACAGCCAAAGATCCAGCGGGTGTACCCGGGCCACATAGCCCTGATCTGGCAGGGAGTATGCACCGGGACCCAGGCTCTGGTAGAGGCGGGTGAGCTGTTTGTCACTCAGGGGCACATTAGGGAGCTGTTGGCGGATGAATTTGGCCAATTCAGCCGGGGTGGCTTCGGGGAAGAGATAACGATGTACGGCCGCCAAACGGGTTTGGGTCAGGCGCATGTCATCCACCATGGTCTGCAACTGCTCTTGGCCATTTTTACCCTGATACTTGCGCCAGAAGCGCCACAGGTAGGTCTTGCCCTCCCGGTCGGCAAAGCGGCGCAGGTACTCTTGACGGCGGGGATCCTTGTCATCGCTCAGGAGCGTAGCCCGATCGGGATTCTGGTAGAGGCTATAACGCGCCACATCCCGCAGCAGACGGACAAACGGCAGATTGATGGACTCCTGCAGTGCCTCGCGCAGTGTGGGCTGTCGACCATTATCTTCGCGGCGGAAGTTGGCAAAGGTGTGCAGGCCGCCGCCGGTGAAGAAACGCTCATAGGGGCTGGCCGAATAGTGGCGATCCAGCGCCGCCTGCAGCATGGGCAGCAGTTGCCGATCCGGGCTATTCGCCAGATAGTCCAAGGCCCAGCGGGTGAGGTGGTCCTGAGGCTCCACCGCTTGTTGGCGCAACCTGGTGGCAGGTAGCGAGACTAAACGCTGGTGCAGCTCGGTCATGATCTGCAGATAGGTGGTCAGCACCCGTAGCTTGGCAGTCGATCCCAACTCCAGCTTGCTGCTCTCGTTAATGTCGAAGGGTTGATTGGTGTTATCCGTCTGTACCCGTACCAGGAAACCCGCTTTGCCACGTTCAAACAGGGTGAAGCTGTAGCGCACATCAGCGGTCTTTTCGGCAGAGAGCAAGCGTTCACCCAATAAGCCCACCTCACCGGCAAAGAGCGGATCCGCCAGGCGTTTGAGGTAGTAGCTGACCTGTTGTTGCAAGGGGTAGTTCAGATCGCTTTGGGCGGTGAGGTCGAGATGGTCGAGATCATAGAGAGATAGACCCAATAGATTGCCCAGGCGCCCGCGCGCCACATAGCGCGCCTTGTCGCTGTCGACCTTCTCGAAGGCAGGGGCTGCGACAAAGTTGCGAAAATTCAGGGGTTGGCTCAGGGCTGCGTCCCGCAGGGGGAGATCTATGATGCCCTGTTGGGCGAGTAGCCGCAGGTAACTGTCGGTGAGAGTAGCCAGTTCGCTACGCCCCTGCAGCAAGTAAAACGAGGGGCGACGGTGCGCAATCAGCAGGGCCACCACCTGCCGCAGGGCCAGTCCCTGGGATGGGAGTGAACTCGGTTGTTTGGCGCTGGGATCGAGCAGGAGATTGCTGTGTGCAACATCGGCAGCAAACCAGGTGTGTAAGCCATCCCCCAGACCATGCACCTCACCATAACCGGGGGCGGCGGCCAGGGGCACTGAGTTGAGGTAGTCCAGCGCCAGTTGTTCGCGAGCCTGAAGCGTCAAGGGGCCATGGCGATAGGCGCGCACGCTGGCCGAGGCCATCTGACGCAATTTTTCCTTGCTGGAGTTAGTGCGGCCATCGGGGGAGTGGCGAAACTTCTCCATCTGGGTGGCCAGTGTACTGCCCCCCGAGCCGTGATCCTGGATCCCGACCTGCTTCCCCAGCTGGGAGAGGATGGCGTTGGCAAAGCGTGGCCAGTCGATGGCCGGGTTTGTCAGCGGGTAGTCATCGCTCAGCAGGTCCCGGTTTTCGATAAACAGCAAAGCGTGCAGCACCAGAGGTGGAATCGCGGCAAAATCCGGGTATTGGTAGTGGGGATAGCGGTTGGTGTAGAAGGGGGTGCCGCTGCAGTCCCGTACCGTGATCCCGGCCTGGCTCTTCTCGTTGTAGGGGACAAACAAGCCATGTTGGCTGTAGGCGAGCAGTGGCGGCGAGAAGCGCACCTGTTGCGTTATGCTGAAGCCACGATTAGCTAAGCGCTCGCTCAGTTGGGGCAGTAGGGCATAACCTTGGCGCTTATCCACCGGGCCGCTGGCCGGAAAGGTGATGGCGTCACTGGGGCCTGGCTCCAGTTGCCAGGTCAGGGTGGGGGCATAGCGCGATAACAGGTGCGCCTGTAGCCAGGAGGTTTGCATCTCCCACACCACAGCCGTGGTGACGGCGCTGATGCTGACCAGATACATCACTCTACCCACCCAGCCCAGCCAGGTTCGGCGCGGGCGGTGCGTCAGGGGCGGGGGCGCCTCGGTTCCGTTTTGCGACTCTGCGGGGGGGGCTACGACGTCGCCCGGCACAGCTTCTTGAACCAAGTTCTGTTGGCTCGGCTTAACTTGCTCCACTGCATCCATGAATGTGACTCCTGGATTGATTATGCGCCATTCTCGCGCTGTGCGAAGGGGGGCAGGGCACAACGGGGTGGTGCTTGATTTGAGTGTAACCACTCGCTCAGGCTTGGGGGGCGATGAGTAAAAATAATCAGCCAGGATAGTGAGTTAGGTTGGGTTTTTACGTGTTCCCAACGCGGAAGCGCGGCTGATGGGGAGGGCAGCTAAGATCATGCCCGCTAAGCGGGCAGCCGAGGCGAGGGTTTAAGCTTGCTTGCTGGCCAGTTGCTCGAGCAAAAAGCGTTTGAAGGCCTGTACCCGGGCCGGGGCGCGCAAGCCATTGAGTGTGATGAGAAACAGCTCCCCCTCCGGACATTGCCACGCGTCTAGGAGCGGAAGCAGTTCACCTCGGGCTAAGGCGTGCTCCGCCACCAGGTGAGGGAAATAGCCGATGCCCCCCCCGGCCAAGGTCAGGCGCAGCACACTGGCATAGTCACTGGTCTGTAGCCGCGGGTGGAAAGTGAGGTGTTCCTGAGCCCCGGAGTGATCCCGCAGGCTGAGCCGCACCCCCTGGGCCCCCTCACCGGCAAGCACCAAGGCATGTTGGTGCAGTGCTTCGGGTTGCAGCGGGGCGGGATGTCGGGCCAGATAGTCGGGGGACGCAAACAGTCCCATGCGCAGACGAGTGAGGGAGCGGGCGCTATAGCCCATGTCGGGCAGAGTGCCATCTGTGGCGCGCAGGGCAATATCAATCTGGTGGCTGGCCAGATCCAGTCGCTGATCCGAGGCCAGTAACTCTACGCGGATCTGGGGGTGGCGTTCGACAAAGGCGACTATGAGGGGCGGCAGCCATTCGTGGCCCAGATCCAGCGGGGCCGTGATGCGCAGGGTGCCGCGGGGTTCGCTGCGGGTGGCCCGGGCCAGCTCTGTTCCCTCATCCAGCAGTAATAGCCCCTCGCGGGCCTTGCCATAAAACAGCTCACCTTCGTTGGTGACGCTCACCGAGCGTGGGTGACGGGCCAGCAGTTGCAAGCAGAGCATACCCTCCAGCCGACTGATGCGCCGACTGATCCCCCCCTTGGTTTCCCCCAGTATTCGGGCGGCCGCCGAAATGGATCCCAGCTCGACTACGCGGCAGAAGGCGCGAATATCTTGCAACGATCCACCCAAGGTTTCCGGCCTGGTTATGGTTTCCGTTTCGTCAACACTATGTGCCATAACTGGGGTCTTCTTGGAAATAATGGAAACCTTATTATGACACTCATTGATGAATACCCCAACTGGAGTCAAGCCAATGAAAATGCCGGTGCTATTTCTGGCTCACGGTAGCCCCATGACCCTGCAGCAGCCCCATCGCATGGGGCAGTTTCAGGCTCTGGGGGCTTCTCTACCCAAACCCAAGGCTATCTTGGTGCTCTCGGCCCACTGGGAAACGCAGCCCGTCATGCTGGGGACGACCAGCACCTTGCCGCTTATCTATGATTTCTATGGCTTTCCAGATGCGTTGTATCGCCTGCAGTATGCCGCTCCTGGTGCGCCAGAGTTGGCGCAACGGGTTAAGGCCCTGCTGACTCAGGCAGACCAGCCTTATGCCGAGCGCCAGGATCGGGGCTGGGATCATGGGGTTTGGGTGCCCTTACTCGGCCTGTTTCCCTACGCCGATATTCCCTTGCTGCAGATGTCGCTGCCCAGCGGTGATGCGGGGGAGTTGATGGCTTTGGGACGCTTGCTGGCGCCGCTGCGGGACGAAGGGGTGCTCATCATAGGCAGTGGTCTCATTACCCATAACTTGCGGGAGTGGACCCCGGAAGGGGTCGTGGCACCCTGGGCGCGCGATTTTGATGCCTGGGTGGCCGAGCGGCTGGAGGCGCGGGAGTGGCAAGCGTTGCGCGCCTTTGCCCAGGCCCCAGGTGCTCGGCAGTCACACCCCTCAGTCGAGCATCTGCTGCCGTTGTTTGTCACTGTGGGGGCCAGTGAGGCATCCGATCACCTCACGTTTCCCAGCAGTGGCTTTGAATTTGGTTCCTTTTCACATCGTTCGGTGCAGTTTTCCGCCGGCGAGTAACCCCTGGCTCCCCTACGTCTGTCGGGGGGAACCCTAATTGTTAATTGGAGAGAAAAATGATGGATACTCGTACTACTCCCTATGCGGCTCTGCTGCTGCGTCTGAGCCTGGGTCTGATGTTTGTGGCCCACGGTTTGTTGAAGGTGTTGGTCTTTACTCCGGCCGGAACCGTGGGCTATTTCGCCTCGCTTGGTATTCCGGCTCCCTTCGCCTGGCTGACCATGGCGGCTGAATTGGGCGGTGGCTTGCTGCTGATCGCAGGCGTCCAGGTACGCTGGGTTGCCCTGTTGCAACTGCCGGTCTTGTTGGGGGCGCTGGTGGTGCACTTCGGCAATGGTTGGCTCTTCTCCAATGCCAACGGTGGTTGGGAGTTCCCGGCATTCTGGGTGATGGCGCAACTAGTGCTGATCTTGTTGGGGGATGGCCCCTATGCCCTGTGGCCGAGTCTGCGCCTGGGGCGCCGCGTCTGACTCATACTCTTTGGGTTCCTGTGGTTAGTTTGAGGTGAGTTGTGGCTCACCTCTTTTTTCATGGGCGGAAGCGGTGGGTGTGGGGTGCAATTGGGCTAGGTTGTCAGCCCTCTGCATGCTAAGGGTGTTACTGGCGCACGACAGGCGCTATCATATCGCCCCCCAAGTGGTCGCCTTTAGGCCGGAGTAGCGTCCGAGCGGAGGGCGGCCCCTAGTTACTGCATGGAGAAGGTGCAACATGAGCGGTTTACCCCAGTGTCCCAAGTGTAATTCGGAATTCACCTACGAAGACGGCAGCATGTACGTCTGCCCTGAGTGTGCTCATGAGTGGTCACAGGATGCCCAGGCCAGCGCCGAAGAGACGGCTGTGGTACGCGATGCCTATGGCAATGTGCTGCAAGATGGCGACAGTGTTACTGTGATCAAGGATCTGAAGGTCAAGGGCTCCTCTTTGGTGGTCAAGATGGGCACCAAGGTGAAGAGCATCCGTCTGGTTGACGGCGACCATGACATTGACTGCAAGATCGACGGCATAGGCGCCATGCAGTTGAAGTCCGAGTTTGTGAAAAAAGCCTAACGAGCCAGCCCTATTTGGTCAGTTCGTCAAGCGTGTTCAGGCGGCCGAAGGCCGCCCTCATCCCCCTTCGTCACCGCTCTTGCCGCTAGCCATTAGCTCCTTTGTCGTAAAACGCCACATCACTTTGAACTTTGTGAGCAAGATCGCTACTATGGCGCCAGTTTCTATTAATTGGCCTAGGTTCGCGTGCGCTTAAGCCCATGGCCCATCACTCGCCCTTATCGGCTGGAGCTTGATCTTGCTTTCTACCAACAACATCACCATGCAGTTCGGCAGCAAGCCGCTGTTTGAAAATATCTCTGTCAAATTCGGTGGCGGCAACCGTTATGGCCTTATTGGCGCCAACGGTTGTGGCAAATCCACCTTCATGAAGATACTGGGTAGCGATCTGGATCCCAGCGCGGGCAACGTGGCCCTCGATCCCAACGAGCGGATCGGTAAGCTCAAGCAGGATCAGTTTGCCTACGAAGAGATGCGGGTGCTGGACGTGGTGATGATGGGGCACGCCGAGCTGTGGGCAGCCATTGCTGAACGCGATGCCATCTATGCCAACCTGGAAGCCACAGACGACGACTACATGCGCGCCGCCGAGCTGGAAGGCAAAGTAGCCGAATATGATGGCTATACCGCTGAATCCCGCGCCGGCGAGCTGTTGCTGGGGGTCGGTATTCCAGCAGAGCAGCATAACGGCCCCATGAGCGAAGTGGCTCCTGGCTGGAAGTTGCGGGTGCTGCTGGCCCAGGCGCTCTTCTCCAATCCGGATATCCTGCTGCTGGACGAACCGACCAACAACCTGGACATCCACACCATCAGCTGGCTGGAGCAGATGCTTAACAGTCGCAACAGCACCATGATCATCATCTCGCACGATCGTCACTTCCTGAATATGGTCTGTACTCATATGGCGGATCTGGACTACGGCGAGCTGCGCGTCTACCCCGGCAACTACGATGAGTACATGACCGCCGCCACCCAGGCCCGCGAGCGTCTGCTCTCCGACAATGCCAAGAAAAAGGCCCAAATCGCCGATCTGCAGTCGTTTGTCAGCCGCTTTAGCGCCAACGCCTCCAAGTCGCGTCAGGCCACCTCCCGCGCCAAGCAGATAGAGAAGATCCAGCTCGACGAGGTCAAGGCCTCCAGCCGGCAGACCCCCTTTATCCGCTTCGAGCAGGAGAAGAAGCTCTACCGCAATATCCTGGAGATCGAGAACCTGGCCAAGGGCTACGATAACGGCCCCCTGTTCAAGAATTTCCGCCTGATGATGGAAGTGGGCGAGAAGATCGCCATCATAGGGACCAACGGTATCGGTAAGTCCACCCTGCTCAAAACCCTGATAGGTGAACTGACCCCGGATAGCGGCAGCGTCAAGTGGTCGGAAAACGCCAATATTGGCTACTATGCCCAGGATCATGCCTCCGACTTTGAGAAGGATATGACGGTCTTTGACTGGATGGCCTACTGGAAACAGGAGAGCGATGACGAGCAGGCCGTGCGTAGCATTCTCGGTCGCCTGCTGTTCAGCCAGGACGACATCAAGAAGTCGGTCAAGGTGCTCTCCGGTGGTGAGAAGGGACGTATGCTGTTCGGCAAGCTGATGCTGCAGCGCACCAATATTCTGGTGATGGACGAACCGACCAACCACCTGGACATGGAATCCATCGAGGCATTGAACATGGCGCTGGAGATGTATCAAGGCACTTTGATCTTCGTCTCCCACGACCGCGAGTTTGTGAGCTCCCTGGCCACCCGTATTCTGGAAATGACCCCGGAGAAGATCATCGACTTCGGTGGCAACTATGAAGATTACCTGCGTAGTCAGGGCATCAACGAATAAGCGCTAGCGCCATTAGCGACCAGATCCAAACCGGGCAGAGGGTTCTGCCCGGTTTTTATTTTATCAGATGCGCTACGGCTTGCTGTGATTAGGTATATCGCGGGTCAACATGGTGAGGTAACAGCGCCATGGTTTTCGTACCACAGATATTATAATCAGGCGACTGGCCTTCTTGACTGGATATGACCATGAGTGATGAAGTTGATTATAAAAATAACCCGCTGCACGGGGTTAGCTTAAAGTCTGTAGTGGCGGAAGTAGTTGAGCATTATGGCTTTGAGATCCTGTTTGCCTATTTGAATATCAATTGCTTCAAGAACAAGCCAAGTATCGACTCGAGTGTAAAATTTCTAAAAAAGACGGATTGGGCTCGTGAAAAGGTAGAATCCTTCTACCTATACCAATTTAAAAGCCTGCCCAGGGCCTCTGACGAGCAGTTTGCCTTGCCACCCCGAGATCGCATTGTCCCGGCGGATCAGACTCCAGGTGAGCCGGCCGAATTGAGCCTGGAAGATGCCGCGCGCTTACAAGAAAAGCGGGCGCAAAAAGCAGCAGAACACCGCCCGGGGGCGGGCCGTCGTACAGAGCCGGCTCGCCGCCCTGAGCCAGGTCGCCGAGCCGCACCTAATCGCGGTTCGGCTCCGCATCGGGATGCGCGAGGCTCCACGGCCGTTAAAGCGCCTACCGAGGGCAAAATAGACCCTTGGGCCAAGTCGCGAAAGTAGTCTATCTGTGGAAAGAGAGCCGCTGACCGCATCTTAAGCCACTCCAACATCAGCCTTCCCCAAGCCAAGGGGAGGGCGTTTTGCCTACTCAATGGGTTATCTGACTTAGCGCTGCCGCTTGGCCGTCCAGAGTCATGACAGTTACGACTCCCTGCCAAGACGCTACCTTTCCCTGATTATTTAAGTCTTATCCGTTACCAAGCGTTGCAACCCCCGCCTCAGGCTTTAGAGTAGTTAGCCAAGTGAACCTTATGCTTTATCTGCCAGCTCTACCCCGCCAGTGGTTTCTCGGAAAACGTTGGGCTGCGCAGGCTAGGCTAAAACCAACAAAAGCATCCTTCATAGGCAGCAAACATAAGATGACTCCCACCCACTACCTGCTGCTGTTTCTGGCCATGGTGGCCTTGCTGCTGTTTGACATACGGCGTAGCGACCGCGCAAGAACACGGCGGCTCAGCCACATCTTTGCAGGCCGCGAGCCACTGACGCCTCAGCAATTTTATGAGCGCTATTTTTCTGCATCGGGCATAGCACCGGAGCTGGTGATTGCCATCCGCCAGATCCTTGAGCAGGAGTTGGAGACCGAGCTGCCTTACCTGCAGCCCGAGGATAGCTTTGCTGATAACCTGAGATTTCTCTTCGCGTTTGACTCCATGGCTGATGTGGCTCTGGTAGTGGCGCTTGAGGAGCATTTCCGGATCCGCATCGATGACCAGGAGGCGCAAGAGGCTCGCACCGTGGCCGACCTGGTACAACTGGTAGCTAGAAAGATGGCAAGGTGTTGAGCCTGCTGCGCGTTACGGTAAACAGCTGCAGCTGGACACCCATACTGTCACACCTGCAACTGGACACCCACTCTATGCTGAAAGATGGATGTCCCTTTTCCTATTGAAATTTTTAAACAAATACTGCTGATGGCACAGCCACCGCTACCGCCAGCCCTACTTTCTTCCGATTTTTTACCCCTGTCTCAGTTAAGGATTTATCCGTACCAGATAAGCCTTTAGAGTAGCTAGCCAAGTGACACCCAGGGCGGGAGCATACTTCGTTTGTTTTTCGTCCATCAGGCGTACGACGTTAAAAATCTCGGAGAAAAATGATTTTTCCTGCTGAGTTATGAAATATAGCGCGCCATTTTTGAGTAAAAAACATTCAAAATCAAAGTATGCTCCCGCCCTGAAGTGACACCGGCTCCCTTTGCCGAACATAGTCCCATCCCGCCTTTGGTAGCCACAACGCCAAGGGCGGTAGCGTGGCAAAAAGGAAATCGCGATATAGCAAAAACTTTATCTATCCAATTACAAGTCAGCATATTCTCCAGGAGTCAATGTGGATTACGAAGAAAGAGTTGTATGCTTCATAGATTTGCTAGGGTTTAAATCAGCAATCAATCAATCTTTAGAATGCGATGAAATTAGAAAGGGCATATACGATATCATTTATGATTTAAAGAGCGAAAAACTAAAGGAAGAGATCTATGGAAATATACCATATTTCAAGCTAGACAATGTAAACACCATATTATCTTGTAAAGATGCATATAATGATGATTTAATTCCTAAACTATCCGGGTCGCTTCCTATTTCAATTACCCAATTTTCAGACTCTTATGTTATTTCATGTCTAAAGAATGATTCAATGTCTTGTAACCTGCTTCTAGAGTGCATCTACATAATTCATTTAATGTACTTTTACAACCTAGGAATAATGATAAGAGGTGGAATTACCATTGGAAAACTTATTCACGAAGAAGGGGGTGCTATTTTTGGTCCTGCAATGAATGAAGCTTATCAAATAGAGTCTAAAGTATCCATTTATCCTAGAGTCGTCATTGATCATGATGCGGCATTGCATTTGAGGAGCTCTCTTCCAAATTATCCTGTAATGACACCATTTAAAATGGCGTTCGATGGACACATTGTATTTGATATTGTTAGTATTCTTTCTTGGCAAAAAACAAAAGAATATGAACCAAAATATATTAGTGATCGACTAGAAGAAATTCGCCAAGATACGTTAAACATTGCTCCATCTGCTCACCCGAAGATAGCTTACTTAATTAGTGAGTGGAATAAGATTAAAAACAGTCATGCTGGAGAAAAATAATTCCTATGGCTTTATTGTTATCTTTCTGAGTCTAGATATTTATAAAACATAGTTAGTGGAAAAAATATCTACCACTGTTCAACACAATCATTGTGCAATATCAGATTAAAATATAGAACTGCACTTAATTAACCACTCGATTACAGATATGAAATCAAAAAACCATTTTAGGTTATCCCTTTTAATCAGTGTGCTGGCCCTGGTCATGTCACAGCTATGCTTTGCCCGCGCTGGCGGTGGTCACGGTGGTGGTGGCCATTTCGGAGCCGGAGGCTATGGCGGTGGAAGCAATTTCGGGGCTGGAGGACATGGCTACAGTTTTACTGGCAAGACGTCCGGCGCGGTAAATAATCACCTTGGCCCCACAGAGCTGGCGATATTGACCACCCTTGGCTTATTTGTCTGTACCAGCTCGCTAATGGGCTTTCTGCTCTATATCCGCAAGAAAAGAACCAGCGAAGCGCTCAATGAACTCTCCGCCAGCGATCCGTTGTGGGATGAGCCAAGCCTTAACCGTCTGGTAGAAGAGACCTATTATAAGGTACAAGAGGCCTGGCGCCGCAGAAATCCCGATCTGGCCCGTCATTGTATGAGCGAGCGTCTATACCAGCACCATCTATCATTGGCGCGCACCATGCTAAGAAAAAATCATAGCCCCGTTATGTTGGACATTGACTGTAAAGAAACAGCCATCATTCACGTCATTGATTATCTGGACAACAATAAAGATAGCTTCAAGGCTCATATTGTCGGCTCCATGATTGATTATGTAATGGATGATATGACAAAACAGCGAGTCTCCGGCAGTGGCGATGATAAGACCTTCAGCGAAATATGGGTATTTATCCGCCAGAGTAATCAATGGTTGCTGGATGATATTATTCCAAAAACCAAAACCCTGGATCTGCTGAAGATGAGAAATCAGATTGAACAAACCCAATCTGCTTAAAAAGGGGCAGCGCTGTTTTATCTGCACAACGCATCCCCATGCACACCAATATGGCTCTCGAAGCTCAGCCCTATCTCAGATGAAATAATATGAAAAATTACCTCTATAAACTTTTGCTACGCCTCGCTGAACTCATCTCCCTGTCATTGGGCTCGGCAGCATTACTGCTGGCCTTACTACTCCGTTTTGACCTTATCCCGATAGCTCCTTCGCTACTGTTACCGCCGCCATTACTGTTTGCCCTCTTTGTGTTAACCCTGTTTATTTTTATGCTCGCCATTGTACTAATCACAGGCCAGAAGGCGCCAACAATCACCGGATTATCACTGTTAAACACTCGAGTCTTAACGCCACAGCGGCTAGCCAATCTGACCCGCTACTGCCCGCGCCCACTGCTGATAGTGGCCCTACCACAGGCGCTCATGGCAATCATAATAATGGTGAGCGTCGGCAAACAATCCGGCGGGATATCCTGCCTGCTTTCCCAGCAGGCGGCCATAGGATTCTGCAGTGGCATGGCGTTATTCAATCTGTTCGCCTGCCCGTTTATTGCCTCGGCTCGGCGCAAACCCAGTGATATTGAGTAATGCGCGGCATCTTCAGGGCAAACAGGTACTTATCACCATTTAACAAGGAACCAACTATGAAAAGGATCTTTTTACCATTATCGCTGCTTGTCTGCTTTTACGCTTCGGCCTGCGAGAGTGGTGAACAGCCACACTCCGAAGCAAAGAGCGCTCTGCAGATCGTCAACCCCAGGGTCAGCACCGCCAAATCAGGTGGACCGCTGCTGGTAACTGTGATCGGGGAACTGAAAAACCCCACCGGCCAGGCTTTCGAGGATCTGGTGCTGGAAGCCAGGCTGATGGATGCCGATGGCAAGGTCATCGATATGCTGAGCGAGTCCATGTACGATACGGTCGTGCCTGCCGGTGAGCAGATTGCCTTCCGTTTGCAAGGTGCGGCAGCCACCACAGAGGCTAGCTATGCTAACGCACAAGTCCGTGTTGTCAGTGCACAAGCCCATAGCCCTGTATCCTCAAAGTCGTTGCATAAGGAAAAAAATCCGCTTATTGATTTTGTCATCTCCTGGGGGCCAATGCTCCTGCTTATTCTGGTCTGGTTGTTTCTCGCACGCAAATACAGCGGAAAAGGCTCAAATCAGGAGAAGATGCTCACTGCCATCAATGAGCAGAACGCACTGCTGGTTAGACAAGCCGCCGCCATCGAAACTATTGCTGAGGTGCTCGGCTCCCGGCAGAACACGCAGCAGTAACAGCTGCAGCTGGACACCCATACCGTCATAGGGGTGTCCCTTTTCCTATTGATGGGCTTGCTCCTAGCTGGCGGCAGGGAGCAGTTGCTGCAGTTGATCCCATTGTCGCTGCAGGGAGTCACTGCTGACGCTGCGCAGGGTAAGGTGACCCAGTTTGCGGCCTGCCTTCTCCTGTTTGCCGTATAGATGCAGATGAGCATCAGACAGGGCCAGAACTTGCCGGGGATCAGGCAACTGGCCGATAAGGTTCAACATGGCCGTAGGCGCAATCAGCGCCGCAGAACCAAGCGGCAGGCCAGTCACGGCTCGCAGATGGTTGGCAAACTGGCTGGTCTGGGCCCCCTCCATGGTCCAGTGCCCCGAGTTATGTACCCGTGGCGCCACCTCGTTGGCTATCAGGCGCCCTTCGTGAACAAAGAACTCGATGGCCAGCACGCCCACATACTCCAGCGCCGACAGCAGGGTATGGGCATACTGCTCGGCCTGAGCCTGCAGCGGATCTGACATCAGCGGGCGCGAGCTATGAAGTATGCCCTGGCGATGGCTGTTTTCGGTCAGCGGATAACAGACCACCTCACCACTGCGACCTCGCGCCGCCACCAGCGAGACTTCCCGGCTAAAGGGCACCATGGCTTCGACAATGGAGGGACGAGCTTCGGCAGCTCGCCAGATGGCGGCCAGATCACTTTGCTCATTCAGTCGCCACTGTCCCTTGCCATCATAGCCCTGGGTGCGCCATTTGAGGATAGAGGTAGCCCCCAGCTCAGCCACCGCCTGCTCCAGCTCGGCAAAAGAGTTCACCTCGCGATGGGCAGCCACAGGAATACCCAGACCCGTCAGGGTGCGCTTCTCTACCAGCCGATCGCCGCACAGGCTCTGGGCGCGCACCGGCGGATAGAGTGCTACCTGGCTAGCAATACTATCCAGCAGCGCTACCGGAATGGATTCTGACTCATAGGTCACCACATCGGCCCAGGCCAGCAGATCATCCAGCGCCCACGGCACTGACCAGTCCCGGCAGCTAAAGGGGGCAACCTGTGCGGCACAACTCTCGGCGTGGGTGTCCACAACCTGGCACTCAATGCCAAGGGGCGCGGCGTCGAGGGCCAGCATACGCGCCAACTGGCCACCACCTAATATCAGCAGCTTCATACTTCCAGCCTCGGATCGGGTTGAGCCAGCACCTGCTCTGTCTGCTGGCGACGAAAATCCGCCAGAGCCTGACGCAAGACAGGATTATGATTGGCCAGCATACTGGCTGCCAGCAGAGCAGCATTGGCCGCCCCGGCCTGACCTATGGCCAGGGTGCCTACCGGAATACCCTTGGGCATCTGCACTATGGAGAGCAGGGAGTCCATGCCACTCAAGGCCTTGGATTCGACAGGAACACCCAGCACGGGTAGCAGACTCTTGGCTGCCACCATACCCGGCAGATGGGCTGCGCCACCGGCCCCGGCGATGATCACTTCCAATCCCCGCTCCTGCGCCGTGGCGGCATATTCAAAGAGCAAATCTGGCGTGCGGTGCGCCGAGACGACCCGTACTTCATGGGGGACACCCAGCTCTTCGAGCATTTGCGCTGCCGCCGACATGGTCTGCCAATCCGAGCGCGAACCCATGATGATGCCAACCAGTGCCTTTGCACCATTCTCTGTTACCACGTTTGCCTTCCTTTCTTTACTCGAACTTGTCGCTAGAATTTGTTTGCCCGCCGTACCCGGATCTCGCTGCTGAAGATCACCATGGCGAAGTTGTCGTAATAGTGGGCCTGCAGATGGTCCATGATGGCCTCGGCCACCGCCTCTTCGCAGATCACTTCGATGCGGATATTACGCACCTCATCCCAACCAGCATCGCGGACGCCGCGACTGCCCTTGCCTCGCGCCTCCGTTATGGTGTAACCCCGGGCACCCAACTGCTCCAGTTGACGCGTAAGTTCACTCTCCAGTACCGCTTCGGTGATGATGGTCACCAGTTGTCGATATACGGCTTGCATGATTAACCTCCGGCCTGATGGAGCCACTGCGCCCAGGAAAGATACAGAGGTATCCCCACCAGCACGTTGAAAGGAAAGGTGACACCCAGCGATGCGGCCAGTGAAAGGCCAGGATTGGCCTCCGGCACCGCCATACGCATGGCCGCAGGGACGGCGATATAGGAGGCACTGGCCGCCAGGGTGGCCAACAGCATGGTGCCACCGGTAGAGAAGCCGAGCTGCAGGGCCAGAATGCCACCTATCAGCGCCCCCAGCAGGGGAGCAAGAATGCCAAATAGCATGATAAACAGGCCATGACGGCGCAGGGAGCCAATCTGGCTGGCGGTAATGAGCCCCATCTCCAGCAGGAACAGCGCCAGCACGCCCTTGAAAAGGTCGAAGAAGAGCGGTTTGAGCGGCGCAATCGCCGCCTCGCCACAGAGCCAGCCAATCAGCAGACCCCCCGTGAGCAGTACCACCCCCTTGCCACAGAAGAGTTCATGGCTCATGGCTCGCCAACGGGTCTGCCGATTAAGACCACGGGCCAGGAGTATGCCCACCACTATGGCCGGAACCTCCAGTATCACCACAAACACCGGCATATAGGATTCATACTCCAGGGCCTGGTGGCCGAGAAAGGCGACGGCCACGGCAAAGGTACCCACACTGACCGAGCCATAGTGTGCCGCCAGCGAGGCGGCATTGGCGCGATCGACCCGGCCCAGCAGGCGTAGCAGGGGAAAGAGCAGCAGGGGGAACAAGAATCCCAGCAACAGGACACCCAACAATTGTGGCACCAGTTGCCACAGATCGGCCTTGGCCAGCTCTATCCCGCCCTTGAGACCAATGGTGAGTAGCAACAGCATGCTCAGAAAATCATAGATGGCCGCAGGTAACCGCAGTTCGGCCCGCACCAGCCCGGCCAGCAGGCCGAGCAGAAAAAACAGTATGACCGGATCCAGTGTCACGTTATAAACCCCCACCATGTACTTGCCGTGCCGCACACAGCAGTTGCTTATCTCAGCATGGTCGCAGTGTAACAGGGGTTATTTGTCAGAAATAATCGAATATAATTGGTGAAATATTCGGTATAGACTGATGATTGATGCTCAATTACAAGCAGCTTTACTACTTTTGGCAGGTTGCCAAGTTAGGTGGTGTCACCCGCGCCGCCGAGCAGTTGCACCTGACCCCGCAAACCCTGAGCGGCCAGATCAGCGAGCTGGAACGCACCCTGGGCACCGCGCTCTTTGTGCGAACCGGCCGCAGGATGGAGCTCTCCGCCGCCGGTAAGCTGGCCCTGCCTCATGCCGAGCAGATCTTTATGCTGGGCAATGAGCTGGAGGCGCTCTTGCACAATCCCGGGCGCCAAGGCGAGCTGGCTCTGCGGGTCGGCCTCACCGATGCGGTGCCCAAGTCCATCGCTTATCGCTTGTTAGCCCCTGCACTGACGCTATCTCAACCGGTACGTCTGCTTTGTCATGAAGAGAAACCAGAGAAACTCTTTGCCGAGCTGGCACTCCATCATCTGGATCTGGTGATCTCGGATCGGCCTCTCCCCGCCTCGGTGGGGGTCAAGGGGTATAGTCATCTGCTGGGTCGCTGCTCACTGGTGCTGGTGGGCACAGCCGAACTGGCTCGCCCTTGTCGCGCCGATTTTCCCCAAGCCCTGCGGGAGTTACCCCTCTTGCTACCCGGCGCCAATGCGGCCCAAAGCGCCCCGCTGGCACGCTGGCTACAGGAGAAGAAGCTGGGCGCCCATGTGGTGGGGGAGTTTGACGACACAGCCCTGATGAAATCCTTTGGCGAGGCAGGGGTCGGCCTCTTCCCTGTGCCCGAGGTGATCCTCGATGAGGTATGCCGTCACTACGGCGTGGAGTTGGCCGGGCGAATAGAGGAGGTAGAGGTTAGCTACTATGCCATCTCGTTGGAACGACGCCTGACGCATCCTGCCGTGCTGGCCGTTAGCCAGATGGCCAATCAGTTAATGTCGGGCAAACCTGGCGAGAGTGAGGCGGGGTAGGGGGGCTGTTCCTGTTATGTGTTGGTGCTTGTGCGGCATCTCGTGCGACATCTCGTGCGACATAGAGACGACCTTACGCCGACACGCCGTTAATCCCCATCGTTGATGACCAACACGATTAGGGAACAGCGCCCTGGTGTGCCAGTAACATATCAGGTCAATTCCTAAACACTTGCGAATTTGTGAGTGAGTTATTGCAATAAAAAACAGTATCTGGACATAAATCACTAAATCTTCGTCCGCTGTTGGGGTAATACGCAAAGCAATGGCGTCGGTATTTGGTTAACCTTGTGTTAACCAAGATACCCATGGAGTTGTTCCCTATGATCGCCCAACCAGATCGCAAGTATGCCGCCTTTGCCCCTGTTGCCCTGCCCGATCGCCAGTGGCCCAACAAGGTGCTGGAAAAGGCTCCCATCTGGATGAGTACCGATCTGCGGGATGGCAACCAGTCGTTGTTCGAGCCGATGAATGGCGAGCGCAAGATGCAACTCTTCCAGATGCTTTGCCAGATGGGATTCAAAGAGATTGAAGTGGCCTTTCCGGCGGCTTCGCAGATCGAATTCGATTTTGTGCGTGGTCTGATCGAAGGTGGCCATATCCCTGAGGATGTGACTATCGAGGTGCTGACCCAGGCTCGCGCCCCCTTGATTGAACGCACCATGGAAGCGTTACGTGGTGCCCGCCGTGCCATAGTCCATGTCTACACCGCCACCTCCGAGCCTTTCCGCGACATGGTGTTTACCATGAGTAAGGCCGAGGTGAAGCAAATGGCATTGGCCGCAGTACGCCAGATCCGCGACATCGCCGCCACCATGCCGCAAACCGAGTGGGTGCTGGAGTATAGCCCTGAGACCTTCAGTGCCACTGAACTCGATTTTGCTCTGGAGATCTGCGATGCGGTGACCGCCGAGTGGGGCGCAACCCCGCAAAACAAGGTGATCCTGAATCTGCCAGCAACGGTAGAGATGAGTACCCCGAATGTCTATGCCGACCAGATAGAGTGGATGCACCGTCATCTGGCGCGCCGCGATAGCATCATTATGAGTCTGCACCCCCACAATGATCGTGGTACTGCGGTGGCCGCCGCCGAGTTGGGGTTGATGGCGGGTGCCGATCGGGTGGAAGGGTGTCTGTTTGGCCACGGCGAACGTACTGGTAACGTGGATCTGGTGACGCTGGCACTCAATCTCTACAGCCAGGGGGTCAATCCCGAGCTGGATTTTTCCGACATCAATCGCATCGCCCGCACTGTGGAGCACTGTACCCAGTTACCCGTGGCACCACGTCACCCTTACGCTGGGGATCTGGTCTTTACCGCCTTTTCGGGTTCCCATCAGGACGCCATCAAGAAGGGCTTCGCCGCCCAGCAAAAGAAGGCCATCTGGCAGGTGCCCTATCTGCCTGTGGATCCGGCGGATCTGGGACGCAGCTATGACTCGGTGATCCGCGTCAACAGCCAATCCGGCAAGGGGGGGATCGCCTACCTGCTGGAGCAGGAGTACGGCCTGGTATTACCCCGCCGTCTGCAAGTTGCCTTCTCGGCCCGGGTGCAACGTCATGCCGACAGTCACGGTGGCGAGATTACTCCGCAGACCATATGGCAGCTCTTTGGCGATGAATATCTCCATCAACAGGCCCCCATTGCTTATCAGAGCCATCATCTGTTCGAGGAGGGTAAACAGCAGGGGATCACGTTGAACCTCACTTATCAAGGCAATGAATATAGTCTCAAGGGGGTCGGCAACGGTCCCATTGATGCCACCATTCATGCCCTGGGACAGTTGGACATCCAGCTGCAGGTACAAAGTTACGAGGAGCGCTCCATGGGCAAAAGTCCTCATGGTGGTGATGCCCGGGCCAGTGCCTTTATCGAAGCCTCACTGGTTAATCAGGCCGGAAACAAGGAGAGCCGTTATGGCGTGGGCATCGATGAGAACATCATCACCGCCTCTGTACTGTCACTCATCAGTGCTGCCAATGGTCTGCTCGATTTATGAGTTAGTTGGCGAGGGGGCTGAGTTTGTCCATTTCGCTATGGATTCAGAAACAACAAGAGCGCCATTATGGGCGCTCTTGTTGTTTCTGATGGTGAGAGGACTCAGGCATTGTATTCGTCAAAGTTCTCTATGTACTCATCCAGGTGCTCGATGAGTTGGTTGCGATACTGCTCGGTGAAGTAGGCCACGGCCGTCTCTTTGCCAGACTTGAGCTCTTCAGCCGTGTCGGCAGAGGCCGCCACAAGGAAGGCATTGAAGCGAGCGGTGGCGTAGAGCAAGGAGGCGTTTACTTCATCATTGTCGGCCGTTTCACTCTGCTGATTAGCCAGGGTAATGACTTCGTCGGCGCGTTCCCAGAACGCTTCTTGCCCTTCTTCATGATGACTCATATGTGTACTCCTTTGCATAGCACAGTGCGCTGATGGGACGGGGTGAGGATGCTGGCTTGCCTAGCGCTAAACCCATTGTTAACGCTAAATGCTACACCATTTGCCCAGTTGACCCCATATTTTCTCATGGGCAGCTGAGCTTAGTCTGCGCATCTGCCGTGTGTGCTGCCGGGCGTTTTTACATGGGTTCGGGCTCTCACCTGATAGTGGTGATAGTCCAGCCACTGCTGTCGACTTGCTGTAGCGGTGTCACCGGGTTGGCGGCATGGGGTGGCGAGCTGAAGTGGCCAGATAGTTGCGCAAAGAGCGCTTTGGCATCTTGGGTGCGCAGATCCAGTGACATAAAGTGCTGTTTGTCTGCCTGCACCGACATCACGCAAACCTGGGGTTGGCTGGTCACCCACCCATTAAACACTATGGAGGTTAGTGCCTGGCCCACATCGGCTCGAAACAGCTCGTGCAAAATCAGCAGCGGTAGCTGAAAGAATAAGTCGGCATAGAGCTGCTGCTGCTCTGTACTGGAGAGGTACGCAGAGTTCAGACTATTGCTTTCGGCCGCATAGGTGACCGCCTTGAGTTTGGGCAGATTATTGGCCGGGAGCAGGGTGTAATCCAGCACCAGGGTCTTGCTCTTGGCAAGAAAATTCAGCGTCCATGTTCCTGGTGCCTCATAGGGTTGTGGCAGCAGGGTGAGCACCAGGTCGCAGTAGTCCATGATGGCATCCGGCTCATGGGCCTGGTAGCGGGCTTGCTGTTTGGCCACTATCTGGTTGTTGGCCTCGACCTGGCTGGCAAAGGCTAGGCATCGCTCTTCCCAGGCAGTGAGCCGGTCGGCATAGCCAGTGGCCAACCGCTGGTTTTGTTGTTCTATATGCTGCGTGTTGTGCAGCCAATTCTCATGGTCTTGCTGGAAGAGTTGCTTGGCTTCCTGCTCCTTTTGCTCCCTGAATGAACGTACTTTGCGGTCAAGGAAGCTCAGCGTGGGTTGGTATCTTACGTCGTTTTCCTGGGGGGCTTCGGGCAGGGGTTGTGGTTTGGGTTCGGCAGGGCGGGGCAGGGTAAATTCACTCTGATCCAAGAGATGTTGCCACAGTGAGTGGGTCTCTCTGTGGCTGGCCGAGGCAAGAGATAACGGGAGTAGGTTGGCCAATTTGTGTAGAACTCTTTCGGCATCCTCGTTTTTTCTCACGGCCAGAGCCAGGCTGTCAGCCTTATTGCGTACCGAAAGCTCCTGCTCTTGTCTTCTACGCTCTGCTGACTGGCGCTTTTTCCAGCCATTGTTCCATACGGCCAGTTGTAAGGCGGCTTTTTGCTCGACCAGGTAGTGATTGGTGCCGCGGACTTGACGAGACTTATTCAACTCTTGGTGCTGTATGGTGACTTCCCATACTTGCGGTGTTGCCGTGCTCATGTGTGCGTATCCCTGCGCTCATTTTTATGTGACGAGAATAACAAATCGTAATCTGTATGCTATATGAAACCGATCAAAACAGCGCGAGATCCTCTGTCAATGGTGACAGTTATACCCATTTTGGCTGTCACAACAGATAAAAAAAACCGGTCAGCAGACGAGGCCGACCGGTTGAGCGAAAGGGTATTGAGTATGCGTAAGACACGGGGTGACACTAGAATTGAGTCAGGGTGCTGCCGAGAAGTTGCAGCATCGCCTGGGCGCCGGCCCCAATTGCTATGCCTATGGCCCAGGTTGTGCCTAATCCCCAGTTACTCTCGATCGAAGTCATGGTCTCTTCTCCAGTTTGATGAATTCATATCGCACTGATACTCAGTGCTATAAGCCTGCCAACAAGATGTGACTACAGCATGACAGGCTTGTGGTGCCAGCCAAATCTCACTCTCGGCAAAGCAACGACATAAACTAGATATTCAAGGAGTGTACCAACTTGAATCCATACGACATTCTTCGGTTTTTCGATTGATTTGATGCAATTGGCTCTTTTTGTCGTGCGCTTATTGAGCGTTAGCCTCTAATTGGGGCGCCAATGTGGTTCATTTGAGCAAGTGCTGATCTTTTTCTGTCATCTGCGCGTATGGTTAACTTAGGGATACCTCGAGCAATGGGAGAGCAAAGATGAGATCCGTCTCGACAGCCGCAATCCAGGTGGGGATCAGTGCCTGCCTGCTGGGACAAAAGGTAAGATTCGATGGCGGCCACAAGCGGGCCGATTTTTGCCAGCAGGAGTTGAGTCGTTATTTTGAGTTTCTGCCTATCTGCCCCGAGGTGGCGATAGGTCTGGGCGTACCCAGGCCCACCATACGTCTGGTGCAACGGGCTGATGGGGTGCATGTGGAAGCCAGCGATGGCAGCTTCGATGTGACGGCTCCTCTGCTGGCCTATAGCGAGCAGATGAGTAGTCAGCTTGGTCAATTGAGCGGTTATCTGTTCTGTGCCAAGTCCCCCAGCTGCGGCATGGAGCGGGTGCGGTTGTATGGTGATGCGGGAGGGGCCAAGGAGGGCGTCGGCCTCTATGCTCGCACCCTGATGCAGCGCCTGCCCCTGTTGCCCGTGGAGGAGGATGGTCGTTTGAACGATCCTCAGCTGCGGGAAAACTTCGTGATGCGGGTCTACGCCTACCACGACTGGCAGCAGTTGCTGGCGAGCGGCATCAGCCGGGGCAAGCTCATCGCCTTTCACTCGCGCTATAAATACCTGCTCCTGGCTCACCATCCGGGCGCTTACAAGGAGTTGGGGCGTTATCTGGCGGTGATGGCTGATCTACCCTTGGAGCATGTGGTGGCGCGTTATGCCATTGGCCTGATGGCGGCACTTAAGTTGCGTGCCAGCCGCAAGAATCACACTAACGTGTTGCAGCACCTGCAGGGGTACTTCAAACGGGAGCTGAGTGCAGCCCAGAAGGCCGAGTTCCATGACACCATAGACAAGTACCGGCGGGGCATATTGCCGCTGCTCTCTCCCATGACCCTGTTGCGTCACTACTTGCGTGAGTACCCCAATGCTTACCTGCAGCAGCAGGTCTATCTCAACCCTTATCCAGAAGAGCTGGCCCTGCGTTATGGCCTGTGAAGCGAATCATAGTGGAGGGTGCTGCAGATGAGAGTGCTGTTTTGGTTTCGTCAGGATCTCCGGATCCACGACAACCCGGCTCTGGCGGCGGCCCAGCGGATGGCGCATCAGACCGGCGCACACCTGGAGACTCTGTTTATTGCCACCCCGAGCCAGTGGCACGCCCACCATCTGGCACCGCGCCGGGCTCAGTTGCTGGAGTCCAGACTCAATAGCCTGGGAGAGGAGCTGGCGCAGCTGGCTATCCCGTTGCATCTGCTGGAGGTGCCAAGCTTTGCCGAGCTACCAGCCCAACTGTTGGGCTGGTTAACGGCGCGGTCGACGTCATCAGAGGTTGCGCTGTTTGCCAATCGGGAGCTGCCTTGGGATGAGGTGCGGCGCGATCGGCTGGTCGATCATCAATTAACGGCGGCGGGCATCCCCTGTCACTGGTTTGATGAACGTTGCCTGTTTGTGCCGGGTGAGATCAATACTGGAGCAGGGGCCATGTTTCAGGTGTTTACCCCCTTTAGTCGGGCCTGGTTGGCACGCTTGAGCCAGCAAGGATCCGCAATGGCGCCAGCGGTTCAGGCCCAAGGCGGGCCTGAACTGAGCTGGGCCCCCATTTCCCTCAACTACCCCAAGCTCTCCTGCGAGGGGTGGCCGGTAAGCGAGCGGGCCATCCGCCAGAGGCTGTGGGCATTTGCCCAGCACCAGCTCAGCGCCTATGGTGAGCTGCGCGATTTCCCTGCCCTGGCGGCCACCAGTCAGCTCTCGCCCTATCTGGCCATGGGGGCGCTGTCGGTGCGTCAATGTCTGGCGGCTATGCAGGCGGCATTGGGTCATCTGCCATTAGAGCGTGGCGAGCCGGGCTTTGCCTGGTTAAATGAGCTTATCTGGCGGGAGTTCTACCAGCATCTGCTGGCTCGAGAGCCGCGCCTGGCGAAGGGGGAACCCTTCAAACGCGCCATGGCGCAGCTGGCTTGGCAGCCTGATGCGGCGCGCTTTGCCGCCTGGTGTGCCGGGCAGACGGGTTACCCGATAGTGGATGCGGCCATGCGTTGCCTGAACCAGACGGGCTGGATGCATAATAGGTTGCGGATGATAGTCGCCTCCTTCTTGTGCAAGGATCTGCATCAGCCCTGGTGGTGGGGTGAGCGCTACTTTATGCAACAACTGCTGGATGGCGAGCTGGCGGCCAACAATGGTGGCTGGCAATGGTCGGCGGGTACTGGCGCCGATGCGGCCCCCTGGTTTCGTATCTTCAATCCGACCACTCAGGGTCAGAAGTTTGACCCCTCAGGCGAGTTTATTCGTCGCTATCTGCCCGAGCTGGCTCTGGTACCACTCAAACAGCTGCATAGCCCCCACGCCTGGCTACAGGCCCAGGGGCAAGCGGCCTGTTATCCCCCGCCTATTGTCGATCACGCGATCGCCCGGCAGATCACCCTGGGGTTGTTTCAGGCCCTGACTCCGCCCGCTGACCATGAGGCTGATGTGAGCTGAACTGAACCGTATTGTACTGGGCTTAACTGGACGACTGCTCGGCCGAGCTGGCGGTGAGTTCTCTGTGACGCAACAGGCGCAGACCATTCCCTATCACCAACAGACTGGTGCCCATATCGGCAAATACGGCCAACCACAGGGAGCCCATGCCAAGCAGGGTGAGCAGCAAGAAGGCGGCTTTGATGCCGAGGGCCAGCAGTATATTCTGCTTGAGCACGCGTAAGGTCCGGCGTGACAGGCTCACCAGTTGGGGTAACTTGTGGAGATCATCGCTTAGCAGTGTGATGGGGGCTGTCTCTATGGCTGTGTCGCTGCCTCTTAGCCCCATGGCGATGCCCACGTCTGCTTGGGCTAATGCCGGTGCATCGTTGACGCCATCCCCCACCATGCCGACCGTTCCACGCCCTGCCAGTTGTTGCTGCTGGGCCATGATGAGAGCCTGCTTCTGCTCCGGCCTCAGACCGCCATGGGCCAGCGCTATGCCAAACTGTTGCGCCAAGCGCTGGGTGAGGGCGGGTTGATCCCCCGAGAGGATCAGCAGTGTGATGCCCTGTTGCTGCAGCCTGGTCATGGCAGATTGAGCCTCGCTCTTGAGCGGGTCGTGCAGACAAAATTGCGCCAGCAGCTGATAACCCTGACTGTCGTGGCGGGCCAACAGCACTTCGCTCGTTAACGCCTGCGGGGGCATAGCCTCCAGTGTGACCCCGAGCTCATCCAACCAACGCCGGGAGCCGAGCAGATAACGGTGCTGCCCCTGGCTGGCGCTCATGCCGAGTCCGGCTTGTTCGTTTAACTCATCGAATGCCACGGGAGGCACGTCAAAGTGACCAGCAATGGCTTGGGCCAGCGGATGATGGGAGCGCTGGGCCAGGGTGACGGCGCAAGATAACCAGGCGGCTTGTTGCTGCGGCGTAGCGGGGCCCCAGTTTACCTCCCGCAGGCTGGGGCGCCCCTGGCTCAAGGTACCTGTCTTATCCAATGCTAATACTTTCAGCCGGGCTACCTGCTCCAGATAGGCGCCGCCGCGGATCACTATCCCTTGGCGGGCGGCCCAGGCCAGGGCGCTCAACAGGGTTACCGGGGTGGCGATCACCAAGGCACAGGGGCAGGCGATGACCAGTACCACCAAGGCACGGTAGAGCCAGACACTCCAGCTCCCCTCGAACAGCAGAGGGGGGAGCAGGGCCATCAGCAGGGCCAACCCCATCACTAACGGGGTATAGAGGCGAGCAAAGCTATCTATGGTCTGCTGGATGGGCGCCTTACTCTGCCGAGCACTCTCAACGGCGCGAATGATGCGCGCCAGGGTGGAGTCGTTGGCCAGGCTGGTCACCTGGCACTCCAGCTCCCCTTGCTGGTTGAGGGTTCCGGCATACAGACGTGCTCCCGCCCCTTTTTCAACCGGCAGACTCTCGCCGGTTAATGAAGACTCATCCACGCTGCTGCGGCCCTTGACCACCAAGCCATCTAGCGGGATCTGACTGCCGGGGGGAATACGGATATGAGCACCGATGGCAACCTCGCTCACCGGCATGGGGGTGGTGCGCCCCTCTGCGGTAACGAGGAGTGCCTGGTTGGGCGCCAGCTTGAGCAGGCTGGTGATGGCCTGATTGGCTCGGGTAAGCGAAGCAGACTCCAGCCGCTCGGCCACGGCAAACAGAAAGAGCACCATGGCGGCCTCGGGCCATTGCCCCAGGGCCAGCGCGCCGCTGACCGCCAGGGTCATCAGGGCGTGAATGTTGAGATCCCGATGGCGCAGTGCCAGCCACCCTTTGCGATAGGTGGTGGTGCCACACAGCAGTAGGGTCAGGAGCGCTAGCAGGGGGCTGAGCCACAGTAGCTGGGGCCAGAGCCAGTGGCTTAGTTCGGCGCCCAGGGCCGCGCCACCCGCCATCCCAAGCGGCAACCAGGCCGGGTAACGAGTTTGGGTCGCGGTAGACTGGGGCTCACCGTTGTGTTGCGGGGTGAAGCCCAGGTCCCGGATGGCTTGCAGTATCTCGGGCAGTGCCTCCGGGGTGTGCTCCACCTGCAGTATGCGGGAGAGCAGATCAAACTGCAGCTCGCCCACGCCAACCAGTTGCTGTAGTTGCTTGCGGATCAGCCGCTCCTCGACCGGGCAGTCCATCTGGGTGATATGCAAGCGAGTGATATGAGCGCCGGCCAGCGGGGAAAGCGGGGATGACGTGCGCTCGCTGCCACCGCAGAATCCCTGGCAGCAGGCCGTGACTTGCCCTGGTGCCACGGTGGGGCGGGTGCTTGTCCCGGCGATTTTTCGCACGGGCCGCCAGGGGCCACGCACAGGTGAAGTGGAGGAGGGCATGGTGGGCTCCGAAGTAAAGAACAACTTGCCTTAAGTAGAAACCCTGAAGTAACTTCAGGGTCAAGCATAATCGTTGTCGTACCTCAGGAGTCTCGATGCAGATTGGAGAACTGGCCCGTAAAGCCGAATGCGAGGTGGAAACCATCCGCTACTATGAGCGTGAAGGTTTGCTGCCGGCTCCTGCTCGCAGCCAATCCGGTTATCGGCAGTATGATGTGACCCTGCTAGGAGAGCTGCAGTTTATCCGCCATTGTCGCTCTTTGGGGATCAGTCTAGCCGAGATCCGCACACTGCAAGCCTATCGGGCGGAACCCCAGCAAGAGTGCTGCGCTGTCAACCAGTTGCTGGATCAGCACCTGGCTCGGCTTTATCAGCAGATCGGCTCGCTGCAACAGTTGGCGCAACAACTGGAGCAGTTGCGCCAACGTTGCCAAACCAGCAGTACGGTGGCGGATTGTGCCATCTTGCAGGGGTTGACCCAGCCCCCGTCTTGATTACTCTGAGTTAGCCTATCACCAGGGCAGGGCCACGCCGTTGGCGGAGAGTTTGCCATTGACCATACGCAGGCGGCTGTTGATATTGCCGGCGCTATCTTGATCCAGGGTCAGAAAGCCGGCTTGTTGCATGGCCAGCAGTTGTTCTTGCTGGGGCAGCAGAGCCTGGGCCAAGGCCTGGTTCGCCTTCACGTTCAGACTGCCCTGCAACAAAGAGCGCAGTGAGGCCACGTTTTGTAGCTGGACAACATCAAAGGGGTGGGAGTTTAGCGCCCCATTGGCACTGAACTCACCCTGGTAAAGTCGTAGCGCCAGCCGATCCAGATTGATGGCAAAACCACTGCGAGTGATGCGGTTGATGGCGAGCAATATCCGTTGTTTATTGCCGCCGGGTTGGCTCAACTCGTTGAACAACTGACGCAGCCCCTGCTGCTCTATCCCCCCCAATTGCAGTGCCAGCTGCACATCGTTGAGGATCAACGGAATATGGCTGGAGGCAGACTGGTAGCGAATGGCGGTCAAAGCCCCTTGCCAGTCGGTGTCTACCAGCGAGAGCAGACCCTGTTTGTTGGCATGGACTGATGTCTGCACTGAGAGATTTTGCAGATCGAGTTGTTCCAGGGTGGAGGTGATCCGTGCGCTCTCCAGGCCGAACGTTAGGCTGGGCATCAACCAGTTAGTCTGGTGTTGTTTAAGCCCCAGCTGGCCTGTTATGCCGTTTAGCTCCACCACCCGTTGCGCATACTCCAGTTGTATACCTGGAATTTGCCAGTTGAGTTCCCGCTGCTCGGGTCGTTGTGTCAGTTGGAGGTTAAAGGGTTGCAGGGTAAAGCTGATATTGGGTTTGTGCAGCTGCAACCCTTCGCTGACCAGCTCAAATTGCAGCAATTTATCCCAGCCACCCACTTGCCAGGAGAGCTGCTGGCGGGTTGGGGTCAGATCACCCTGAGCCACCAACTCGGCTGGGGTGCCCTGGTCAAACCGCAACTCGGCTTGGCCGCGCAACTGGCCGGGGAGTACCAGGGTATCCAGGCTGACATAGAGATCCACTACTCCGGAGTGGCGCAACAGGGCTTGCAGATGCGAGGGGAGCTGCGGCAGTTGTTCCGAGCTCAGGATGCGCTCCGGGTCCAGAACGCACAGATGGATCTGACTCTGGCGATGAAACAGGCCGCGATCCTCATCCAGCCAGGTGACCGCCATGCCGGGAACCTGTTGCAGGCGTTGCAGCCACTCCAGCCGCAGGGCATCGTAGACTTGGCCCGTGCGCCAGCAAAAAAATAGCCCAATCACAACCAGCAGAGTCGCTATGCCAACCCCAAGTCGGTAACGCGCATTTACAGTCATCATCATTTTTCAACTACAACCCAGATCACACTTTGCCATCATGGGCGGCATGCTGACCGATATAAATGACACTTTCATTAATTACTTATGCCACGAATTGCTATTTAGTACTTTATCAATGCTCTAGCTGGGGTAGTTGTATATTTATTCGGCGCTGGGATTCATCTCATCCAGGGTCAGGGCAAAACTGGGCATAAATACCTCCAGAAAGTAGCTGACTGCCGGGGTCATGCGCTCCTGCAACATCTTCTCCAGACGGCGCTTGGCCACTTCAAATTCATGGTTACCCGCCGAGAGCTCCTCCAGGCACTTGCTGTAGGCACAGAGGGTATCGGCGGCCTTGACCACGCGCACATGGGCTGGATCCTGGGCGCCTGAGTCCAGCAGGGGGCGAAAGTCATCCACGAACTCGCTGGGGAGCATACTGAGCAGGCGTTGCTCGGCCAGCTTCTCGATCTTTTTATACTCATGGGCGATCGCCGGGTTGTGATATTTCACCGGGGTAGGGAGATCGCCAGTCAACACCTCGGTAGCATCGTGGTAGAGCGCCATCAGGGCCGCTTGCTCCGGATTGAGCTGGCCGGCGAACTTGCGGTTTTCAATCAGCGCCAAGGCATGGGCCACCATGGCTACCTGCAGGCTGTGCTCGCTGATGTTCTCCTTTTGTACATTACGCATCAGGGGCCAGCGGTAGATGAGTTTCATCCGCGAGAGGTGGGCAAAGAAGTGGCTAAGTTCAGTCATGGTCGCTCCTTGTTAGAGCCTGTGATTTTCGTCGATACAGGCGGTAAATCGGGCACAGTAACATACAAAAAAGCGAGGCAGCCATGGGCTGCCTCGGATGTTCGCGTTGGTGCTGGTTTATTGGTGATACTGCTTGAGGAAACGAGCCAGGCGGCCGATGGCGTCTTGCAATATCTCCTTTTGTGGCAGGAAGACCAGACGGAAGTGATCCGGGGTCGGCCAGTTGAAGCCGGTCCCCTGTACCAGCAGCAGTTTTTCCTGTTGCAGCAGATCGAATACCAGCTTCTGATCATCCTTGATGGGATAGACCTTGGGATCCAGGCGCGGGAACATGTAGAGCGCCCCCTTGGGCTTGACGCAGGAGACCCCGGGGATCTCGTTGATCAGCTCCCAGGCCAGATCCCGCTGCTCACGCAGACGGCCGCCTGGCAGGATCAGCTCATTGATGCTCTGATAGCCGCCCAGGGCGGTCTGGATGGCGAACTGCATGGGCACGTTGGCACACAGCCGCATGGAGGCCAGCATCTCCAACCCATCTATGTAGCCGCGGGCATGTTGCTTGGGACCACTGACCAGCATCCAGCCCTGGCGGAAACCGCAGGCGCGATAGGCCTTGGAGAGACCGTTAAAGGTCACGACCAGCACATCGTCACACAGGGTACAGATGCTGTGGTGGGCGATATCGTCATAGATGATCTTGTCGTAGATCTCATCGGCAAAGATGATGAGTTTGTTCTGCCGGGCCACCTCGATCACCTCCAGCAAAAACTCTGTGCTGTAGACGGCGCCGGTGGGATTGTTGGGGTTGATGAGCACTATGCCCCGGGTCTTGGGAGTGATCTTCTTCTTGATGTCATCCAGATCGGGATACCACTCCGCCTGTTCGTCGCAGATGTAGTGCACCGGATGGCCACCGGAGAGGGTGACGGCCGCCGTCCACAAGGGATAGTCGGGGGCGGGGACCAGCATCTCGTCGCCATTGTTGAGCAGGGCCTGCATGGCCATGACGATAAGCTCGGAGGCGCCGTTACCTATGTAGATATCATCCACATCGGCCTTGCGTAACCCTTTTTGCTGGTAGTGCTGGGCTATGGCCTTGCGGGCGGCAAACAGCCCCTTGGAATCGCAGTAGCCTTGGCCCTGGGCGATATTGATCACCACGTCCTTGATCACCTCTTCCGGGGCATCAAAACCGAAGGAGGCAGGATTACCTATGTTGAGCTTGAGAATGCGGTGGCCTTCATCTTCCAGGCGGCGGGCCTCTTTATGGACCGGGCCGCGAATGTCATAACAGACATTGTCCAGCTTGTGGGATTTGTCGATTGAATACATCTGTGCCTCTGTAATGCCGTGGGAGGGGCCGTCCGGTCGCCTCCGAAGCCCTCTATTCTTCCCCTTCATCGCCCGTGTGACAACGGTCAAGTGAGGTTATTTTTTTAGTGTGAGTGGCGATAAAAGTGTCTTTATGACAAATATAAAACCAGATTTCAGGCTGATTATTGAAATTTTCAACTAATGTGGATCTGTTGCTGGGTGTGCTGTACTGGTGCAGAGCCCTTGTCATGGCGGGATCGTCTGCCGGAAAAAGCGGGGATGGCGTGCGGCTGTGGGCGGCGTGGGAGCGCGAGTTTACGCGTCAAGGGGCCCGTAGGCCCCTGACAATGGCGGTCAGTCGCTGATCTGCACCGGTTGCTCGCGGTAGATCTGCTCCAGCACGGCGCGCTCAAACTTGTAGTGGGGGGAGGCAATGCGGTGTGCTTTCAACGCCTGGCGCACCTTGGGGGGGAAGGTGAGTCCGTTGACCATCACCACAAATGCCTTGCGCTGGCCCGAGGCTGTGGTCATGAACCCTGCCAGGTTGGAGACATTTTGCAGTGTACCTGTTTTGGCGGTGACATTCTTGACCAGGGGGGGCATCTGCACACTGCCGCGCGAGCCCAGGGTGCCGCTCATGCCTGCAACCGGCAGCTTTGCAATAAGCTGGAGCTGGGCATCGTTGCGGGCGATAAAATCGAGCACTTCCAGCATCTGGCTCGCCTTGATGAGGTTATGGGCCGAAAGACCCGAGCCGTCGGCCAGCAGGGCCGAGCCCAGATCGATGCCCGCCTTGGTGCGCAGTATCTCGCGGATGGCATCGGCGCCAGTGGCATAGCTGGCGGGACGTTTGAAATAGAGATGCCCCAGGGCGCGGGCCAGACTGTCGGCGATCAGGTTATCGGACTTTTTCAGCATGCGATCCAGCAGCTTGCTTAGGGGGGCGGAAGGCACATGGGCAATCTCCACCAGATTTGCGGGGGATTTGCGCACCGATAGCACCTTACCCGTCACGTTGAGGCCCGCCCTCTTGGCGGCCCACCCCGAGATATTGATGCCCCAGATGGTGGGGTCCTGTACCGCAAAAGAGAGGGGCCAGGGCTTACCTTTTTGCGCTGGGATGCAGCCGGTTAGATGGTAGTTGTTACCTGAGTCCAGGTTTACCTCCAGCTCGCAGCCCGAGTAGTAGTCGTTGAGTGTCACCACCTGAGCTGCACTGGTGATGGTGATGGGTTGGCCTGTCTTGATCATCGGCTGTGCCAGTTGACCCACGTTGTCGGCCTTGAGCTCGGCGAAGACACAGTTGCGATCTATGATCACCGCCGAGGCCGGGGCGGTGAAACAAACCGGCAGATCGTTCCAGGACCAGCCGTTGCCTCGGTCGTAGCCCGCGTAGTTGCTCACATCCAGCAGCAGATTGCCATTGATCTGGGTGACCCCCTGTTGCCGTACATAGGCCAGCAGGTTGATGAGGGCCTGGCGGGTCAGATCCGGGGCGCCGTTAAATTCGATGACCAGATCGCCATTTAGTACGCCGCCACTGGCTTTGGCCTGCGCCATGGCGCCCTGGGCGGCGAGCAGTCGAGTCTTGAATTGCCAGTCGGGCCCCAAAAACAACGAGGCGGCGGTAGCGGTCAAAACCTTCTGGGTGGAGGCCGGGATCATGAAGGCATCCGTGTGGACTCCCTGGATCGTACTCTGGCCGGGCACCTTATAGGCGATGGCCACGCGGGCGCCTTCTGGTACCGGAATGGAGGCGGTTGCCGTGGCACCACCACAGAGGGAAACCAGAAGCAGGGCGGGACGGAGCAGGGTGGATAATAATTTCATATAAACCTCTTACAGGGCATAAGCAGTACGAAAGCGGCCCTGATAATCAAAAATTTTCTCGGTAATGCGCCAAACATGCCCCTGCTTACGGGCAATCACGAAGTCGGGATGGCGCAACTGCGGCTCGGCATCGAGCACGCTCTCTAGCGTAACCAGTTGGGGGGCTAGCCCCGGTGCCCGCCAGTGACGGGCGATCAAGTGTTGGTTCAGGCGCTGCAAGCTGCCTGCCGTATCGAAGGCAAAGCGCTCGCTCAGCTCGGCACCCTCCTCATCATGATAGGTGACCCGCAGCAAGATGCGGCCCTGTTTGCGTTCCGGATGCAGTGTCATGCCGGCGCAGCGGATCACCTTGGCATCCTTGAGTGCCAGGGCGGCCTTAAGCTGATCGTCGGCGTCAAATAGCAGCTCATCGCAGCTGTGGCAGCGGCGGGCGGCAATGTCATTGGCCGCGCCACAGTGACCACAAATTTTAGACCGGAAACGATAGTCGCAAAATTCTCGATGTCCACCATCATCTTCAAAAAAACCGTGACATTGCCGACCAAAATGCTCTAACACCTGGCCATAAATATCCAATCGACCCCAAAATTGATTGGCAAAGCCACAGGCAGGGCAGAGCACCTG
Organism: Pseudaeromonas sp. HNCC25DJ180; assembly: GCF_055413345.1. Lineage (NCBI taxonomy): Bacteria > Pseudomonadati > Pseudomonadota > Gammaproteobacteria > Aeromonadales > Aeromonadaceae > Pseudaeromonas > Pseudaeromonas sp. HNCC25DJ180. Next base: position 138,939 of record NZ_JBVAYF010000011.1, read on the forward strand.
GACGGGCACTGTGTCGGCAGCAGGTTTGGGCTCACCTATTTCGGGGGCAAAGAGGTCGAAGGCATTACCCGCGTAATCGAGGATCAGGCACTCGTGCTTGTGGTCGCTCAGGCGTAGGCCGCGACCTATGATCTGCTGGTACAAGGAGAGGGACTCGGTCGGCCGCAGTACCACAATCAAATCCACATGAGGAGCATCAAAGCCGGTGGTCAGTACGGCCACATTGACCAGATACTTGAGCTGACGCGCTTTGAACTCGGCTATCAGCCTATCCCGTTCGGGCAGGGGGGTGGCACCGGTGATCAGCGCCGCCTCACCGGGTGGCAGCAGGCCGGTCACTTCTCCGGCATGTTCGACCGTGGCGGCGAAGACCATGACGCCTTGGCGCTCGGCGGCATAGTCGATGATCTGCCGCACTATATGGGGGGTGACCCGGGCCTGGCGTTTGAGTTCCCTCTCTATATCCACGTCGCTGAACAGACCATTCTCTCTAGGCTGCAGCTGGCTGAAGTCGTAGTGGACGGCGGGGGCATCGATGAGGCGCGGAGGCGTCAGATAGCCTTCGCGTATCATCTGGCGCAGGGGGAGCTCGAAAATGCACTCGGCAAAGAAACGCGGCTCGGTGGTGCGAACCATGCCACGATAGTGGTAGTTGTAGATGTAGCCCAGACCCAGTCGGTAGGGGGTGGCGGTCAATCCCAGGACCTTGAGTCCGGGATTTTGCTGGCGCAGGTGGGTCATCAACTGGTGGTACTGGCTCTCATCCTCTTCACCTACTCTGTGACACTCATCGATGATCACCAAGGAGACGGGCGCCATGAATGCATCCAGATTGCGGGCGACCGATTGAATGGAGCCAAAGACTACCCGACGCTGGTTGATTTTCTGACCCAAGCCAGCGGAGAAGAGATCAGCCTGTACACCCTCCTGCAGACCCAGGGCCTGGTACTTGGCATGGTTCTGGGCTACCAGCTCCTTGACGTGGGCCAGCACCAGCACGCGCCCCTTAGCCTTACGGGCTAACTCGGCTATGACTAGGCTCTTGCCCGCGCCTGTCGGTAGCACCAATAGGGCTGGCTCGGCGCGTTTGCGGAAGTGACGAATGACGGCATCGACAGCCTGCTGCTGGTAGGGTCTGAGCTGATACATGGCTGCCGGAGAGTCAAAAGAGCTAGAGATAGGCGGATTATAGGGAGCCCGCTCTGCGACGCAACAGATCCGACATCACAAGTGGCAGCTAATCGTGTATGATTTGACTCGTTTTTTCCAAAACCGACTAGAGAACCGACCATGATCATTACCCCCAAGGTACGTGGCTTTATCTGCACCACCACTCATCCGGCCGGCTGCGAGGCCAATGTGCGTCAACAGATCGCCTATATCAAGAGTAAAGGCAAACTGGAACACGGTCCCAAGCGTGTGCTGGTGATCGGTGCCTCTACCGGCTATGGCCTCTCTTCCCGCATCACGGCGGCCTTCGGCTCTGATGCCGCCACTATCGGTGTCTTCTTCGAGAAGCCCGGTAGTGACAAGAAAACCGGTAGTGCGGGTTGGTACAATTCAGCCGCCTTTGACAAGGCCGCCAAAGAGGCGGGTTTGTATGCCAAGAGTGTCAATGGCGATGCCTTCTCCAACGAGTGCCGTGATCAGGTAATTGAACTCATCAAGGCCGATCTGGGGCAGATTGATCTGGTGGTTTACTCCCTGGCTTCGCCGGTACGTAAGCTGCCGGATACGGGTGAGGTGATCCGCTCCGCTTTGAAGCCGATTGGTGAGGTTTATAAGACCACGGCCATCGACACCAACAAGGATGTGATCGTCGAGGCTCAGGTTGAACCGGCCAATGAGGAAGAGATTGCCAGCACCATCAAGGTGATGGGTGGCGAAGATTGGGAGCTGTGGCTCAACGCACTGGAAGCGGCGGGTGTCCTGGCCGACGGCGCCAAGAGTGTAGCCTACAGCTACATAGGTACCGATCTGACCTGGCCCATCTACTGGCATGGCACCCTGGGCCGCGCCAAGGAAGATCTGGATCGCGCCAGTGCCGCCATCGGCGCCAAGCTGGCCACCAAGGGCGGCGCCGCCTATGTGGGGGTACTCAAATCCGTGGTAACCCAGGCTTCTGCCGCCATTCCGGTTATGCCACTCTATATCTCCATGTCATTCCAGATCATGAAACGGATGGGGTTGCACGAGGGGTGTCTGGAGCAGATCCAGCGTCTGTTCTGGACCCGTCTCTACTCAGGCGAGGCTACGCCTACCGATGAGAAGGGGCGTATTCGCATGGATGATTGGGAACTGCGTGATGATGTGCAGCAAGCCTGCCGTGACTTGTGGCCCCAGATCACCAGCGAGAACCTCTCGCAGCTGACCGACTACCAGGGTTACAAGGATGAATTCCTGAAGCTCTTCGGTTTTGGCTGGAGCGGTGTGGACTACGCGGCCGACGTCAATCCAGAAGTGAACTTTGATGTGATTGAGCTGTAACCAGCCTCATCGCAGCCAGATAAATAGGGCGCCTACGGGGCGCCCTGTTTTTTTCCGGCTAGAGCTGATTTCACACTCAGTTGAAGGTGGCCACCAGCGTTTGATCCTGGGTGATGGGCACGGTGCACTTGGTCGCGGTCAGATTATTACAGACGGTTCCTGTCCACTTGACGAACGTGTGCTTTCTGGCCGGGGTGGCGGTCAGTGTGACAGTGGAGCCTGTGGTGAAGGATTTGCTGCAGGTTTTGCCGCAACTGATCCCCTTGGGACTACTGGCTACGCTGCCCAAGCCACTGAGGCTGACTGTCACCTTATAGGTCGTCGGCAGGGTGTTAAAGCTGGCTGTGATGTTTCTGGCCGCACTCATGGTAGTGCTACAACTGGTGGCTGTGCTGGTGGCGCAACCGCTCCAGCTAGCGAGTTGGCTACCCACGGCTGGTGTGGCGGTGAGTGTTACGGCTGTGCCGTAATCCAGCGTGAGCGAGCAGAGATTGCCGCAGTTGATGCCATTACCCGTCACTGTGCCTGAACCCGTCCCACTCTTGCTCACCGCCAGCAACAATTGCTGCAAGGTAAAGTTGGCGCTGAGTGTCTTATCGCCATCCATGGTGAAGGCGCAAGGCGCGGTACCAGGACAAGAGGCCAGGCTCCAACCGCTAAATTGAGTGCCGACAGCCGGCGTGGCTTGCAGTGTGACCTGGGTGCCAGCTGTGAGCCAAGCAGAGCAGATGGGGTCACAGCTGATCTCGCCACCGGCACCACTTACCGAGCCGGTGCCGTTGCCGGTTTTGGCAACCAGTAGGGGGTATTGAATGGCGGCATTGGGGTCACCAACCCGGACCGTATAGCTTTTGCTTACCGGTAGTGGCGAGGGGCTGGTGTCGCTCACCTGCAGGGTGAAGTTATAGGTGCCGAGCACAGGATTGCCGCTTTGTGACAAGATGCCTGTCGCTGGATCCAGGCTCAGACCGGTCGGCAGGGCGCCATGAGTGAGGGTGACTGTATAGGGGGGCATGCCGCCAATCACCACGGTGCGGGCCAGATAGCCCTCTGCAGAATTAGTGTCCCAATCTTGAATATGCTCTATGAGCCCCAGTTCAGTGTTGGCATTGAAACCCGCCATTTGCGCACCGATGAAGTTGCCCACCACGATCCGCTTGCTGCAATCTATGGTGTAGCTATCACCATTTGCATCCGTTACAGTCACGCTACTGCTCAGACCATGGAGGTAGTTGGCCGAGGCCGGATCCGTGGTGGGATTGACTTCGCTGCACATGGCTTCCCCTGTCTCGCCATCAATGGAGGAGCCATCGGCATCGGTCAGATCGGGATTGAGCCCTCTGTCATCGGCGGCATAGCGGTAAAACTCATAGCGGCGGGTGACTATCTCATCGCCGTTAGGTAACTCCTCTGGCTGTCCGGCCAGCTCACCATTGGCGCCGCCTGGATTGTTGGGGTCATTGAGCTTGGCAAATTCGGTCTGCATCATGCGCCATTCGACTTCGGTTTGTGCCTCAACGGCGACGCCATCCCCTGGCTTATCGTTCAGCCAGTTCACTTCGTTCTGGGCGTTGGGGTCGTCATCGACCAGGGCCTCAAGCTTGATCGGCTGATCGTTCTTAGCGGAGGTTTTGATCTCCTTGGCCCATATCGCCTCGCCAAATTTTGCTTGTACCGGTGGCGCCAGCTCAGGTTGGGGTGGGGGCGGAGCCTGGATCACGGCTTGTACCTGGGCCGGTTGGTTAAGGGCCGGCACAGGAGGCGAGTAGGTATAGATAGGGGTGGCCACATTCAATGCCGAACCCAGCACCAGCGTACCCGGTGCGGTCGGGCTTTCCACCAACCAGTTGTAGCGAATGAGTGAGGGTTTGGCTGGGGTGGGTGGGGTCGTGGTGGGGTCGGCGGCCGTGGGATAGTAGCCTACCCCGAAGTGATCGCATACCGCCGGGACGGCGGAGGGATCAGTGCACTGGTGCCCCAGGGTGGCGGGGAAGGGGTTAGCCGGGTCTTGTGGCACTGTGGTGGCGAGAAACTGATTGGTCGCCGGATCTTTTTTACTCTCGAAGCGTACAAACACTCTGGGGGTGACGCCATCCGGCGCAACATCTTCGCGGATGATGGGCGTGCCGTAACGGCTCCAGTCGTAGGTATAGGTGATCTCTGTGCTATGTATGCCTTCGAGCTCTATCTCCAGACCGTGACACGCCTGGTTTGTATCGTTGACTGCATCAAAGTTGTTGAGATCCCCATAGGCGCTACTGGCCAGGGCCTGGCTGCTGCCTAGTAGCAGGGCGATCGTAAGCATCACTCGTTTGTTCATGGAATAGTTCCTCCATCACTGAGTATGGCGATGACACGTTGCATGGTCAGACTACCAAGGCGCGGGGAACCAGTGAGCCAGAGCTCTGACGGATGCGGTTAGGTGCGCGACACCTCATCTCCTGTGATGGGATCGAGTTTGGTGCCGCAGGGCTAACCTCTCGGTTGTTGCGTTAATGTTAACTAAATCACAGTATAGCTCATGATAACCATGTCAGTAGTCAGGGTTACTATTTTCATAACCAGCGGCCGGGGGTGGCTATCATGGGTGGCTATCATGGGTGGCTATAGGGGGGGGAAGTGGGCAGACTGGCCTGCGTAGCGGTGGTGTAGTGGCTTCAACAATGGCGCCGCTACAGGGCAAGGGAGGTAGCGGCGCTTTGGCGTGACGGGGAGCTAAATAGGGCACTGATCACCGGGCTGAGCGGTTATGAGCCAAGCCTGGAACTCCGCAACCCCTGCCTGCCCCTCCTGGGGGGCCCACTCAGCGAACTGGGAGGGGGCAAAGGGGCCAGGTTTGACCTCGAACAGGCAGCAGGGCTGGTTGAAAACCAGGGTATGCATGGTCGCCGCGGGCATCTCGAGCACATCTCCTGGTGTCAGCCGTCGGCGCTCAAGTAGGGTGCCCTGTTCGTCAAAACTCAAGCAGTCAACCTCGCCATAAACCGGGATCAGGCACTCCCACTGCTGGGTATGTTGGTGGGCGGCCACATAACTGCCGGGTTGGGCGGCGATCAGCATACGTTGCACTGTATCTTGATGATCTTGGTGCCAGAGTTGGTGGCTACGCAGGCGAGGAGAGTTGGCCGCCTCTGCCAGCAATTGCTGGGCCAGGGCGCGATCACATTGCTTCATGTCTATTCCTTTGCTGTTGCATCCGGGATCGGCTTAACAAAACCATATTGGGTATCGGGTTGATGGGCGTCAAGTCGGGTGGCAAGACTCATCTGAGCGAATATCTTGGTAGGCACAACTCCTGATTGTTTGCGCTGACACGCAAATAGCGCCGGGGAGGCCATGCTAAGGTGCTTGGGTATCGTGAGTATTAGAAGGATCTCTTATGCGCAAAGAACAACTTAATCAGCCCTCTTTTATTGAAGACCTGAATCTGCTGGCCTGTTTTGATTTGAAAAATTTGGAGCTGGGGATCAAGGTGCGGCAGGATTGCGAGCCGGCTATGCAAGCGGCCGCCTTACGTCTTCACGCCAAGGGTATCATTACTAGCGCCGATGGCGGTTTCCTCACCCCGTTTGGTGTGATCCTGCTGGAGCATCTTGACCATCTGCTCATGGCGCTGGTGACTGAGTAACCTTAGTCTCGGGTGCCAACTGCAATAGCTCAAGCTTACTCAACTCCCACCCTTGGCCTTTTTGCGCAAACTGGCAAATAAAGCTGATGGGGGGAGTTTTCTTTTTATCCTCGCCCACCACGGCCCAAATGGTGGCAGGGGCCACCGGCTCTACCACCCGCTCAATCCGTAGTGTCATCAAGCCGCCCAAACGAAAACTGACCATAGTCTGGCACTCATTGGCCAGCTTGTCGGCTTGCTGGCGTATGGCGGCCTGCCCGCTGTGGCGCGCATCGGCCGTGGGCACTGTGGCTTGGGACCAGGCGAGCGGCGAGGATAGCCAGAGGACCCAGGAGATGAAGAGGTGCTTGGAGTTCATAGCTTAAGCTCCCGTGAGGCGACATGACGCCAGTGGATCTTCCCGGGCAGATAGAGGCGGGAGTCGGTCACCTCCTGCTGGTCGATGAGTTGGGTGATCAGGGCAAAGGTCCGCTGGGCCAGCCCGGTACAGTCCTGTGCCACTGTGTCGATACGCAAGGGTAGACAGTCAAAAAGGTAGTGGTCATCGAAGCTGCACAAGTGAATATCGCTGTCCATCAACTGGTGTTGATTCAGATAGCGCAACACCCCCTCCAGTAGGCCGCAAGCGGCGGTGAACAGCGCCTTGGGTGGGCGCCCCAGCTCGGCACAGAGGCTGGCCATCATTTCGTAACCGGAACTGGGTGAGTAGTTGCCGTGCCGGATCCAGTTGGCCTTAAGCTCGACCCCTGCCTGCTGCAAACCTAATTCATAACCTTGCAGACGATCGCGACTGGGGGAGAGCCGCAGCTGCCCCCCCAGATAGTAGATCTCGTCTGGATGTAGCCGCGCCACTGTCTCGATGAGTTCGGCGGTGGCGGCCACCGAGTCGGTGATCACCAGCGGCAGGGTGGAGTCGGCTATGTGGCGATCCAGTTGCACCACAGGCAAGGAGTGGTTGATCTTCAGGTACTCGCCATCCGAGAGGGCGCTGGAGGCCACGATCAGACCATCCACCTGACGCTGCACCAGGTTGTTTACGGCCATCATCTCCTGACTGGGGTTTTCGTCGCTACAGGCGATGAGCAACTGCAGGCCCGCCTCTCGGCAGAGGGTTTCCAGCTCGCGGGCAATCGAGGCAAAGCCATAGTTGGTCAGCTCAGGCACGACCAGGCCAATGGTATGACTGCGAGTGGAGCGTAAGGAGCGAGCATGAAAGCTGGGCTGGTAGTGGTGTTCAGCGGCCAGGGCCAGGATGCGATCCCGTGTCTCGTCTGCGACCCTATACTCCTTGCTGCGACCATTGAGCACCAGGCTGGTCGTCGCCTTGGAGACGCCGGCCAGCTGGGCTATGTCGCTGATGGTGATGCGTTTGCTCGATTTCACTGTGGGGTTCTTGGCGATGGAACTATGCCTCATTCTATCACGCAGGGGGCCAACGACCAGTAGCGCAGTGCCAGATGTGACTCGCCTTGCCAACTGATAAGGGGTGCCAACGCGGGGAAATAACGAGAACTCATCACGGCAGCGCCCTGATTGATAAAGATCTCGGCACTGGAACTGTCCAGCAACAGCTGTAACTGCTCAAGTTCACCGCGCCAGAAGCGTTGCTCGATCTGGCCGGTCCGCAGGTTGTGGCGGCTTAAGCTCAGTCGAGAGCCATCCCAGGCAAGCTCGAGCGTATTACCCAGGCTCAGCGAGAAGGGACCCGTCGGGTAGAGCAGCAATTCGGCACGGCTGGCGGCCAACTGGGGCGCCTGCTGGGCTATGCCCTGCCACTGGCTGGCCTCCTGACGCAGTTGTTTAAGCTCCCGAGCCGGTTGCTGGTAGAGCTGGTTGCCGACCAGGCTCAACTCCCGCGGGCAGCTCATGATATGGATCCACCCCTGTTGCAGCGTCGGCTGGTAGAACTCATCGCCATCGGGGATCCCCATCCAGGCAAACAGCAGCCGCCGACCATCTTCGGTTTGGGTGGTTTGTGGGGCGTAGAACTCAAACCCCAGATCCAGCTCCTCAAAGGCTCCGTGGGTAAAGTGGCCAGTGTCGTAGTCGAGTTGCCCCAGCAGATAACCGGTCTGGAAGGTGTTGAGGTAACGCTCCTCCTGGGCGGGCACCCCCTGGGGGCAGCAGATGAGCAGCTCTTGGCCGGCCAGGGTGAAAAGGTCCGGGCACTCCCACATGTAGCCGAACTCCCCCAAGCCACCGAGCCCGGAGCCGGCGATCTCGCCCATGGCATGCCAGCTGTGCAGATCCTCGGAGCGAAACAGCAGCACCTTGCCTTGGCCTTGCCGATCCTGGGCGCCCAGTACCATGTACCAGAGATCATCATGGCGCCAGAGCTTGGGGTCGCGCACATGGCCGCTGTAACCCTCAGGCAGTGCCAGCACAGGCCCCAGTTTGTCGAATTCCCCCTGCTCGTTCTCGACGGCGAGACACTGATAGGCGGTGCGTGAACCATCCGGAAATTTCACGTTGCCTGTGTAGGCCAGCACGATTTTCTCAGCACTCACCACGGCGGAACCTGAGTAGCAGCCATTACGTTCGTACTCTTGGCTGGGAACCAGCGCCACCGGCTCATGACGCCACTGCAGCAAGTCGCTGGAGCTCCAGTGGCCCCAGAATTTGGCACCGTGAGCACAGGCCAGCGGGTTCCACTGGTAGAAGAGGTGATAGCGTCCGTTGTGCTGGATAAAGCCATTGGGATCATTAAGCAGCCCCACAGCCGGGGCCAGATGCCAGTGGGGCCGATAAGGATCGGCCGCCGCTGTGAGTTGCCCGCTCATTAAAGAGCGGGCCAGTTGTTTGAGTAACGAGGTTTCGCGCATTATTCGCTGTCCGTTTGATACTTGAGCAAATAGGAGATAACGAAGGCCGAACCAAAGGCAATCACCAGACCGATAAGGTAGCTGACGACTGAGCTGGCTTGCACTATGGCGATCCCCGGTATGCCGGTCAGGCCCACCGCTGTCATGCCCACATGGTTGGCGACAACCCAGGCACCGCCCAAGGCTCCACCGGCCAGGGCGGCCAGGAAGGGCTTCATGAAGCGCAAGTTGATACCGAAGATAGCCGCTTCAGTGATCCCCAGCAGGGCCGAGAGGGCGGAGGGCACGGCGATGGCTTTGATCTTCGCGTCCCGGGTTTTGAAGTAGACGGCCAGACAGGCGCCACCCTGCGCCACGTTGGCCATGGCCCAGATGGGCAGCAGGAAGTTGACGCCGATCTTCGGGTTACCCAGCAGGCCAGCCTCGATGGCATGGAAGCTGTGGTGGATACCGGTGATGACGATGGCCGAATAGGTGCCGCCGAAGACCAGACCCGCCAGCCAGCCAGCCTGATCAATTAGGGTGCTCAGGACAAAGGAGATACCATCGCCCAAGGCGCGACCTGCTGGGCCAATGAACAGCAGGGCCACAAAGCCGGTGATGATCACGGTGAGGAAAGGGGTCAGGATCAGATCCAGCGCATCGGGGATCACCTTGCGCAGTCGTTTTTCCAGCAGACTCATAAACCAGACCGCCAACAGCACAGGGAATATCGTGCCTTGGTAGCCAATCATGGCCACATCGAGGCCGAAGAAGTCCATGGTCTTGAAGCCACCGGCCACACCCCAGGCATTGGTCAGGGCCGGATGGGTGAGGATCCCCCCTAAGGTTGCCCCCAGGTAGGGGTTACCACCAAACTCCCGTGCGGCAGTAAAACCGATGAGGATGGGCAGTATGATGAAGGCGGCTGAGCTGAACATATCCAGCATAATGAAGATGGCGCTGTCCGGGTCAGCCCAACCATAGGTGCGCACCATACCCAGAAGCCCCATCAGCAGACCGGAGGCGACTATGGCCGGAATGATGGGCACGAAGATGTTGGAGAGCAGACGGGCGGCTCGTTGTAGCGGATTGAGCTTCTTGGCGGCAATATCGGTCAGCTCGGCTTTACTGGCTTCGGTGATGCCTGCCGCCTGGCTGAATTCGGCAAATACCTTGTTGACGACGCCGGTACCAAAGATGATCTGGATCTGACCGGCGTTGCTGAAGCAGCCCTTCACGCCCTCAAGCTGCTCAATGGCGCTCTTGTTGATCTTGCTGTCATCTACCAGTACCAGCCGCAGGCGGGTGGCACAGTGGGCGGCACTGGCGATATTCTCCCTGCCGCCCAATAGGGGCAACAAGGCGTTGGCTGTGGCTTGATAATTCATATAAACCTCGATTCTATATGGCGGCAGGCAAGCTGCCGCACTCCTAATTGTATGGCGTTAAATGGTGTCGTGTTTGAGGCTAGAACCAGGTTTCCATCTGGACGCCAAAGTTCCATTGGCCACCGGCGGTAAAGCCGGCCTTGCCAAAGGAGTCATCTGTCGCGTAGCCATCCAGCTTCTTATCCCAATCCATATAGGTGGCAAACACCCGCAGCTCGGGGCGGCTGAAGAAGTTGGCTATCTCTCCGGCCTTGAAGGTGGGGGCGAAGGTGAGTTTGTAGAAGCCGCCATCTACCGCCTGGCGACCCAGATACCCTTGTGGATCCAGATCCATGTATTGATAGCTGCCTTCATAAGCCAGCATGAAGTTTTCGGTGATGTTTTGCAGCAGGCGGGCGTTGGCGGTCACCCACTGGTAGTCGTCATTTTTCACATAACGATCCTTGCTGCTTTGGGCCAGCAGAGCCGGGGCTAGGCTCCAGTTATCATTGATGGCCGTGGTGCCATAGCTGGCCAGACGCACGGTTTGGGCATCCTCGCCCAGATTGCCGTCTGAACCTAAGCCCTTGACCTCGGCACCCAATCCCTGGCCGTAGAGCAGGGCTGTCTTGGATGACCCTGAGCGCATGCCATAGAAGCTGTCGCCATGATAGGCCAGCATGGTATGGAAGCCCTTGTCGGCGCCGTGAGTCGTGCCGGCTGAGCCTACGTTTTCCCGGGCATCGTTGTCTTTGGCCTTCAGGCCGCTCACCATCCACTGGAACTTGCCGAAGTAGTTATTGCTGGTGAGTATGTAGTTCTGGATGTCACTGTTGACATCATCCAGGGCGCCAAAGCTGCGGCCATAGAGAGAGAAGTTGCTCTTGGCTGAGTCCGACCACTTGAGGTCATAGACACCGGCGCCGGTACCGGCCAGGAAGATGATGTCCGAGTCGAGCCAGTGGATGTCGAAGTTGTCCCGATCAAAGCGCTTGCCGGCCCACAGGGTGGCGTCTTTGGCCGCACCCGTGAAGGTGGGCAGGGTGCCTAGCTCGGCGAAGACCTGGCGTACGTTCAGGCTGGAGCTGCTGCCGGTCCAGTCGTTGTAGCTGCGTTGGCCATCGGCCAGCATCACCTTGTAACGGGTGGTGGCGCCGTTATCTAGGGTGCTTTTCTTCTCCAGATTGAGCTCCATGTAAGTATCGGGTTCATTACCCAGGCGCCCCACGGCCCCACCGGTTGAGCCAGCCGGTGTCACATAGGGACCGCCCTCGGTGCCGGTACCGCTATCACTAATCAATAAGCCTGAGCGGGCATAGCCATGGAATTCAACACCCGTACCGGCCAGGGTCTTGGTCTCCAGAGCATCGGTGCGTTGAGTTACCTGGGTGGTTTTCGCTTCGGTTTGGCTGGTGCGGGTAGCCAGCTCCTGAGTCTTCTGCTCTGCCGCCTGAGCGCGTGCTTCGGCTGAGCTGGCACGTTGTTCGGCTTGTTCCAAGCGTTGTTCCAGCGCTTCCAGGCGGTTTTCCAGCGAGTTGGCTGCTGCTGCCGCTGGTTGCATGGATCCCATCATCGCCAGTGTGATGGCGGAGGCAAGGTAGGTGAGTTTGGTCATGTGGTCGTTCCTTTGGCTGTAGGGCACTTCTATTATTTTGCTGAACTGCTAAACCGGTTTTGCTGAGTTGAGATTAGCCAGAGCCAAGGCCGGGTGCAAAAAAATCAGCTAACCCGTTTCAGCAATTGTGATCGTTCCAGCAATTTCTGTGTTGTGCCGAATATATCGCCAAGTGAGCAGGGTACATATGACCCCCTTTGTGCGCAGAGCATGACGTTCCGGCATAAAAAAGCCGGGTTAGGGACCCGGCTTAAGAGGTGAGCTGGTTTAGTGTTAGCCAGCAGCGTGGGGGAGCCCCTCGAGCAGCGCCTCCCGGTAGGGCAGGGCGGTCATGGCACCTTTGGCTGTGGTGGCCAAGGCCCCACAATATTGGGCTTGGGCGACTATGGGTTGTAGTTCACGCCACTCCGGCAGAGCGTCTCGTTCGGCTAGCCCGGCCAGCAGTCCTGCCACGAAGGCATCACCGGCACCTGTGGTATCAACCGGGGTGACGCGATAGGCGGGCAGTCGGTGTAGCTGCTGGCCATCATGAACCAGAACGCCCTCGGCCCCCAGGGTGACAAACAGCCGTGCGATCGGATAGCGCGCCATCAGCGCCTGGATGCTGGTGGCCATATCCTGTGCGCCGCCTAAATAGGCCAGCTCCTCACAGGAGAGCTTGACTGCGGTGGCCAGCGATAAGGCGCGCTCCAGGCAGGGTTTGAGCTCCTCCGGCTTGGCCCACATCTCCAGGCGGATGTTCGGGTCGAAACTGACATAGCCACCCGCAGCCCGGATCTGGGCCATGGCGGCAAAGGCCGCACTGCGGCTGGGCTCTTGCGACAGGGCGATGGAGCACAGATGCAGCCATTGGCCGGGGGAGAAATGGGGGAGTTCGGTCTCGGTCAGGAAGAGATCGGCGCTGGGGCGAACCAGAAAATGGAAGCTGCGCTCGCCCTGCTCATCCAACTCCACCAGCACGGTCGAGGTACCATGCTGGGAGTCAAACGCCAGCTGCTCAGTGGCAACGCCTTCTTGCTGCAGGGTCTGGCACAGGAAGCGGCCCAAGGGGTCTTGGCCCACTCGGCCGATGAAACCACTGTTGCCTCCTAGCCGGGCCACACCGACCGCCACATTGGCCGGAGCCCCCCCTGGACACTTCAGGTAACGCTCTGGGCCATCGGGGATCAGATCGACCACCGCATCGCCCAGCACCCAGACTCGATTATTCATGTCTCACCTCGTTTGCAATAGCGTTTCTGTTAAACTAGCTAAAGCGATTTAGCATGGCAACCAATGGCCACAGTTGAGGGAATTCATTGTGATCTGCATCACAATCCCCGGTTGCTTGGTTACGAGCAAAGAAGGCTTAAGAGAGAGCAGGGTCGTATCGTTTTGCTCAGAAGCCGAGCAAACGGCACACTTGGTAAGCGGGCATATGTAAAAATGCGAAAAATCCCCAACGGATTGGTTTTTCATACTCGATATTTACTGAGTAAATCATTAATGTCGCGGCAGTGGGAATCAGGTTACAGGGCCGCGTGTCGTCATGCTCTCCAAGGTGCAAGAGTTTCTCTTATTAGACAAGTTCGGTCGGGATGGTAAAGATCAGTTCAGGCTGAGCCGCAGCAGTGCCCTGCGCATCATCTGCCTGTGTGGTCTGTTGCTGGTGTTGGGGGTAGCGGTACACTCCAGCTACAAGGCCGCCATGGTCGGTCGCTATGAAGTCCCCTTCATCAACTTTTCCTTTTACTCCCTGCTGCTGGTGCAGGCCTGGTTGGCTCCCCGCTATTACCAGCTCATGGCCTGGCTCATGCTTGGCACTATAGTGGGGGGCGGCCTGTGCATGCAGCTGTTTATTCACGATGCCGAGCTGGCCAAGTTGGGCAGCCTGTTTCTTTACAGCTTGCCGCTTGTGGCTTTGTTGTTACTCGGCTTGCGGGTGGCTATCGGCTGTATGGTTTTCAACCTGTTGCCCTTTGGTTTTCTCCTCTACAACCGGCCACTGCCTGCCGTTTTCGGCATTGATATCACCCTGCCCAATTCTCATCATTATCTACATTGGCTCATCTTCATCTTCTTCAATATCTGTTTTCCTCTGGCTGTCGCGCGTGTCATGAAGTCCTTTGCCGCCTCGCTGGAGCAGCGCCAGACGCTGCTCAATGAGATGGCTCGCAACAACAGTTTCTATCGCCTGATCTTTGAGTCGGGGGAGCAGGGACGCCTGGTTATCGACAAGCAGGGCAACATTGAGGCTTGTAATCGCCGAGCCCGTCGTTTACTGGGCAATGACAAGCCGGAAGGTCAATCCCTGGCCCTGTGGTTACCCGGTCATCTGCTGAGCTCACTGCAGCAGGTGGGGGTGTGGCCCTGCAAGCTGAGTGAAGATAAGTTGTGGCATGTGACCTCCACCGGATTGGCGGGGGGGTTGCACCAGTTGTTGCTCATCGATGATCACACCGAGAACCGCCGTCTGCGGCAGCGGTTGCAGAAGGTAGAGCAGCATACTCAGCAGTTGCGTTGGTTTGATGAGCTGACGGGCCTGCCCAATCTCTCCTCTTTTCTCGCTCGTTTACGGCAGGTGTTTGCCGCACAGCAGGCGCCTGGCTTGCTCGCCATGATCAAGGTTCATACCCGCTTGCATGAGCAGCACCCTTATTCGGCTAACTGGTTGGCCAAACAGTTGCAGCCCCAGTGGAGTCATCTTGATTTCTTCTGTGCCTGGGATCCCGACACCCTGTTGCTGGCGCTCTACGATGGCGGTGAGGCGACGGCCGGGCAACTGCTGGAACAGGCCGTGGCGAGGTTGATGGCCGTGGCGCCGGCGGCTGGGCTCAAATGCGGAGTGCTGTTACGACCAGAGGCGGCGGCACCTGAGCTGCTGCTGCGCCATGTGCGTTATGCGCTGGAGCAGCTCCATGGCCGGGTCGGCATTCAGATATTCGATGCCGAACGTTACATGCAGGACAAGGATGATGCCTCTTTACTGGAGGATCTGAAGATGGCGCTGGCCAACAAGCAGATCACGGCCGCCTATCAACCCCAGTATTGCACCGAACGCCAATGCGTTACCGGCATGGAGGCGCTGGCGCGCTGGAATCATCCCAAGCTGGGATTTGTCAGTCCGGCGCACTTCTGTCGCCTGGCCGAGCAACATGGTCTCTCCATCGCGCTGACCGAGGCCATGCTGTTGCGTGTCAGTCGGGATCGTAAACAGTGGCAGGCCCAGGGCATAGTGCCACCGCGTATCTCGGTCAATTTCTCCACCCATGAGTTGGCCGATGATGCGCTGGTACGGCACTGGCTGACCCTCTGCAAACAGTATGGCCTGTCCAGTGATGCCCTGGAGATTGAACTCACCGAGAGTGCCTTCACCGAAGATGAGTCGTCGCTTTACAAGCGTTTGACTCTGCTGCGCAAGATGGGGATCTCGGTGGCGGTGGATGACTTTGGCACCGGTTACTCCTCACTGGGACGGGTGGTCAACATGCCGGTCAGCAAGATCAAGATCGATCGGAGTCTTATCCGCGACATCACCAGCAACGAGCGCAAGCGCAAGCTGGTGCGCACCATTCAGGTCTTGAGTCAGACCCTGGATGCTCAGTTGCTGATCGAGGGTGTCGAAGAGCCGGAGCAGTTGGCCATATTGGAGCAGCTGGGATGCCACCTCTATCAGGGCTACCTCTTCTCGCGGCCTTTGTCCCCGGCTCAGGTGGTCGACTTTTTGCAGGATTTGACCCCGTTGGCGGTAGAGACGGTGGGAATAGGCTAATCTTGGCTCAGGTTTATATTGCCTCAAGGAGTGCCGCCATGATCCGAGCCGTGCAGTTGGAGGATGCCAGTGCCATCGCCGCCATCTATAACCACTATGTGGAGCAGACCGATATCTCCTTTGAGGAGCAGGGCGTCAGTGATGAACTGATGCGTGAGCGCATTGCCCAGCTCAGTGCCCTCTATCCCTGGCTGGTCTGCGTCGAAGGTGACCAACTGCTGGGCTATGCCTATGCCACCGCCTGGCGTGGCCGCTCGGCCTATCGCTACAGTGTGGAAAGTTCGGTCTATCTGGCCCCCGAGGCGCGGGGACGTAACTTGGGCACCCCCTTATACCGCGAGTTATTGAGTCAACTGCGTGAAGCGGGCTTGCATGCCGTCATGGCGGGGATTGCCCTGCCCAATGCGGCCAGCATCCACCTGCATGAAAAGTTGGGGTTTGCCAAGGTGGCCCACTTCAAGGAAGTCGGCTTCAAACGAGATAAATGGATAGATGTGGGCTATTGGCAGCTCTCACTGTCGCGTTTGCGCACCCCACCACAAGAGGCGTAGCCAAGCCGGGTTGCTCACCAGGCCTGGCTACCAGCTACTAAGCAAATTATCACTAAGTGGGCGCCCTCTGGTGCGAGAAATGACATTTTTTGCTTTGGTTCATGGGGCGCTGCTGCTATACATATAGCCCATTTTTTTTCGTGTACCTCGCCGCGGTCGCGGTGGCAACCAGGGAAGTCAGGCAGCCATGATCCCGAGACTCAATCTTCAGGATGGAATCACCCCTCTCTACCACACATTTTTGCAGGCCCTTATCGATGGCGGCTTTGCCGGCGACGTAGAGAGTTCTTACTCCAGTCGTCTGGCGGTGGCCACAGATAATAGTGTCTATCAGTGGTTACCTCAGGCTGTGGTGTTTCCCCGCAGCACGGCGGATGTCATCCTGCTCAGCCAACTGGCCTCGCAAAGTGCCTA
This sequence comes from Pseudaeromonas sp. HNCC25DJ180, assembly GCF_055413345.1. NCBI lineage: Bacteria > Pseudomonadati > Pseudomonadota > Gammaproteobacteria > Aeromonadales > Aeromonadaceae > Pseudaeromonas > Pseudaeromonas sp. HNCC25DJ180. The sequence goes on from NZ_JBVAYF010000011.1 coordinate 155,556, forward strand.
TAGTGGCATCACCTTCTCGGCGCGCGGTGGCGGCACGGGGACCAATGGCCAGTCTCTCAACGATGGCCTCATAGTTGACCTCTCCCGGCACATGCATGGCATTCTGGAGTTCAATCTGCAAGAGCGCTGGGTGCGCGTGCAGGCGGGCCTGGTCAAGGATAAGCTCAACGAATTTTTGAAGCCCCATGGCCTCTTCTTCTCGCCAGAACTCTCCACCAGTAACCGCGCCACCATCGGTGGCATGATCAATACCGATGCCTCCGGGCAGGGCTCTTTGGTCTATGGCAAGACCTCGGCCCATGTGCTGGCCGTTACGGCCGTGCTAGAAGATGGCACCCAAGTTGAGGCGAGCCCGCTTCAGGGTGAGGCGCTGACCACCAAGTTGGCCGACAGTGGGCGGGAAGGGGCTATCTATCGCCAGGTACTGGCCTCGGCGCGCGACAAGCGTGCGGAGATTGAGGCGACGTTCCCCAAGTTAAACCGTTTCCTGACCGGCTACGATCTCAAACATGTCTATGATCCGAGCAATGACGGCGTGGATTTAAGCCGCCTCTTGTGTGGTTCGGAAGGAACCCTGGCCTTCATCACCGAGGCCAAACTGGATCTGACCCCCATTCCCACCTTCCGCACCCTGGTCAACGTCAAGTATGACAGTTTCGCCTCGGCGTTGCGCAATGCTCCCGTCATGGTGGCTGCCGAAGCCTTGTCGGTCGAAACCGTCGATTCCAAGGTACTGGATCTGGCCCGGGGTGACATCATCTGGCATTCGGTCAAGCATCTGATTGAAGATGTGCCCGGCAAGGAGATGATGGGCATCAACATCGTCGAGTTTGCCGGTGATAGCGCCGACGAGCAGATGCGCAAGGTGGAAGCCCTGTGTGCTCGTCTGGATGCGCTGCTGGCCGCGGGCGAGGGTGGGGTGATTGGCTACCAGCTTTGCGATGATCTGGCGAGCATAGAAACCATTTATGGCATGCGCAAGAAGGCCGTGGGCCTGCTGGGTAATGCCAAGGGGCGCAAGAAACCGGTGGCCTTCACCGAAGATACGGCCGTGCCGCCAGAGAAACTGGCCGACTTCATCATGGAGTTCCGCGCCCTGTTGGACGCCAACCAGCTTGCCTATGGCATGTTTGGTCATGTGGATTGCGGTGTGCTGCATGTGCGCCCCGCCTTGGATCTGTGCGATCCGGAGCAGGAGGTGGTGCTGCGTAAGATCTCCGACCAGGTGGTGGCTCTGACGGCCAAGTATGGTGGTCTGATGTGGGGTGAGCATGGTCGCGGCTTCCGCTCCGAGTATGGCCCAGCCTATTTTGGTGAGCTGTTCGATGAGCTGCGCAAGATCAAGGCGGTCTTCGACCCTCGCAATCGCATGAACCCGGGCAAGATCTGTACGCCTATGGGGGTCGAGGCCCAACTGGTCTCGGTGGATGCGCTCAAGCGCGGTGGTCTGGATCGCCAGATCCCGGTGACGGTGCGTGACAGCTTTGCCGATGCGGTCAACTGCAACGGCAATGGCCTCTGTTTTACCTTCGAACTCAGCTCGCCCATGTGTCCCTCCTTCAAGCTGACCGGTGATCGCCGGCATTCACCCAAGGGGCGTGCTGGCCTGATGCGCGAGTGGCTGCGCCAATTGCAGCTCCAGGGCTATGATCCTTTGGCCGAAGAGGTGGAGATCCACAATGGCGGTATCCGTTGGCATGAGCTGGTGGCGCGGGTACGTAATACCCTGGCTAAGGCCCGTGGCGAATATGATTTCTCCCATGAGGTGATGGAGGCGATGCAGGGGTGTCTGGCCTGTAAGGCCTGCTCCAGTCAGTGCCCCATCAAGGTGGATGTCCCTGCGTTCCGCTCTCGCTTCATCGAGCTCTATCACCAGCGTTATTTGCGTCCGGCCAAGGATTACTTTGTCGCGACCGTGGAGTCCTATGCGCCTTTGATGGCCAAGGCGCCGGGGGTGGTGAACTTCTTCTTGAAACAGAGCTGGGTACAGAAGGTGACCGAGAAGAGCATAGGTATGGTCGATGTGCCTATCCTGAGCGAGCCTACGCTCAAGCAGGAGTTGGCCGGTCATGATGCCAGCCTGTTCAATCTGGAAAAACTCGAGCAGCTCTCTGCCGAGGCTCGCAGCCAGATAGTGCTGGTGGTGCAGGATCCCTTTACCTCCTACTACGATGCCCCTGTGGTGCGGGATCTCATCCTGCTCATTGAAAAGTTGGGCTACCGTCCTCTGCTGTTACCCTTCAAGCCCAATGGCAAGCCGCAGCATATCAAGGGTTTCCTGCGTAGCTTCGCGCGTACGGCGGCCAATGCGGCCCAGTTCTTCAACCGGCTGCATAAGCTGGGGATCCCCATGGTCGGGCCGGATCCTGCCATGGTGCTCTGTTACCGGGATGAGTATGCCAAGGCGTTGGGTGATGCGCGTGGCGAGTTCAATGTGCAACTGCCGCAGGAGTGGTTGCTCTCGGTGTTGCCGAAGATCACAGGCAAAACCCGCTCCGATAAGCCGGTGTTCCACCTGCTGGGCCACTGCACCGAGAAAACCGCCAAACCCTCCACTCAGGGGGATTGGGCCACACTGTTTGCCCATCTGGGGGCCGAGCTCAAGCCGGTGGCCGTGGGGTGTTGCGGCATGGCGGGAACCTATGGCCATGATGTGAAGCACCTGGAGGACTCCCGTAACATCTACAACATGAGCTGGGGTCCGGCGCTGGCCAAGCTGCCCAAGGGCGATTGCCTCTCCAGCGGCTACTCCTGCCGCAGTCAGGTCAAGCGCATGGAGGGGGAGAAGTTACGCCATCCGCTGCAGGCTCTTTTGAGCCTGCTCTAATCCTTGAACTGACGCGCCCGCAGTAGATGCGGTTAGCGTTCAGGGCGAGTAAACTCGAGGGCATGACACCAGGTCATGCCCTTACTTTTTGGAGAAAAAATGGCCATCTGGAAGCGAGAATTTACGCTGGAGAGTCTCAATGCCGGGGCCCAACAGACGCTGATCGCCCATCTGGGCATCTGCTACAGTGCCATAGGTGAGGACTTTCTGCAGGCCACCATGCCGGTGATTGCCATCACGCAACAGCCTATGGGCTTGTTGCATGGGGGCGCCTCCGTTGTGCTGGCCGAGACGCTGGGTTCGGTCGCGGGCAACATGTGTGTTGACCTGAGCCGCTGCTGTGTGGGGCTCGAAATCAATGCCAATCATGTGCGTGCCAAGCGACACGGATTAGTGACGGGAACCACACGTCCCCTGCACTTGGGCGCGACCACTCAGCTGTGGCAGATAGAGATCCATGATGAGGCTCAGCACCTGATCTGTACTAGCCGTATTACCTTGGCCGTATTGAAGAAAAAAACAAATGAATGAGATAAATGTCACATTTCTAGCGACAAACGGTCTACGCTATGTATATAATCTGCCCCCCTTGCGATACCGGGCCAGCAGCGACATAAGAGATTTGCCGCTAGGAGCCCGTTTTCATTCCTCTTAACCGGAAGAACTTATGTCTGAAGTTGAAAATGTTGTACCGAGCTTTAGTGAGCTTGGCCTTGCTGACCCGATCCTTAAAGCCCTGCTTGACGTAGGCTACGAAACCCCTTCTCCTATCCAAGCTGCGGCGATACCGCCTCTGCTTGAAGGCCGTGACATCCTGGGCCAGGCTCAAACCGGTACCGGTAAGACAGCCGCCTTCGCCCTGCCTTTGCTCTCCCGTCTGGACCCCAAGGATTCTGCAACTCAGATCCTGATCCTGGCGCCGACCCGCGAGCTGGCCATTCAGGTTGCCGAGGCTTGCCAGAGCTATGCCAAGTACATGTCTGATTTCCATGTACTGCCCATCTATGGTGGCTCCTCCTACGAGACCCAGATCCGTGCCCTGAAGCGCGGCGCGCAAGTGGTGGTCGGGACTCCAGGTCGCGTCATGGATCTGATGCGCAAAGGCAAGCTCGATTTGTCTGCCCTGCGTGCCCTGGTATTGGATGAAGCTGACGAAATGCTGCGCATGGGCTTCATCGACGACGTGGAGTGGGTCATCGAACAGTGCCCCCACGATCGCCAGATCGCCCTGTTCTCGGCCACCATGCCGGACGTGATCCGTCGTGTCGCCCATCGCCATCTGCAAACACCGGCTGAGGTGAAGATCGCCTCCAAGACCAGTACCGCATCGACTGTACGTCAGCGTTACTGGTTGGTTTCCGGTCTGCACAAGCTGGATGCCATGACCCGTCTGTTGGAAGTGGAGCCTTACGATGCCCTGTTGGCCTTCGTGCGCACCAAGACTGCAGCCGAAGAGCTGACCAGTAAACTGGCCGCCCGTGGCCATGCCTGTGAAGCCCTGCACGGTGATATCCCGCAGAAGCTGCGTGAACGTACCGTTGAAAAGCTCAAGAATGGTCAGGTCGACATTCTGGTTGCCACCGATGTGGCCGCTCGTGGTCTGGATGTGGATCGCATCACTCACGTGGTGAACTACGACATTCCTTACGACACCGAGTCTTATGTGCACCGTATCGGCCGTACCGGTCGTGCTGGTCGTACCGGGGATGCCATCCTGTTTGTGGCGCCGCGTGAACGTCGCATGTTGCGCTCTATTGAGCACACTACACGTCAGCCGATTGAGCCGATGCACATGCCTTCCGCCCAGGACATCAACAAGCACCGGATGGAAGTGTTCAAGCAGCAGATCCGTGACACCCTGCTCTCCGATGATCTGGAGCAGTATCAGGAAGTGGTCAACGAATTCCTGCAGGACGATAGCGTCGAGCCGTTAGATCTGTGTGCGGCGCTGGCCAAGATGGTCAAGGGTGATGAGCCTCTGTTCCTGGACGAGAGCCATTTCGAGCCGGTACAGCGCACTCTGGGTAGTGAGCGTGGCGATCGTAACGAGCGTCCTGACCGCAACGACCGTGGCGATCGTGATGACCGTCAACGTCGTGAGCGTAAATCGCCCTCTGCCGGCCCGCGTCCGCTGAAGGATCATCCGGATGTCACCACTCAGCGTTATCGCGTTGAAGTGGGTTATGAGCATGGCGTCAAGCCTGGTCAGATCGTGGGTGCCATCGCCAATGAAGCCGATCTTGAAAGCAGCTTCATCGGTCACATCGAAATTTTCGATACCTTCACTACGGTCGATTTGCCGGAAGGCATGCCCACCGACACCATGGATATTCTCAAGCGTGCCCGTGTTTGCGGTCGCCAGCTGGAGATCAGCCAATTCACGGGTCAAGTGCCGGATCAATCCGAGCGCCGTGGTAAGCCTTTTGCCGAGCGTCGTCCTCGCCCGGAAGGTGGTCGCGACCGTCCGTTTGGTGATGCCAAGCGCACTGGTGCACCCCGCAAATTTGACAAGGGTGGCAAGTTTGATAAGGGCGGTCGTTCCTAACAACGGCTCGCACTAAAACAAGCTCAGTTCACACCAAGCCCTCCGGTTTACGCCGGGGGGCTTTTTCGTTTTCCGCTAATACGCCGGGGAGGGCGTTTTTCCGCTAATAGGCTGCTTGCCCGTCGCGCAGGGCTAGCCGGGTCAGAGAAATGGCTCATAATGAAGCTGACGCCGAGACAGTGCAGGGTGAAACATGTGGGTCAAACGCCAGAGTAGAAGGATTGGAAATAACCGATGGCTATTTGTTGGCCTGTTGCTCTGCTTGTTGGCCCATAGGGTCGGCGCTGAGTATTGGCAGGGGATCTACCGGGCGGGCACCGAGGTGAATAGTTTTCAGCCCTGTCCGGGGAATCTCATCTACTGGATAGAGGGGAATAGCGAGGCGGCGCTGGCGTTGCGCGAATATGCGCTCAAACATGCGCAACGGCCTTTCCAGCCCTTCTATGTAGAGTTGGAGGGGACTTTGCTGGGTAAGCAGCGGCAAGGGGCTGCCGTCGGCTACGATGATGTGGTGCGGTTGCATGGGGTGGAGGAGATGAGCCCCAACCTGCCGGCTTTATGTCAGGATCTGCCGCCGGAGGGGTAGCTTGAGCATGGGGAGATAAACAAAAGGGGCCCTTATTGGCCCCTTTATCTGCTGGCTACTGGCCAAGGATCAGGCCTCGCGGCGGATCCGCGCCATGTAGAAACCATCAAAGCCGGTTTCCGCCGGGCTCACCACGCGCTCACGTATCAGGGTGTAGGCACCCGCTTGTTCGGCTAGAAATTTGACCACCTGATCCTGATTTTCGCAGGGCAGGATACTACAAGTGGCATACACCAGTTCGCCACCGGGTTTGACCATTTTGCTGTAACGGCTAAGAATATCGGCCTGCAGCGCCATCAGCACCGGCAGCCGTGAGGCTGTGTCCCGCCACTTGGCATCAGGGTTGCGTCTGAGTACGCCTAAGCCTGAGCAAGGGACATCCAACAGCAGGCGATCGGCGCTCTCCTTGAGACGTTTGATGGTCTTGCTGGAGCTGATGATTCGGGTCTCGACGTTGTGTGCCCCGGCTCGACGCGCCCGTTGTTTCAGGTTATCCAGCTTCCACTGCTCCACATCCAACGCCAGCAGGCGTCCCTTGCCCTGCATCAGGGCTGCCAGGTGCAGCGTCTTGCCGCCCGCGCCGGCGCAAGCATCAATGACGCGCATTCCGGGCTCGATGCCGAGGAAGTCGGCTATCTGCTGGGAGCCCGCATCCTGTTGCTCAAACCACCCCTCTTGAAAGGCATTGGTGCGGAACAGGGCCGCATCATTCAGTACCTCCAGCGCATAGGGCTGGTTCGGTACCGGACGCACATTGACCCGTTCGTTCATGAGGCGCTGGATCAGGCTATCCATATCGCACTTTAAGGTGTTGACCCGCAGATAGCGCTTGGGGTGTTGGGTCAGGGCGCGGCGCTCGGCAGGCCAGGCCTCGCCTAATTGCTCCTCACCCAGCTCATCCAGCCACTCGGGGCAACCATCCCATAGGGCCGGCAGCCCACGGGCGCTGGCTTTGCGGCTCTCATAGCTCTTCAGGTTGAAGATGCTGGCCGCCGGGCTCTGAGGCAGGGGCAGATTATAGAATTGGTGCCAGACACAGATCAGACTCCAACCGGCAATGGCGGCTTCATCCTGGGTGATGCCTGCCAGGTGACAGTAAAGATTCAGGCGGCGTAACAGATCGCCTGTGACCAGGGTGATATGGGCCTGCTCAGTAGGGGCCAGGCGCAACTCGTGGAACTGACGGGCATAAGCGCGATCCAGCGTAGATCGGCTGCCCAATACATCAGTTAATACCGCCACGACCAGTTCAGCCTGGCGCAGGGTCAGGGAATTTTTCAGCATGATGACTCTAGGGAGGAGGAAATCGGCTGCGATCATAGGGGTTAAGCCCCCATGACGCAACCGATCTGGGGCTATGGCTTCGTCGTGGGGCGTTAGCCGCTTGAGATTGGTCAAGGCTGGGGGCAAAATGACCCTCTTGTTGTTGTCAGGATAGGAAGAGTATGGATATCGCCGCACTGCGACGGGAATACACCAAGGGCGGGTTGCATCGTGAGGATCTGCCCGCTACGCCCATCGAGTTATTTGAGAAGTGGTTGCGTCAGGCCTGTGATGCCCAATTGGCCGATCCGACGGCCATGAGTGTGGCGACTGTGGATGCCTCCGGTCGTCCTTTCCAGCGGATCGTGTTGCTCAAGCACTATGACGATAAGGGTTTTGTCTTCTACACCAATCTGGGTAGCCGTAAGGCCCAGCATATAGCCAAAAACAACCAGGTCAGTTTGCTGTTCCCCTGGCATATGCTGGATCGCCAAGTACATATCACAGGTGTGGCCGAACCCTTGTCGCCGCTGGAAGTGGTCAAGTATTTTCACTCCCGACCTAAGGATAGCCAGATTGCCGCTTGGGTCAGCCAGCAGTCGAGTCGCATCTCGGCTCGTAGTCTGCTGGAGGGCAAGTTTATGGAGCTCAAACAGAAGTTTGCCAATGGTGAGATCCCGTTACCCAGCTTCTGGGGGGGGTATCGCGTCAACTTCGACAGCATGGAGTTCTGGCAAGGCGGCGCCCACCGCCTGCATGACCGTTTCTTGTTTACCCGTATGGCGGATAGCTGGCATATCGACCGCTTGGCCCCCTAAACATGGGACGTTGGGTGAGCAACACCCAACGTCAGCTTCTGCTTAGCCCCCCACCTCTGCCGCGAAAAAATCCACGATTCAACACCTTATTTCTTCGTCGCTACCCTTGCCCTTGGCAAAATTGACTAGACTTGCATCATAAGCCGTGGTGGTTGGGAGGGTTGATGATGGAATGGCAGCGCTACGAGTTTCGGGTCAGTACGGATCCGGGTTTATTGCAATCGGCGGTGATCCACGATTTCCTGCGTCAGACCAGCTGGGCCAAAGATATTCCGGCTAACTTGGTTGCGCGGGCGCTGGATGGTTCACTCTGTTTTGGTCTCTATCAGGGTGAGCGGCAGATAGGGTTGGCCCGGGTGATCACAGATCGGGCTACGCTGGCCTATCTGAGTGATATGTTCGTATTGGAGGAGTTTCAGGGCAAGGGTTTGGGGCAATGGTTGCTCAGTTGCGTATTGGCTCATCCTGAGCTGCAGGGGCTGCGCCGTATTTTGCTCTCGACCCAGGATGCCCACGAGCTCTATCGCAAACAGGGTTTCTCTGAGCTGGCCCACCCTGAGCAGATGATGGAGATCAGCCACCCCGACCTCTATAAGGAGGAGGAAAATCGCTTGAGTTGAGGGCGGAGCGTTGGTTGAACGCCCCATAAGTTGAGATCAGGGCGGGAGCATACTTTGATTTTGAATGTTTTTTACTCAAAAATGGCGCGCTATATTTCATAACTCAGCAGGAAAAATCATTTTTCTCCGAGATTTTTAACGTCGTACGCCTGATGGACGAAAAACAAACGAAGTATGCTCCCGCCCTGAAGTTGAGATAGGTCACTCTAGGTGCCAGTCAGTTACGCTGACTGGCATTTTTACTGTGTGCGGCTCTTAACATCTGGCCCTGTAATAAAATACAGATTGCTCGCCATAACAACTGTACAAGAACATTTCCCGATGCAGTTTCACTGTCATAACTGCCTGGCATTTTATTTCATATTAAGTTTAAATTGTTTAGCCAATGCGCAATTAATAAGCTCTGACCTGATATTTATTGCTCTTGTTACCGCATGAAAATACTCCGTTCCCATCTCGGGCATGTCTAAGTAAAACATATTCCCCCGGTGAAGTCATTGGAGGGGTGATTCACTAATTCCTTGTTTTTAAACATATATACCTATTCTCTAGTCTGATGTTGCTGGCTATTTGACATGGACGGTTATGGCTGTGCCTAGCCTGGCTCTGCTGCGTGCTACTGCTAAATTTTACCGTTTGTGTTGCGGGGGAGTATTCCCGCGGGCTGTCATGTTTTTTGACAGTTGGTTTGACGGTCGATAGCCAATAGCCTTGCCGGCCTCAATTCATTCTGGATGGTATTCAGGACATGAAACAAACCAACCATGGTGCCACAGTGGCGCCCAAAGAGCGCATCAATATCAAATATGTGCCAGCCACCAGTGGGCCTCAGGCTGAAATAGAGCTTCCTCTTACTTTGCTAGTGGTGGGGAATATGACGGGTAGCCAGGATGAGACGCCCATTGAAGAGCGCCAGAGTGTGGTTATCGACAAGAATAATTTTGCGGCCGTCATGAAAGAGGCGGCCCTGCAGCTGAATTTCTCTGTGCCAAATCGACTGGGTGATGACGTGCAGGATGAACTGCCTGTCTCGCTCAATATCCACTCCCTGGATGATTTCTCGCCTGACAGCCTGGCTTCGCAAGTCCCTCAGTTGCGCCAGTTGCTGGAGCTGCGTGAAGCCCTGGTCGCCCTCAAGGGGCCGCTCGGCAACATTCCTGCGTTTCGTAATCGACTGCAGGAGCTGCTCTGTAGTGAGACGGCCCGTGAGCAACTACTACAAGAGCTGCAATTAATCCAGCCTGCTTGAGTCAGTGCTGTGGTGTGGATGGATGAGAAGGAGATAACCATGTCTTTGGTGGCAGAGCAGATCCGTGGGGGGGCCACTACGAGCACCTCCCTGTTGGACGACATCATGGCTCAGGCGCGCATGACGCCTGTTGATGAGGGATATGGGGTGGCCAAACAGGGGGTCGCCGCCCTGATCGCCAATATTTTGGATAGTGGAGCGGGCTCCGAGCGGGTGAATAAGGCGCTGGTCGACAGCATGATTGTCGAGCTGGACAAGAAGCTGAGTCAGCAGATGGATCAGCTCTTGCACGCCCAGCCGTTGCAGGAGCTTGAGTCCTCCTGGCGTTCACTCAAGTTGTTGGTGGATCGCACCGATTTTCGGGAAAACATCAAGATCCAGCTGCTGCATGCTACCAAGGCTGAGCTGCTGGAGGACTTTGAATTCGCCGCCGAAATCACCCAGTCCGGTCTGTATAAGCATGTCTATGCTACGGGCTATGGCCAGTTTGGTGGCCAGCCGGTAGGGGCTGTGATTGGTGACTATGCCTTCACCCACAGCTCGTCCGATATCAAGCTGATGCAATATGTCAGTGCTGTGGGGGCCATGGCCCATGCGCCATTTCTCTCCTCTGTGGCGCCTGAGTTTTTTGGCATCGACTGTTTTACCGAGCTGCCCGCCATCAAGGATCTTCCCGCCGTGTTCGAAGGGCCGGCCTACACCAAATGGCGTTCATTACGCGAATCTGAGGATGCCCGTTACCTGGGGTTGACCGCCCCCCGTTTTCTGGCGCGCTTGCCCTATGATCAGGCCAACAATCCCATCAAGGCATTCAACTATCAAGAGGCGATCGGCTCACGACATGAGCACTATCTGTGGGGTAACACCGCCTATCTGTTGGCTTCAGCGCTGACCGACAGTTTTGCTAAATACCGTTGGTGCCCGAACATCATAGGACCGCAAAGCGGCGGCGCCATCCATGATCTGCCGGTGCATCTCTATGAGGCCATGGGGCAACTGCAGGCCAAGATCCCCACCGAGGTGCTGATCACCGATCGCCGTGAATACGAACTAGCTGAAGAGGGCTTCATCACGCTGACTATGCGCAAGGATAGCGATAACGCGGCCTTTTTCTCTGCCAATTCGGTGCAAAAACCCAAGCAGTTTCCCAACACGGTCGAGGGCAAAGAGGCTCAGACCAACTACAAGTTGGGAACCCAATTGCCCTATATGTTCATCATCAATCGGCTTGCCCACTACATCAAGGTGCTGCAGCGGGAACAGATCGGCTCCTGGAAGGAGCGTCAGGATCTGGAGCGGGAGTTGAATAGCTGGATCCGGCAATTTGTGGCGGATCAAGAAAATCCGCCTGCCGAGGTGCGTAGTCGTCGGCCGCTGCGGGCTGCCCAGATCTCGGTATTGGATGTGGAGGGGGAGCCGGGTTGGTATCAGGTGGCCTTGTCAGTGCGCCCTCACTTCAAATATATGGGGGCCAGCTTTGAGCTCTCATTGGTTGGTCGCCTGGACAAGGAGTAGTCATGTCATCTCTGCTGTCGTTGGGTCGCGGAATAGAGGTGATGCCGCCAGTTCTGGACAAGGAGTAATCATGTCTTCTTTATTGTCGTGGGATAGAGGTGACGCCGCTAGCCTGTTTGATCGGATCCGGGGGGAGGGGCGCGCCGCCCCTCATGCTCTTGCCACCAATAGCCAGATCAGGGTGACTGATCTGGCCCTGGCCGAGGTAAATAGCCTGATAGTGTCGGTTAAACGTCATCTGGAGTGTCTGCTCAACACCCGACCGGGGAGCTGTCGCAGTGCGCCTGAACTAGGGGTGATCGATTTGAATGATGCCACATGGGAGCGCGCTGATCTTAAGGGGCGGATCCAGGAGGCGATCCGCCAGTGCATACATAGCTATGAACCCAGGGTCATTCATGTGGATGTTCGATCACCCGAACACCAAACCGATCCGTTGGAGATGATATTTCAGATCACCGCCCACATCAGGCTGGAGCAGATCGATCAGGTTACCTCCTTCAATGTCCAGTTGGACAGTCAACGTCACTACAGCATGGTTTGAAGCATGTTACTGGAACATTACTTTCGGGATGAGCTCGCCTTCTTGCGTCTGCAGGGACGGGAGTTTGCCAAGGCGCATCCTGAGCTCTCTCGTTTTTTAGCCGAGCACAGCAGCGATCCGGATGTGGAGCGGCTGCTGGAGGGCTTTGCCTTTCTGACCGGTAGTCTGCGCGGCAAGATTGAAGATGAGTTCCCCGAACTCACTCACGGTTTGCTCAGCCTGCTGTGGCCCAATTATCTGCGGCCTGTGCCGAGCATGACCATAATGCAGTTTACCGTCATTCCCGGCGCCATAGCGCAACCCACCCTGGTTGAGCGCGGTTGCCAGCTCGATAGCTTGCCGCTTCATGATGTGATCTGCCATTTTCGCACCTGTCATGATGCCTGGATCTACCCGGCCGAGCTGACCAAGGTGACAACGCAAAGTAGCAGTACTCACTCCACCATCACGTTACAGATTGCGCTGCACGACGCCTTATCGCTCTCTGAATTAAAGCTGGATAAGTTGCGTCTGTTTCTCGGCGGCGACCGTCATACCGCTTACCAGCTCTATTTCTGGCTAGCTAACCAACTCTCCCATATCGAACTGGAGCTGGATGGGCTGCGTTTTCGGCAGGATGCGGATTTCCTCAAGCCCGTGGGCTTTGCGCGTGAAGATGCCCTCTTGCCCTATCCGAACAATGTCTATTCCGGTTATCGGATATTGCAGGAGTATTTTTGCTTCCCCGAGAGCTTTCTATTTTTTGCGCTGGGTGGTCAAGATGGGGGCAGCTACAGCTGGCCGCAACAGGCGCTGCCGGTGCGAGAGTTCAAGATCCACTTCTGTTTTGACCGCCCTTTGCCAGCCAGTTTGAAGATCCGTGATGACTCTTTCCGGCTCAACTGTGTGCCGGCTATCAATCTCTTTACCCATGACAGTGAACCTATCCACCTGCATGGACGACAGACAGAGTATCCGTTGAAGGCCAGCCATCGCCATGGCGAGAGCATTGAGATCTTCTCTGTGGATCAGGTGGAGGGCTGGATCGATAGCGGGGAAGGTCGCAGCCGCGGTACTCGACGTAACTATCAGCCCTTTGAGAGTTTTGAGCACCAGATCGAGCAGATGAGGCAGCGGCTGGCGCTCTACTACCGGCTACGAGTCCGGGAGTCGGTGAGTGGCAACGGTTTTGCACATACGCTCTCCTTCATCCGTGGGGATGAGACTAGCTGTGTCGATCTGGACGAAGCCATCTCGGTACGCTTGACCTGTACCAATCGCTCACATGCGGCCCAACTGCAGGTGGGGAGCATCTGTGTTCCTACTGGAAGCTCGCCCTCGTTTGCCACCTTTAGCAATTTGACTCGCCCGACTCGGGCGCTACGTCCGGCGTTGGATGGCAGCCTCCACTGGACGCTGATCTCCAATTTGTCACTCAACTACCTCTCCCTATTACAGCGGGATGCGGTGGTTCAGGTGCTGCGCACCTACGACTTTCCGGCACTCCATGACAAGCAGGCCGAGCAGGCTTCGCGCAAGCGCCTGGCCGGGATCGAGGCCATCACCAGTCAGCCGGTAGAGAGGTTGGTTCGGGGTATGCCGGTGCGCGGCGTCAAGTCGCTTCTCTCGTTGCGCCAATCCGCGTTTGCTAGCGAAGGCGAGCTCTATCTGTTCAGTAGCGTGCTGGCCCATTTCTTCTCCCTCTATGCCAGCGTGAATGCCTTCCACCTGCTGGAGGTGATCAACCTTGATAACCAGGAGCGCTATCGATGGCCGGTTCAGCTGGGTCAACATGCTTTGATGTGACGCCGCTCCAGCCTGGATCGGGATTTAACTTCTTCCAGTTGGTGGAGTTGCTCCATCGACTCGGAGGTACAAATCAGGAGCAGGGGCTGGATCATGAGCCGGAGCAAGAGAGCATTCGCTTCAAGGCGACGGCCTCTTTGGGCTTTCCGACGGGTGATGTGTTGCAGCTCGCTCGGGATGAGAGCGGGCGCCATGAGCTGGAAGTGGCCTTTATGGGGCTGCATGGCAGTCAGTCCCCTATGCCAGGGTATTACCTGGACGCGTTGGCGTGGGAGTACGCCCAGGGTGAGCCCAAGTTGGGGCTCTTTTTTGACTTCTTCCATCACAGGTTGCTGAGTCTGTTGCATCGGATCTGGCGCAAGTATCGCTATCACGTCCGTTTTCAAGGCGACGGAGAGGATGGTTTTTCGCGCCTGATGTTTGCTCTGGTGGGGCTGGGTGATCCGGCGTTGAGTCATCACGTGCCGGTTCACCGGGCCAAGATGCTGGCCTACGCCGGTCTGCTGGCTAGCCCCAGCCGCTCGCCCGAGGTGGTGGCAGATCTGGTGGCCCACTGTTTTGACTTGGCCGAGGTGCAGGTCATTCCGTGGCAACTGCGCAAGGTGGCCATTGCCGCCGAGCAGCAAAACCAGCTTGGCCGCGCCTGCGTTAACTTGGGTAGCAATATGGTGATTGGCGCCAGCGTTCAGGACTGCTCAGGTAAGTTTTTGTTAAAAATCAATAAATTAAACCTGAAGCAATTTTTGGCCTTTTTGCCCAATGGTGCCCATTTCACTCCCTTGGTGACCTTCGTCTCCTTCATCCTGCGCGATCAACTGGCCTGGGATCTGCAACTGGGTTTTTGCCAGCAGGACGTGGGCGGTTTGCGGTTGGGTGCCGGGCAGGAGATGCGTCTGGGTTGGAGCAGTTTTCTGGGGCAACCGCCGCAGGCTCCCTTTGTGAACATATGCGTGCAGGAGTAATGGTGAACAATTTCAAACAACAACTTTCCTTGGTGGTGCTTAACAGCGAACAGCTGGTGGGGGGAAGTACGAACGCCCAGTACCACTTTGATGAGCTGGGGGGCACGCTCGGCTCATCGGCACAGGATGACTGGCAACTGCGGGATCGTCTTGGGTCTGTGCTGGCGGCCCATGCTCGTATCGAACTGCATGATGGACGCTTCTGCCTGTGCGATCTCAGCGGCCAAACCTATCTTCATGGCGTGAGCTCCCCTATAGGGCGGGAGCGTAAGGTCTACCTGCAGCAGGGGGATGAGCTGACTGTGGGGCCATTTCGACTGCGGGCGTATCTGGGTGAACGCCCCTCAGCCATGCTCCGGTCGCCAGCCGCGAGCACCGCTGATGAGCGTGAGCTGGACGAGTGGTGGGTTGCAAAGGATGAGCCCTCCCGGCTTATGGCTGAGGAGTCGGCTCTTGCCGATCCCATTCTGGCGCTGCAGCAGGAGCGTGCGGATCCTGTGTCGTTTTCAGATCCCGCGCTAGCGCCGGTTTTGTCCGGCCAGCCTGCATTCAAAGCGCCCGCCCTGTTTACCGTCCTAACCGCAGGAGAGAAGAGCATGAACCAGGAGTGCATCGAGATGCCCAGAATTGAACATGTGCACGGCGCTGTGGCAAGCCAAGACGCCCATCCGGTGTTGACGCCCTTGCTGCGCGGTCTGGGCCAAGAGGTGTTGTGGCAGGAGAGCCCGCCCGCCCATGAGATGCTCGAAGAGATGGGCAGAACGCTCCGCGCCACAGTGGTGGGCTTGCTGGCGCTACAAGCGGATCAGACTGCCCTAGCCGATACACATCTGCGACCAATAGAAGATAACCCGCTGCGTCTTGGCTTGGATTGTGACGGTACTCTGGCTGTGCTGTTTGCCGATGAGAAGAGCCCGGTACACCTGACCGCACCGGCGGCCATTGCCGAGAGTCTGCACAATGTGCGCATTCACCATGTGGCCAATCAGCAGGCGATTGGTGCGGCGCTGGAGAGTCTACTGCAGGCGTTTTCACCGGAGACGCTGCTGGCCCGTTTTGCCCGCTATCGACGCGAGCCAACGCCGGACGCTGTTGTCGAGGGTTGGGCCTGGGGCATGTATCAGCACTATTACCGAGAGCTGACCTCGGCCCGGCAGCAGGGATTTGACCGGTTATTTCATCAAGTCTACGCCCAAGCTTATGACCAGGCCGTGCGTCAGCAACAGGGGGTGATGTGATGGGTAGGATAGCGACGCCTGGTCATTTTCGCCTGGGTTGGGTTTTGTCTGGGTTCCTGCTGCTCCTGAGCGGTTGTACCACGCTGGGCAAGATGGCCGATGTGATCATGGATCCGGATATTCAAGTGGGAAGCGATAGTGAACAGCCCTCGACTCTGGGGGTGACGCTGCTGGCTGAGCCTGATGTGAACCCCAATGGCAGCGGTGAGGCGGCACCCATTGAGTTGCAGCTCATCTGGTTGGCAGAAGATTCCAAGTTGCTGGCCAGTGACTATGACCAACTGGCTGCCGGGCCCAAAGAGGCCTTGGGCAAGAATTATATCGATCACCAGGAGTTCACTCTGCTGCCCGGGCAGTACAAATATATTCCCCCCGCCAAGCTGGATGAGCAAACCCGATATATCGGAGTGATCGCGCATTATGCCGACCCGGATCGGGCTCAGTGGCGCAAGGTGATCAAGGTCAAAAGCACGGGAGAAGCCTACCAACTGCTGATCCATCTGCGTCAGAACGAAGTGCAATTACAAAAAGAAGAAGAGTAACCATGTCGAGTCGAAATCGGGTGATCTGGCGCGAAGGGCTCTTTATCAAGCCCCAACATTTTCAACAACAGCAAAGGCATAGCGACTATGAGTTGCATGCCAGGCTCACGGCTTTGGGTGACTATGGTTATGGTCTGCAAGCCTTGACCCTGAACCAGGATTATTTGGGCTTTGGCCGCATCGCCCTGATCAGCGCCAGCGGCATATTGCCGGATGGTACTGTATTCAATATTCCCCATGATGACCTGCTGCCGCAGGCTAGGGAGGTCAGTGATGCCACCCTGGTGAATCAAAAAGTCTACCTGGCCTTACCGCTGGCGGTGAGTGGGGTCAATGAGGTCAATAGCGGGAGCGAGGTTGTCACTCGTCTGCTCTCCCATCGGCATGAGGTGCGTGATCTGCACAGTGATGGCGGCGATGTGGTCTCCCTCGAGGTAGGGCGGGTCAGCCTGCGCCTAATGCTCGAGTCCGAGGATCGCAGTGCCTACAGCTGTCTGGCGATAGCCCGCATTATGGATGTGCGGCCAGAAGGGGGGGTGGTACTGGACCCTAACTTCATGCCCTGTAGCCTCACTGTTGCGGCTATCCCGGCACTCAAACGATTTGTGGAAGAGGCGGTGGGGCTGGTTACCGAGCGTGCGCGAAGTCTGGCCCAGCGTATGGCGGCCCCCGGTCAGCAAGGGGTGGCCGAGGTGGCCGAGTTCATGCTGTTGCAACTACTCAATCGCGCCCAGCCCCAACTGGCGCATCTGGCCATGCTGGGCACCCTGCATCCGGAGCGGTTGTACGAGGCGCTGGTGCAGTTGGTGGGGGAGCTGATGACCTTCACCGACGAGTCACGCTTAACTCCGCGGTTTGCCGTTTATCGTCACGACGATCCCCAGCTTAGCTTTGCTCCTCTGAGTCTGGCATTGCGCCAGGCGCTAAGTACCGTGCTTTCGCCGCGAGCCGTCTCCATTCAACTGCGTAAACAGCCATACGGCATCATGGTAGCTCAGGTCCATGAGAGCGAATTGCTGACCCAGGCCGATTTTGTGCTGGCGGCACGGGCTCGCCTGCCTCAGGAGCAGTTGCGTAAGCAGTTGTTGCAACAGACCAAGATCGCCTCCAGCGATAAATTGCGAGAGCTCATCAGCCTGCAGTTACCCGGCGTGCCGCTGCTGCCACTGCCTGTGGCCCCCCGTCAGTTGCCCTACCATGCCGGCTACAGCTACTTCCAGCTGGACCGACAAGGCCCGGCTTGGCCCCTGTTGGTAAATAACAACACACTTGCCTTCCATATTGCCGGTGATTTCCCCGAGCTCGATCTGCAGCTCTGGGCAATCCGTGGCCAGTGATCACCTCAAGGAGAATGATAAATGAGCACTGAGATGCATGCAGAGTGGGGGAGTATGGCGCGACACAGTGAGCCACTGTTTGGCTCCTTCGAACTATGGGAGCCTGAGTGCGACCATGATTTTCGTCTGCGGGGGCAGAGCATCAACCCCATGATAGATGCGGTCACCCCTCTGCTGGGTCTGGTGCAGCGAGTACGCCAGCTCTCTCACCTTACCGACGTTGCCGCGCTCTATGGGCGGGTGGTTAGCGAAATCCAGTCTGTGGAGCAGGAGCTCATCGATCAGGGCTATGCCCACGCCGAGGTGCTGTCGTTTCGTTACATGCTCTGCTGTTTCATCGACGAGGCGGTGATGAGTCGGGAGTGGGGCAGTCAGAGCGCCTGGTCGGAACACTCGCTGCTAACCCGTTTTCATAATGAAACCTGGGGTGGCGAGAAGGTGTTTGTTTTGCTGGCGCGCCTGCAGGAGGAACCAGCCCGTTATCGCCATCTCCTGGAGTTTATCTATCTCTGCCTCTGTCTGGGGTTTGCCGGGCGCTATCGGGTGATAAGCCAAGGCCGCGATGAGTTGGTGCGGTTGACCAAGCAGCTACATAAGTTGCTGGCCGTGACCCATGGCAGTACCCCCATGTTGCACCTGGATCTGGGTGGCCAAGTGACTCGCGTTGGCTTGCAGCGGCAGTGTCCGAGCTTTGCCTTCTGGTGTATGGGGGGGCTGCTGCTGAGCCTTACCTTCGCCTACTACCACCACACGTTGCACGATCAGACCCAGGCGCTGCTGGCGCAACTGGCTGGACTCTTAAACTAAACGCTAACGGGAGAGCATGTTTTGATCCGTATAGAGCTACCGCTGTTGGTTGACAGACTCAACCCTTTGAGCCGTCACCTGTTGGAAGCAGCCGCCGCCTGGTGTGTTCACTCCCAAGGTGCTGAGATCCGCGTAGAGCAGCTGCTGCTGCAGATGTTGGAGAGCCCGCTGTGTGATGTTCAACTGATCCTGCAGCAGGCCGAGGTGGATGTGGTGGCGCTCAAGGCGTTACTGCAACCCAGCCTGAGCGACAAGGGGCCCAGTTCAGGTTACCCCAGCTTTTCCCCTCTGCTGGTGGAGTGGCTGCAAGATAGCTGGTTGTTGGCTTCGGTCGAATTTCAGCATGCTCACCTGCGCAGTGGCGTCATGTTGCTGGTGCTGCTCATGACTCCCCAGCGCTACCTGCCCCAAGCCGCAGTGGCTCTGTTGGCCCGGGTCAATCGGGAGTTGTTGCGGCAACAGTTCTCCGAGTGGGTTAAGGGATCGGCCGAGAGTCAGCTCGAATCTCAAGGCGTCTCTGGTGCCCAGGTTGCAGAACCGCACTGTGCCACTTTGCTCTCCCGCTTCTGTACCAACATCACAGAGCAGGCGCGCAGTGGTGGGCTCGATCCTGTCTTGTGTCGGGAGCAGGAGATCGATCTGATGATCGATATTCTCTGCCGTCGACGTAAAAACAACCCCCTGGTGGTGGGCGAGGCGGGAGTCGGCAAGAGTGCCCTGATCGAGGGGCTGGCACTGCGTATTGTGGCAGGGCAAGTGCCGGAGTCGCTGAGACAGGTCGAACTGCTGAGTCTGGATCTGGGGGCGCTGCAGGCAGGAGCATCCATTAAGGGTGAGTTTGAAAAACGCTTCCAGGGCGTAATACAAGAGGTCAAGGCGGCACCCCATCCGGTGATCCTGTTTATCGATGAGGCCCATACCCTTATAGGGGCGGGTAATCAGCAGGGGGGCCTGGATCTTTCCAATCTGCTCAAGCCGGCTCTGGCTCGAGGTGAGCTACGCACCATAGCCGCCACGACCTGGCGCGAGTACAAGCAGTATGTGGAAAAAGATGCGGCCCTCTCCCGCCGTTTTGAGCTGGTTAAGGTGGGGGAGCCCACGGCGCTTGAGGCGACCGTCATACTGCGTGGCCTGCGCCCGCTCTATGAGCAGGCCCATGGCGTGCTTATTGATGATGAGGCCCTGCAAGCGGCCGCCCACCTCTCTGCCCGCTATCTCTCGGGTCGCCAACTGCCGGACAAGGCTATTGATCTGCTTGATACCGCAGCGGCCCGGGTGGCACTCAACCTGACGGCACCGCCACGGGTTATCAGTCAGTTGCAGAACCGGCTGCGTCAGCAGGAGCTGGAGATCCGGCAACTGCAGCGGCAGAGCGTGATTGGGCTGGGTGAGCACAGCGAACGGCTGGAACTGCTGAGCCAGGAACAGGAGCAGGCTCGGCAGCAGGTGAGTGAGCTAGAGAGTCAGTGGCAACAGCAGCTGACCCTGGTGCAGCAAATCGTTAGTTTGCGTAGCCAACTGCTGGCCACCGAGTCGAGTCTCTCTGTCGTGGAGCCATTCTCCTGCCAGAAACAGGAGGTGAGCCGATCTGCTCTGGCTCAATTGGATCGGCAATTGGCGGAGCTGCAGCAGCAGGAGAGCCTGGTCTGCGCCCATGTAGACAGGGCCCAGATTGCGGCTGTGATCGCCGACTGGACCGGCATGCCGCTCAATCGCATCACGCAAAGCGAGCTGGAGTTGGTGACGAACCTGCCCGACCACTTGGGGATGAAGATCAAGGGGCAGGCGTTAGCCATCAACCACTTGCATCGTCACCTACTGACAGCGCGTGCCGATCTGCGGCGTCCGGGGCGTCCGTTGGGCGCCTTCTTGTTGGCCGGTCCCAGTGGCGTGGGTAAGACAGAAACTGTGTTGCAGCTTGCCGAACTGTTGTTTGGCGGGCCCCATTACCTCACCACCATCAACATGTCGGAGTATCAAGAGAAGCACACGGTCTCGCGGCTGATCGGCTCCCCACCCGGTTATGTCGGGTTCGGCGAGGGGGGGATCTTGACCGAGGCTATCCGCCAGAAACCCTACTCCCTGGTGCTGCTGGACGAGGTGGAAAAGGCTCATCCGGATGTGCTCAACCTCTTCTATCAGGCCTTTGACAAGGGGGAGTTGGCCGATGGTGAAGGGCGGCTCATCGATTGCAAAAATGTGCTCTTCTGCCTCACCTCCAATCTGGGTACTCAGACCATAGTCGAGTTAGCCAAGCAACCGGAGCGGTTACGTGAGGCTCTCTATCCTGAGTTGGCGGCCTTTTTCAAACCTGCTCTCTTGGCCCGCATGGAGGTGATCCCCTATCTGCCGCTAGAGCAGGAGGTGCTGGTGGAAATTGTCGACGGCAAGCTTAACCGGTTGAGCGCTCTGCTCAAGCAGCGCTTTGGGGCCGAGATCACACTGGAGGAGCAGGTGGCCCAGGAGATATTGCAGCGCGCCAATCGCAGTGAACATGGCGCTCGCATACTCGAATCGGTGATCGATGGGGCTCTGCTGCCGCCGCTCTCCTTGCAACTGCTGCAACAGATGGCGGCCGGTGTTGCGGTAAGCCATGTCTACCTAGGGGTGGAGCAGGGGCAGTTTGTGGCTCGGGTGACGGGGTGATGAGTATGCAACCGAGCCTGGAATTTGTGTTGGCCCTGAGCAGCCAGCGGGATGAACCGAGTCTATGTCGTTGGTGGTTGTCTACCCTGGCGAGTCACTATCAGCCCAGAGGGCTCATGCTCGGCATGCTGGAGATCAGTGGTCGCCAGCTGGCGTGTCAGGGGTGGGTAGAGGGCCAAGAGATAGCGCTGAGCTTGGCGGTGGATGATTATTCTCATCCCCTGGCCTATGTGCTGCACGAGCTGCGGTCGCGCACTTGGGACTCTCTGCATGGCGGGGCGCGAATTGACCATGCAGGCTTTCGCTCCCTGTTGGCTGAGCTGGGTCAGGAGTGTGGCCTGCATGCTATGCCCTTGTTGGCAGTGGATGGCCGGCCTTTGGCCGTCTTGGCTTTGCTGGATCAAGGGCCGACATTGCAAGCTTGGCAGGAGAGTACTGAGTTGGCCGCGCTGGCCCGGATCTTCTGTAACCAACTGGGGCTTATTCGAGAATTGGGTCAGAGCCGGCGGGAACGCTCTGTGCTGCGTGACTCCCTGCGTCAGCGTCAGGACGAGGAGCAGGTGGCGTGTCAGCATGAGCGGCTAGTTACTGAGCAACTGGTGGGGCAGTCCGCCGCCATACTCCAACTACGTCAGCAGATCCGTCAGGCAGCAAGCCACAGACTGAGTGTCTTGACCCTGGGGGAAACCGGCTGCGGCAAGGAGGTGGTGGCTCGCCTTATTCATAGCTGCTCGGCACGGGCCAATAAGCCCTTTGTCGCCATCAATTGTGCCGCCATTCCGGAGAATCTCATCGAGAGTGAGCTGTTTGGCTATCAGAAGGGGGCCTTCTCCGGCGCCACCAGTAATAAGAGCGGATTGGTGGCCCAAGCTCATGGTGGCACCCTGTTTCTGGATGAGGTGGGGGATATGCCATTGGCCATGCAGGCCAAGCTGTTGCGGGTATTGGAGACCCGCTATTTTCGACCGCTGGGCGGGGATAAGGAGTGTTACTCCGATTTTCGCCTGGTGGCGGCGACCCACCAACCCTTAGGGCAGTGGGTGGCTGAGGGGCGGTTTCGCGCCGATCTCTACCACAGACTCTGCCAGTGTCTGCTGCGGATCCCGCCATTGCGTGAACGCCCGGAGGATCTCAATCCACTCTGCCAGCACTTTTGGGCCCAGTTAGCCTCACAAGAAGGGGTGCGTTTTGCTCCCTTGCCCCCCGATTTGCTGCAAACGCTTCAGCACCATGACTTTCCGGGCAATGTCCGGGAGTTACGTAATCTACTGGAGGTGCTCTGTGCCCAGAGTCGTAGTGGCGAGCCGTTGTCGCTGGCAGCCTTGCCCGCTGAACTTAAGGTACGGCTCTGCGCCGCAACTCGGAACGTGGCCGATGAGCATCTCCATATCCGGGACTTGCGCCGGGCCATGGAACACTTCGAGGCTGCGGTGATCGCCTCTCGGATGCGTCACTTTCGGGGTAACAGGTTGCTGGTGGCCCAGAGCCTGAATCTGCCCAGACGCACCCTGGATCATAAATGCCAGAAGCTGGAGGTGAACTGATGAGCGCCTCAATTCTGCGACCCTGGCTGTTGGTTCTGGTGTCAGCCGTTTGGGCTGTGCCGCTGCTGGGGGCTGACACCTCGTCTCTCGATGGTATTACTCCGGCCCAGTGGTTGCAGTGTCACGACATGATGTGGCCATTTAGCCGCCTGGCCTGTTATGACCGCTTGGCAAAACGTCTGAGCAGTGATGACGCCAGGCAAGCTGCTAGTGATGACGCCTCAAGTATGGCAGGGTCAAGCCGAGTGGCTAGCTGGCAAGCCATTTGGGCGCAAGAGCGCAGGCGTAACCCGGAGACCCCGCCTTTCTTGCTGCAACGCGATGACGCCGAAGAGAGCTTGATGCTGACTCGACCGGCCTTGGCGGGGGGGAGCTTGGCATTGGGTTGTAGCCACAGTATCACGCATATCCGTTTGCAGCTCGATGCTCCCTGGGTGGGAGAACATATCCAGAGTGAGTTGGATGGGCAAATGAGTAGCGGAACCAGTGATGGCAACTGGTTTATTCGGGATGAGGGGCATTTGCTGGAATATGGCCGTGGACTTCCGGCCATAGCTGAGCTCAAACGCTGGCTGGCACACAGTCAGTTGGTGATCCGCTCAGGCTCAGGTCCAGGTTTGCACTTTGATCTCACGGGTCTGGCTCAGGCACTGGGACCCCTGCGCCAAGCATGTCGTTGGTAGGAGGGGAAATGGATCATCACGAAGCCTGGTGTGCCCGTTTGCTTACCCCGCTACCCGCGGAGTGGCTGGGTGTAGCCGTACCGGCAGATGACTCCCGCTGGGAGTGGGTCGAAACCGAGTTAGTCAAGTTAGGCTCCCTGGCTCATGGCCAGCTGGATCTAGATGCGGTAGCCGAAACCTGCCTGCGGTTGCTTGAGACCCGCACCAAAGATATGCGGGTAGTGGCGCAATTGCTGCGCTGCTTGCAGCATCCAGCCAAGGCCAACTCCATGGGGCTGGCCTTGCACCTGCTCATGGCCTGGTTGCGGGCCTATTGGTCGGTGGCCTGGCCTGCTCACTGTGCTCAGAAACAAAAACTGATGCAGCAGATCATCAAGCGTTTTGATGGGGGGGTGGCCAGAGTCATTGATGCGGCGAGTGGTGAGGAGCTTGCACAGCTACTGGCCCAGGTTCAGGCCCTGGCGTTGCTTATGACCGCGATCGGTGCTGAGGCGGGAACCCTGCTGGATGGCTTATTGGCTGGATTAAAGCGAGGTCAACGGCAGCAAAGTGAGCTGGTGGCAACAGATGCTCCTCCCGGTGTGGCGCCGGCCCAGGGTGATGCGCAGCCCGGATCAGGGGCTGGTGTACCATCAAGCGCCATGTCTGGCGCCGTAGGGAAATTGACAACTCAGCCTGTGGATCTGGCACTGGATAGCAGCAGTGAGCGCGCCTGGCGACAAACACAGCTGCAGATGGCGCAACTGCTGATCGAACGGCACCCCGACTCGGCCATGGGCTATCGACTGCGGCGTCACGCCATCTGGTCCGGCATCATGACCCCGCCGCTGACGCACTCCGGGGTCAAGACCCAACTTGCGCCTGTCTGTGCCGATCGCGTAGCGAGCTATGAAGCGGCGCTGGGACAGGCCGATCTGGCACTTTGGCAACAGATAGAGCAGAGCCTGGTCTTGGCGCCTTACTGGTTTGTCGGCCATTACCTCTCTGCGCAGGTGGCGGAGCAACTGGGCTGGGGGCACATAGCCCGGGCCATAGCCCAGGAGCTGGAGGCTTTTTTGAGCCGTATGCCCATGTTGGCGCAGCTCACCTTCAACGATGGCTCTCCCTTTTTGCCAGAGAGCTGTCAGCAGTGGTTAAGGCCAGCCAGGCAAGCGATTCTGCTGCCTGCTATTGGGTCGAATGATGAGTTGGCGCTGCGAGTCGAGACCCGCCTCGCGGAGCTGGGGGTCGAAGCGGCGCTGCGGCTGCTGGATGAGGAGTTACCGCAGTTGAGTGAGCCCAGGGCGCGCTTTTATGCCCAGTTGTTGCAGTGCGATTTGTTGGAGCAGGTAGGCATGAGTTCGCTGGCGCAGCAAGGACATCGGCAGTTGTGGCACGAAGCAAATCGTCTGGGATTGGCCCAGTGGGAACCTGGATTGGTCAGCCGACTGGAGTGTCAAGCTGGCCTACTGGTTAAGCAAGTGATTGATAACATTGGAATTGGATCATCCTGTTATGTTTAAAACCCTATTGATGTTTATGCGGCAACCCGCGCGGCTCAGATTGCTGGGCGTCGCCTTCTGGCTACTGTGCTTAGCACTCATCTGGTGGTGGGGGCCAAGGCTTGAGATAGCGCAGTATCGGCCATTGGCCTCATGGTCTGGGCGCCTGGTATGCAGCGTGCTTTGGCTTTGTATGGCATTGGCTTGGTTAAGTTGGCGCCTCTACCGAGATAGGCGCAGCCTGCTGCTTGATACCCATCAACAGCAGGAGCTGGTGACGGATCCGCAAAGCCGGATGCTTGGCCGACAGGCTGAGTTTTTGGATCGTTGGCTACAGGTGGTGAAGGCGCGTTTGGGTGTGCGGGCATCGAGTGCGCTTCCTTGGTATCTGCTATTGGGGCAGGAGGGGAGTGGCAAACGCAGTCTCATCTTGCGAGCCAATACGGCCAATAAACTGGATCCCATGCTGGATGCCTCGCTGCGAGAGTATGCCTCTGAGCAGCAGGTTGTCTGTTGGCTGGGCGATCGAGCCATCATGCTGGCCCCCAGGGGCGCTCTGCTGGCGCACACTTCGCTGCATGAGCAGGCATCTGAAGTACAGAGCGATGTGCTCTGGCACCATCTGCTGGCCTGGCTGACGGCCCAGAAGCGTAGGCAACCACTAGCGGGTCTGGTGGTGACCATAGATCTGGCTTGGCTCTCACATGCCACAGTGACTGAGCGTAAGAGCCATGCTGCGCTGATGCGCGCCCGCCTGCAGGAGGTAGCTACCAGCCTGCACAGCCAATTGCCGATTTATGTGGTGTTTACCAAGCTGGATCTGTTACGCGGTTTTGAGGGGGTGTATGGCCAATTGGATGAGGCCGAGCGGGAAGCCATATTGGGGGTGACGTTTACCCCAACTGCGGGTCTGGGGAAACAGTGGCTGCCGGATCTGATCCAGTTTTGGGAGCAATGGTTGGCGCGGATCAATGCCCTGTTACCCGATCTACTGCTGTGCCAGAGCGATGTCAGCCAGCGTGATGAGATCTTCGCTTTTGTACGGCAGTTGGCCGGTCTACAGGAGTATGTGGTGGCCCAGCTGGAGGAGATGCTGGCATCAGACGGAGCAGATGCGCTGCTGGTGCGGGGCATTTACTTGGGCTCTGTGTATCAGCATGGCGTGCCATTTGATGCCTTTGCACTGGAAACGACGCGTCGCTACGGTTTGCCTGAGCCTGTCTTTACCGTACAGAAGGGGACACCCTCTCTCTATTTCATGCGCCACCTGTTTACGTCAGTGATTTTTCCCGAGGCGCATCTGGCTGGCGAGAGTCGGTCACACAGAGAGCGCTATCGTCGGCGTCTGGCCTGGGGTGGGGGCGGGCTCTGTTTGCTTGCCCTGCCACTGTTGTATGGCTGGCACTATTACTATCGCCTTAATGCCACAGCCAGCCAACAGGTATTGGCCAAGGCACAGGCGTTCACCACCACAATGGAGGCGAGCGAGCACCAGGCGTTAGGTTTTAACCTGTTGCCACGTTTGAACCTTATTCGAGAGGCCACGCTGGCGTTTGGTGACTATCGGCAGCGGACCCCCCTGCTGGCGGATCTGGGGCTCTATCAGGGAGGCGAGATAGGCCCAGTGGTCGAAGGCAGTTACCTGCAGTTGCTACGGTTACGCTTTTTGCCCGCCTTGATGCAAGGGTTGCAGCAAGATCTGCAGCAGGCGCCGGTAGGGAGTGAAGAGAAGCTGGAAATATTGCGGATCATGCGCATGTTGGATGATGGCTCGGGTCGCAACTCGGTACTGGTCATGCGCTATATGGCCGATCGCTGGCAACAGGCGTTTCCAGGTCAGGGCCATGAACAGGAGCAGTTGCTGGCGCACCTGACCTACGCACTGGAGCATACGGATTGGTTTGGTGCCCGGCAGCAACATGATGGCGCCGCTATCTCGGCATTCGCGCCGTTTGCATCCGCCATCGCCGGGGCGCAGCGGGAGTTAGGGAGCATACCTCTCCAGCAACGACTCTATCAGTCGTTGCAGACCAAGAGTGCTGCAACCTTGCCCCCCGAGCTGAATGTCAAACAGGAGGTGGGGGCATCCTTTGATACTGTGTTTGTGCTTTCTGATGAACAGATGGGGCGGATCCCCCGGTTCTACACCCAGGCTGGATTAGCCGGTCTGATGGTCTCTGGCCACAGGGACTGGAGTGAGCTTTCAGCGTTGGACTCCTGGGTGCTGGGGCAGCCTCGTCATCTCAGTGGAGCAGACCGCCAGGCGTTGGAGCACCAGATCACCGAACGTTATGCCATGGATTACGTGAACTACTGGCAGACGCTCTTGATGAGTCTGGATGTGCAGCCTCTGCAGAGTACGGAGCAGGCGCTTGAGGTGCTTTCCACCATTACCGGTGATGAACAGCCCTTTTTGCGGGTGATGGCCACCTTGGGCGCCCATACCCAGTTCAAGCTCCCTGTTGATGTGGGCGCTGGGAACGTGGTTGCGGAGAATGTGGCAGCGGGCAGTGAACTGCAGGTCTTGAGCAAAGGGATCAGCCCACCTTTTAGTGCCACGAATAGCGTACTCACTGAGCGCGGTGCGCAGGGATCCCAGATCCAGGAAGTTAACCAGAAACTGGTTGAGCTGCGTAATTATCTGGAGGCCATAGTTCATGCGCCCGATCCAGGGCAGTCAGCCTTGAAGGCGGTGCAACTGCGGATGGCCAATCAATACGCTGACCCGCTATTTTCCTTGCAGCAATATGCTCGCAATCTACCGACACCGCTGGATCGCTGGGTGGGGCAACTGGCCGAGCAAACTGCCGGCTTGCTGGTTGATCAGGCCCTCTCTTCATTGGCACTTGAGTGGCAAAAGCAGGTGCTAGATCCATTCAATGAACAATTGGCCAATCGTTATCCCTTTGATCCACAAGCTGACAAAGATGTTCCCCTCTCCGAGATGGAACGCTTCTTCGCCCCGGGTGGCACCCTGGATAGTTTCTACCAGGCCAAACTCAAACCCATGGTGGAGAGCGGCCTGCTGGATGGCGACTACCGCTCACCCGTGCAGGCCGAGTTGGTCAAACAGATGGCCAGGGCGGCGAGAATCCGTCAAATCTTCTTCACAACGCAAGGCAATATCGAGGTGCAGTTTGCGCTGGAGCCCATGGAGCTTACTGCCAACAAGCGCCGCAGCGTACTGAACCTGGACGGTCAATTGCTGGAGTATGCCCATGGTCGACGCACCAAGGTACCGTTGGTATGGCCCAATACCATGCGCGAAGGGGCTGAGAGTAAGTTGACGCTGGTGCCAGCTGCGGCAGAGCGTTCGCCGCGTAGTGAGGGTTTCGTTGGTCCTTGGGCATTATTCCGACTGATGGATAAAGGAACGCTGACACCGGTCAATGAGGCCAGTTTTGATGTGCGCTTCCCGGTTGATGAGGGGGCCATGAGCTATCGGGTCTACACGGATGGTGCCGAAAACCCCTTCAGTGGCAGCTTGTTCAGCCAATTCAGATTGCCCGAGTTGCTGTTTTAACGGGGCCCTGTGTCAGTAATGCTTGTCAGTTTTGAGGTTTAGGCGGGTCCTCCTCTCTCGTCTTCGCTAACTGACTCGCATTAGCCCTGTACCGGTTCACCAACCGGGCCGTTCCAAAATTATGACTGCTTCAAAGATAAGGTGAGTGACTTGGAGTGTTGTTGGCGAGTGTGCTGGCAACACGCTTACCCGGTTATTGCCCGAGCGGGCCTAGCTAGTGTGGTTGTGACAGGAGATAACGATGAGTTCAGCAATTGCCCTGTTGGGCGACTTGGGCAGCGATCATGATGGCTTTCCCCCTACGCCTATCACAGGGGGCAGCCCCGATGTCTTGTTAGATGGCAAACCCGTGGCTCGTCAGGGTGATCCGCTGGCGCCGCACAGTAAGCCCAAACATCCGCCCACCCCCGAGCCATTGCCTACGGTGTCGCCTCTGTGCTGGTCAATGGTCAACCCATTGCGGTGACGGGGAGTGCTATCTCGTGTGGCGGTGTCGTGATTGGCTCGGGCTCGGGCCAGGCCGGTTAGTTTGAATGCACTCATGGGCGGTTGCAGCCGTGAGTGCCAGGTGTCTTGTTAAATCAGTTTTTTTGCTCACGTCCACGTCTGTTGGTTTCGGCCAACAGCGGGCGGTAGCCATGAGCAGCCCGGTACTTACAGTGGTAAGAACAACATGGAAACAAGGAGCCAGTGATGGCCAGCAGTAGCGGATTACAGTTTACCGTCAAGGTGGGAGCCTTACTGGAGGCGACCTTCGCCGTCGCCGAGTTTACCCTGCAGGAGCAGTTGAGCCAGCCCTTCACCCTGCAACTCTCCCTGGCCAGCGCCAGAGGGGATATCGATATAACCCAGGTGCTGGAGCAACCCTGCGAACTGCAGGTGTGGTTCAACGGCGAGCTGCAGCGGCGGGTGTCGGGTGTGGTCAGCGAGTTTATGCAGGGGGAGAGCGGCTTTCGCCGCACCCGCTACCAGCTGACGGTACAACCTGCGCTCTGGCGCTTGGGGCTGCGCCACAACAGCCGTATCTTCCAGGCCCAGAAGCCTGAGGAAATCCTCTCTATCCTGCTGCAGGAGGCGGGCATTCAGGAGTACGCCTTCGCTCTGAAGGGAGAGCACGCCCGGCGCGAGTATTGTGTCCAGTATCGGGAAACCGACCTGGCCTTTATGCAGCGCCTGCTGGCCGAGGAGGGGATGAGCTACTACCACGAATTCGAGGCCGGTCACCACAGGCTGCTAGTGAGCGATGATGCCGGACTCCTGCCCCATGGCCCCGAGTTGCCCTTCTATGCCGCCAACCACG
>NZ_JBVAYF010000012.1:0-169971 GCF_055413345.1 Pseudaeromonas sp. HNCC25DJ180
GTGCGTGTTGCCAGTGATTAGTGGTTCCAGGGCAAGAGCAGCTTGTAGTTGGCCACAGAGAAATGGCTTGGTGTTAGAGAACCGTCATCCTCTGCTGGCGTGAACTTTGGCTCAGCACTTCGTCAGTAACATCTTGGTGACTTCGTTCTGGCCAACCTTGAGCATCGGCCTCAACGCCCTCGCCTTCTCTGTTCCAACGAGTTGGTCAGCAACATCGGCACCGGTGCC
Organism: Pseudaeromonas sp. HNCC25DJ180; assembly: GCF_055413345.1. Lineage (NCBI taxonomy): Bacteria > Pseudomonadati > Pseudomonadota > Gammaproteobacteria > Aeromonadales > Aeromonadaceae > Pseudaeromonas > Pseudaeromonas sp. HNCC25DJ180. Next base: position 229 of record NZ_JBVAYF010000012.1, read on the forward strand.
TGTTCTTTGTCCCAACCCGTTGGGTTTGAGAGCCAGCCTTAGCGTCTCTTTCTTCTTGGCGCTGTTCTGGTTCTGCAAGCTATCAGGCTGTTTTCGCTGTCGCCCAAGCGGCTGGCGTAGTTGGCCCCGGTTCAGCGCACAACAAATATTTCAACGGGACGCGCATAAAAGCCGCGCTCCCGTTAACTAAGACGTTGTGCGTGTTGCCAGTGTTGAGTGGTTCCAGGGCAAGAGCAGCCAGTAGTTGGCCACAGAGAAATGGCCAAGTGTTAGAGAACCGTCATCATCTTGTGGCGTGAACTTAGGCTCACCACGTTGTCAGCAACATCTTGGTGGCTTCGTTCTGGCCAACCTGGCTCATCGGCCTCGGCGCCCTCGCCTTCTCTGTTCCAACGAGTTGGCTAACAACATCGGCACCAGTGCTTGTTCTTTGTTCCAACTCGTTGGGGTTGAACGCCAGCCTTAGCGCCTCTTTCTTCTTGGCGCTGTTCTGGTTCTGTGGGCCATCAGACTGGTTTCGTTGTTGCTCAAGCGCCTGGCGTAGTTAGCAGCAGTTCTGGCACAACAAAAATTTCAATCGGACTGGCCTTAAGCTGCCGGTTTATCAACACACTGCTAAAGAACAAGGGTATCAAGGCCACCATTCCGCCGCGAAAAAATGCCGCCTTATGGGAAGAAGGCCATCCACGAAACGAAGCGGTTGAGGCACTCAAAGCCGGTGAATTGGCCGAATGGAAAAAGCAGTCCGGGTATCATCAGCGTTCGAAAGCGGAAACGGCGATGTATCGTTACAAACAGCTGATTAGTCCCAAACTGAGCCTGAGAAACCACAATGCCCAAGTCGGTGAAATGCTGGCTGGAGTAAAGGTATTGAACAAAGTCATCGGACTAGGAATGCCTGTCCGGCAGCCACTAAACTAAGCCAGGAAAAGCCGCAGGGGAACTGCTGTTTGGTGGCTGAATTGATCAACAACGCCGGGCCGGTATATAAATGTTACCTGTAGTCATGACCTACCCACATGCCCAGTATCTTGTACAGGTGATCCCGAACTGCTATACTTGTACCACTTAACGAACATGTAAGGGGGGTCGTATGAACATAGTGTCGTTCACAGAGGCAAGAAACAATCTCAAAAGTGTTTTAGATCAAGTGGTTAATGATGCTGATTGTACCGTCATCACACGTCGGGATTCAGAAGATGCCGTTGTCATGTCACTCGACTATTACAACAGCCTCATGGAAACAGTCCATCTTCTGAAATCACCGGCTAATGCAGCTCATTTATCTAGATCCATCGAGCAATATCGTCAGGGTAAGAGCCAAACCAGGGAACTGCTTGATGAGTAGACTGCTCACATGGACCGATGATGCTTGGTCAGATTATCTCTATTGGCAAACCCAAGATAAGAAAACACTAAAGCGTATCAACAAGATCATCGAAGATGTAAAGAGGGCTCCATTTGACGGCATTGGCAAACCAGAACCATTAAAGATGAATCTATCTGGGTTTTGGTCTCGCAGAATTGATGATACCAATCGCCTAGTCTATGCCGTTGACGACAGCGCCATAACGATAATTTCATGCCGCTACCACTACGAGTCATAGTCCGGTTATGCTGGTAACAAATAAATTAACTTCGCGCCTGGCCTTCGGCCCTACGCGGGCCGGTTATATAAACGTTATGAAAAATTATGCATCATAATCAATATTCGCGCGTAACTGATTGATTTTATTTGGATGTCATATCAATGTCAGCTAAATGTCGTAACACATTCACTCCATCTTGTGGAAAATCCCCTCGAACACCGAAAGCAAAGGGATAACAATGATCGTTCGTAAACTTAGGCTCCAACGCAATTGGTCTCAGGAACAATTAGCCCAAATCAGTGGACTCAGCATTCGTACCATTCAACGAATAGAACGAGGGCAGACTCCTGGACTTGAATCATTGAGATCACTCGCCGCTGTTTTTGATGTTCATATGGATAAACTTCAAATGGAGAACATTATGACTCAAGAAACTGAAATAGAAAAAACCGAGCTACGAGCTATTGAACAGGTTCGAGACATCAAAGGCTTTTATTCGCACGCCATAAAATACATTGTTGTAATAACGTTGCTCTTCATCATCAATTTAGCCACAGACCGTAACTACATCTGGGCGTGGTGGCCAATGCTTGGTTGGGGGTTAGGGCTTTTATCTCACGGGCTGAATGTTTTTGAAGTTTTTAACTTCTTCAGTCCCGCATGGGAAAAACGTCAAGTAGAAAAGCGTCTTGGCCGAAAAATATAGCAGCACATAACAAATAGTTTATGTTGTTCGCTTCGCTCACTGGGACGCCGCAAGCGGCGCCCCATAACTAAAATTTTGTACGTGTTGCCGGTGATGAGTGGTTCCAGGACAAGAGGCGCGGGTTGTTGGCCACAGGAGCCCAGCAGGGTTGGTTAGGCGATACCGCTATTCATCTTTTAGGTAAATCGTCGGCACCCTGGCCTGTAACTCGCGCAATTGGCTTTCCAGCTCGCGGATCCGCACCAGCAGCAGATGGGCCAGGGGAAGCGCATTGGCATCCAGGTCAAAATCATCCCGTAACCGGCAGACGCTGCGCACTGTCACCACATGATGGCCGGCAAACGTCCAGGGAGTGGCCTGCGGATGGATGGGGAGCAGCGCACAGCTCTCCACCAGTGCCTCCAGCTCGGCCGCCGAGAGGCCCGAGAGCGCCACCAACTCCTCAAACGAGAGCTCGACCTGCTCGTCCAACAAAAAATCTTCTGACAGCTGCAGTCTCATTGTGCCGACTCCTGAGTAAGGTGACTACGCGGGTTGAAACTTGAGCCCTGTGCCAATTGCCGGAACAGGGCTTGCTCTTGCTCGCTGAGCACGGGCGGGATCACTATCTGCACCAGAGCAAAGAGATCGCCCGGCTCGCCGACCCGTTTTGGCAAACCATGTTTGGCGATGCGCAACTGCTGCCCGGACGAGGTACCTGCAGGTACCTTCAGACGAACCATCCCCGCCAGGGTTGGCACTGCTATGGTGGCTCCCAGCGCAGCCTCCCAGGGGCAGAGCGGTAAGTCCAGGTAGAGATCATGCTCCTTGACGCGAAAGATGGGGTGGGGACGGAGCACAATATGCAGGTAGAGATCGCCGTTGCGACCACCGTGGATCCCCCGCCCCCCTTTGCCCGCCAGACGCAACTTCTGACCATCCGTCGCCCCCTGGGGCACCCGCGCCTTGAAGGTTTGCTGCACACTGTGCATGCGGCCATCCGTCCCCAGCTCGGGCGCCGAAAAACTCAGATCAATCAAGGTGCCGCTATAGGCCTCGGCCAGGGAGAGTGTCGCCGTCACCTCATAATCCTGCCCTGGGATGGGCGTCATGGCGCCTTGCGTGGCCCCCCGTTGCCTGCGGGCCGAGAGCGAGGCAAAGAGATCGGCCAAATCGATATCATTAAACGAGAACGCCTCCCCGCCGAACTGCTGCTCCCAGGCTGGCGGCGGCTCAAACTCCTGACCCGAAGGGTGCTGTCCCAGCTGATCGTAGGCCGCCCGCTTCTGGGGATCTTTTAGCGTCTTGTAGGCTTCGGCTATCTCCTTGAATTTGCTCTCCCCCTTGGGATCGGTCGAGATATCCGGGTGAAATTGATGGGCCAGCTTGCGATAGGCCTTCTTGATCTCATCGGTAGTGGCATCATGCCCTATGCCAAGAACCTGATAGTAATCTTTATATTTCATCGGCTTGCGTTCCTGGATGACGGCGACATGGTGCCTGGGGCAAGTAGCAGGGCAAGCGGCGCCGCCATGCCGGAGGGTGAACTAGCTCTAGTAACTCTAGTGCTATTTGGCAGTGACACATAGCAAACCCGCTCAGAAGTCGGCCATGCTCCACAGGCAGAAGTGCCTGGCTGGGTATTAGCAATAACACAAGAGCAGGCCAGGGAATGAATAAAATATCAATAAATTCAAATAGATACAAAATACCCAATAAAATCAACATGATATATGTCGTTGATTTTATTTGGTATTTATATTCGTATTCTGGGAAACGCGCGGTGTAACTGAGGCTGGCAAGGGGAGTGGCCTCCCCTGCCCTTAGATCTTCACGCCGTGAATGGCTTGCAGGACCCGCTTATCCGAGATGGGATACGGGGTGCCGAGGTTCTGGGCGAAGAAGCTGACGCGCAGCTCCTCTAACATCCAGCGGATCTCGCGTACCTCGGCGGGAATGGGCTGGCCCTTGGGGAGCTTGTTTTTAAGCTGCTGGTACTCCTGCTCCACCGACTGCACCTTGAGCATATAGAGGCGGTCGCGGTTGGGATCGGTGGGGATCTTCTCCAGCCGCCGCTCTATGGCGCGCAGGTAGCGCAGCAGATCCGGCAGGTGCTGATGGCCGGTGTCGGCCACAAAGCCCCGGTAGATAAGGCGCTCCAGCTGGGCCTGGATATCCGAGTGGGCGTAGGCCAACTCCAGAGTCACCCGCCCTTTGAGCTGCTTCTTGATGCCGTGGGCGGCGGTGAGGATCTGCTCCACCAGCTTGGCGATCTCCACCACAGTGTCGTTGAGATCGGCGCGGATACGCTCCTTCATCACCTCGAACTCGTCACTGCTCCACTTGGGCGCCCCCTGCGCCGTCATTAGCTGATCGCAACCGCAGGCGATACAGTCATCAATCAGGTCCGCCACCTTGCCGAAGGGGTTGAAGTAGAGGCCGAGCTTGGCCTTGTTGGGCAGCTTCTCCTGCAGGTATTTGATGGGGTTGGGAACATTGAGCAGCACCAGCCGCCGCTGCCCGGCCCACATGGCCTGCTGCTGGGCGAGCTCAGAGTCAAAGAGCTGGATGGCCACCGAATCCTTATTATCGACTATGGCCGGATAGGCCTTCATCTCGAAGCCACCACGCTTCTGGCTGTACTCCTTGGGCAGCGGGCCAAAGCTCCAGATGGTCAGGCCGCTTTGCTCTATGTCGCTGTCGGCCACCTGGCTTAGGGTCTCCTGCACCTTGCCCTGCAACTGGAGTTTCAGCTCGGTCAGATCCTTGCTCTCGGCAATCTTCTTGCCCTTGTCATCCACCACCCGGAAGCTGATCTTCAGATGCTCGGGCACGGCGGCCAGATCCCAGCTCTCGCGGGGAATGGTGACGCCGCTCATGCGCTTGAGCTGCTTTTCCAGGGCATCGAGCAGCGGGCCTGCATCTGGGCTCAAGGCTTGATTGAGTGCCGTGGCATAGTTGGGCGCCGGCACAAAGTTCTTGCGCAGGTTCTTGGGCAGCGCCTTGATCAGCGCAACCAGCAGATCGTGGCGCAGGCCGGGGATCTGCCAGTCAAAGCCCACCGGCTCTATCTGGTTCAAAATGGGCAGCGGAATATGTACCGTCACCCCGTCGGCATCGGTGCCGGGCTCGAACTGGTAGGAGAGCCTGAGCTTGATACGGCCTTGGTGCCAGAAGTTGGGGTAATCCAGCTCGCTGATATGGCTGGCATCGCCCTTCATCAGCATCTCGCGCTCGAAGTTGAGCAACTCCGGCTCGCTCTGAGCGGCCTTTTTCCACCAGCTATCAAAATGACGACCGGTCACCACATCGTGGGGGATGCGGGCATCGTAGAAGGCAAAGAGGGTCTCGTCATCCACCAGAATATCGCGGCGACGGGACTTGTGCTCCAGCTCCTCCACCTCGGCCAGCAGGGCGCGGTTTTGCTTGAAGAAGGCGTGACGGGTCTCGAAATCCCCCTCCACCAGGGCGCGGCGGATAAAGAGCTCGCGACAGAGCGCCGGATCGATCTGGCTGTACTGCACCTCGCGCTCCGGCACTATGGTCAGGCCATAGAGGGTCACCTTTTCGCTGGCGAGCACGGCCCCGGCCTTCTTCGACCAGCGCGGATCCGAGTAGGAGCGTTTGATCAGGTGCCCGGCCAAAGGCTCAATCCACTCAGGCTGGATGCGCGCGGCGGTGCGGGCAAAGAGGCGCGAGGTTTCGGTAAGCTCGGCGGCCATCACCCACTTGGGCGGCTTCTTGAAGAGCCCCGAGCCCGGAAAGAGCATGAAGCGGGCGTTGCGCGCGCCGATAAACTCCTGCTTCTCGCCATCTTTCGTGCCGATATGGCTAAGCAGGCCGCACAGCAGCGCCTTATGGATGGATTGGGGCTCGCTTGCTGCTTCGTTATGCAGCAGCCCCAGCTCGCGGGTGGCCTGGCGCACCTGATAGTGGATGTCCTGCCACTCACGGACGCGCAGGTAGGAGAGATACTCCTGCTGGCAGCGTTTGCGAAACTGGTTCTGGCTGTCCTCCTTCTGGGCACTCTGCAGGTAGTTCCAGAGATTCAAAAAGGCGATAAAGTCCGAGTCCTTATCCTCGAAACGGCGGTGCTGCTCGTCGCTGGCCTGCTTCTTCTCCATGGGGCGCTCGCGCGGATCCTGGATGGAGAGCGCCGAAGTGATGATGAGGATCTCCTCCAGGGCACCGAACTTGGGCGCCTCGAGCACCATACGCGCCAGACGCGGATCCAGCGGAATACGCGCCAGCTGTTTGCCCAGCGCTGTCAGCCTTAGCTCGCTGCCAGCACGGGTGGCATCCAGGGCACCCAGCTCCTCCAGTAGACGCACACCATCGCTGATCTGGCGGCTATCCGGCGGCTCCACAAAGGGGAAGCTGGCCATATCGCCCAGACCTAAGGAGAGCATCTGCAAGATGACCGAGGCGAGATTGGTGCGCAAGATTTCCGGATCGGTAAACTCGGGGCGCCCCATAAAATCTGCCTCGTCATAGAGACGAATACAGATCCCCGGTGCCACCCGACCACAGCGCCCCTTGCGCTGGTTGGCGCTGGCCTGGGAGATGGGCTCGATGGGCAGCCGCTGTACCTTGGTGCGCGCCGAGTAACGACTGATACGCGCCGTCCCCGGATCGATCACATAGCGAATGCCCGGCACGGTGAGCGAGGTTTCCGCCACGTTGGTGGCCAGCACAATGCGCCGTCCGGCATGGGGACTGAAGACCCGGTTCTGCTCGGCGTTCGACAAGCGCGAGTAGAGCGGCAAAATTTCGGTATCGCGGATATTGCGCTTGCGCAGGGCATCGGCGGTATCGCGAATTTCCCGCTCGCCGTTCATAAAGATGAGGATATCCCCCAGTCCTTCACAGCAGAGCTCGTCCACCGCATCGAAGATCCCCTGCAGCGGATCCTTCTGCTCACTCCCCTCCACCAAGGGTCGGTAGCGGGTCTCCACCGGATAGGTGCGCCCGGAGACCTCTATGATGGGCGCCTTGCCAAAGTGCTTGGCAAACCGCTCGGGGTCTATGGTGGCCGAGGTGATGATCACCTTTAAATCGGGCCGCTTGGGCAGCAGCTGTTTGAGGTAGCCCAGGATAAAGTCAATATTGAGGCTGCGCTCGTGGGCCTCGTCTATGATGAGGGTGTCATACTGGCTCAGATAGCGGTCGCTCTGGATCTCGGCCAGCAGAATGCCGTCTGTCATCAGCTTCACATAGGAGTCGCTGCTGACCTGATCGTTAAAGCGCACCTTGTAACCCACCGCCGTGCCCAGCTCGCACTTGAGCTCCTCGGCAATACGGGTCGCCACACTGCGGGCCGCCAGACGCCGTGGCTGGGTATGGCCAATCAGCCCCTGAATGCCGCGCCCTACCTCCAGACAGATCTTCGGCAGCTGGGTGGTCTTACCCGAGCCGGTCTCGCCGGCCACTATCACCACCTGATGGGCGGCAATGGCGGCGGCGATATCCTCCTTTTTCTGGCTGACCGGCAGATCGGCCGGGTATTCGAGCTTGGGCACCCTTCCTGCCCGCTCATCGGCCCGCAACTGGGCCGCCGCTATCTCCAGCGCTATGGTTTCCAGAATTGGCTGGCGCTTGGCCTCCGGCACCTTCTCTACGCCACGCAGCCGACGGGCAAGGCGCTGGCGATCCATGGCGAGACAACTTTTTAAGGAAGAGTGCAGTTGGGGGATGGATAAAGACACGAGAAGACTCCACAAAACTCATTGATGCCAGAAGAGGAAAAAGCGGCATCCAGACGGGGCGATATCCTAGCAGGGATCGGGCTGTGACGCAGCATCCATGCTTTTCAAGGCATCGTTTTGAAGCCAGGCTCCCCGAGCCCCCCGGTGTCAGAAAATCCGGAGGCTAAAAATGACAATTGCACAGCGTAATGACAGACGACACTATTTCGAGTCTCTTTTTAACACTCGGGTAGCGGAAAAATGTCAAAAAAAGCGGCGGTGCTTGGCGATATAGGAACAGATCACCACGGTTTTCCTCCTACGCCTATCATCGTTGGTTCGGCCAATATCTATATTGATGGCAAACCAGCTGCAAGGGTTGGTGATCCGTTAGCGCCACATTCTAAACCTAAGCATCCACCTCACCCCAGAAACATAGCTACCGGCTCATGTAGCGTGTTTTTCAATGGCTTGCCTGCTGCATTGACGGGCAGTGAGATTGATTGTGGTGGCGTGATTATCGGTAGCAGCTCGGTAACCATAGGTGAAAAAGTATGCTTCATGGAAGAAATAAATATATTGTCCTTTTTTTAGTTGGCGTGTTCTCGGTGTTTTTTTTCCTGCTATTCGAAGAGGTTGGTCGTTTAATTTATATGAAGTTTTTCATTCCAACATCCCGAGGGAGAGCGTTGTATTATGCAATTTGGATTTTCAGCATATATCTAGCTCCTGCAGGATTATTGCTTAGTTGCTTTTTTAATTTAAAATTTCAATCGAACCTCATATTCTTCATGGGGTTTTGTTCTGCAGTCATCTATACATTTAGAGATAATCCTCTTTGGGCAACACTATTGCTGCTCTCTTATTTGCTAGCTATCTTACTGGCATTAATTTTGAAATGGATTGCGAATAGGTTATTTGGTCTTTCCAATCACTGTTGTTGAGTTGAAAAGTTTTCCTTTCCTTCTGTGCATGACCCGCTAAGGTACCAGCTGTCTCTTATGTACATTTCTGGACGTTTCCGATGCCCTTATGCCTGCAGCGAATTCAGGGCCAGCATCAGGGTCATGGGATGATGAGGTGATACCACAAAACCGTAGTGCTCATAAAAAGCTCGGGCCTGTTCGTTAAGCGCATGAGCCAGCAAGGCGCGGATCCCGACGTTCTGGGCAACATGGATGCTGCGGTTAACCGCGTCCTGCAACATGCCCGCCCCTAGCTTGATGCCCTGCACCCGACGATCAGGCATGATAGCCAAACGCCCTGCTGATCACGCCAAGCCACTATCCTATTTCTCTTTTTTGTTAACCCTGAGAAGCAAATGGATTTTCATCTGAAGCCACGGCGAGTAGCATGGAGATCACTTTTTGCCAGCTGTCAGAACCGGCAACGTCAAACCATACTTCCAAGTGAGAAATATATGACTGTGATTGAGTATGTATCGATATTAGAGAAAGAAAGCCAGGAACTGAGTGCTCTATCAGGCAAACTGAGTGAGATTGAGTTATTTAAACAGATTTGCTTCCGCAGTTCCTATCCCCTTTTTTGGGAGCTATGCAAGCAGTATGGGTTGGATTTTGTTCTTGAATTAAAAGCTGAACTTGTCAAACAGCATAATATTGACAAATTCAATCAATACACGGTTAATTTATCAAGTGAAACACTAAGTGATATCCCAACCTGTTATCCTGCAGTTCCAGGAAGAAAAACCATCGACTACCTTATCGAAAAAAACAATGGTAAGCACCCAGAAATGGGCGTCATCGGAATGCTGTCTCAATACCAGAGCCTGGATGCAATAGAATATGCATTTACCAGACTGAATAGCATCCCGGGCTCTGAGGATTTTTTGTCGACTCTGCTAGCTGAAGTAATACTCAGGCAACATATAGCCGACAACATCAATTTTAAAAAGCACTTCGAAAGACACCTGGAAGATAAATGGCTAAAGTCACTACCGATTAAACTGCTTGCTGCAGAAAATTCATTCCCGATAGTTACATACTCTTACAGCGGGGGCTGTGGTTACAATAAAGTTCACTTTGACGATATCCTGAGCAAGGAAATTGAGATTGACATACGACATGCCTCTGCAACGGAAGAAATCGTCAACGCCCAAGCGTTCGGCTTTGCGGTGCAGGATTGGATAAGCTCCTCCAATGGACATAGCATTGAAAAAATATATCAATTAGAAAGTCCAGAGCAAGACGACGTAAGCCTATTGGCCTCAGTATTAAAAAGCATGAATCAAAGCTTTGAAGAGGAGTGTGACAGTTACAGAGTAAAACAATTAAGCCCTTGTGATACCATTGCCATTCTTGGGCAAGCATCTGCCTTTGGTGGCGCATATTCACGAATTATGCCATTTAAGCAGGCAAGGCTTGAAACCTGGAAAACATATTCAGCACTTACAGGAAAAACAATAAACTTCCTTGTTGAAAATGACAGAAAGGATATTCCAGACGTCTCTATATATCTTGTCTCGCCAGAAAATGATTGGTTTTGGCAGTTGGCATGGGACCTGTTTATTATTGTGATTGACAGATCAGCGAACCTTGCAAGAGTACTTGCCGCAACAGATACAGATTAAAGAAATAAATCCATACTCGTAGGCGACAGCCGACAAAACTATGTACCTGTCGAGCATTCATCCTGTTAGCTGCAGCCTAGAACCATGAGCGACACCAATACTACAATCTTAAAAACTTGGGGAGCCGTTACAGGTTTATGGATTCTGATAACTATTGCGAGCAAAATATGTCTAGTGAAAAATCAGCTACCTATCAGGCTTGGGCGGATAGTGACGGCATATTATTTACCACGTTGGAAGGTGTCGCCTGGCATAAGGAGAGAGGCTTATTATCTGCAGAGGCTACACTGCTGCACGAAGTGATTGCCGATACGCCGGAAGAAGCCAGTGCCGTGCATCATATCAAGATGGGCTGGGCTCCCTATAAGCCCATGGGTGAAGCCGCCCCCTGCCCTCAATGTGGCGCTTATTTTTATCCCGAGAGCAGTGGTATTTGCCCCAATTGCGGCCCTATCTGTTAACCGCTAGGTAAAAAAGAACACGCATGCCTAAGCAATCGCTTGAGTCGAGAATTAATGAACATCAGAAATACCGTCGGCAGTGTCAGGTAAGAATTCGCTCGGGAACAAGGCTGCTTCTGATCTGCCTGATTCCGGGACTCTTGCTGCTGCTCTATAAGGCAGCACTCTGGAAATGGGTGCTGATTGTGCTGGTGATTATCGGCGGCCCCACCCTGCTGGAGGTGTGGGGCTATCGCAAACACCATAAGGCGCTGGCTAAGCTGACCAAGCAGCGCCAAGGCATCAGTGAATAGCGAAGCTTGTCTGAAGGGATGACAGAAACCAGGGGGAAACAGTAAAACACGAATAGATTACACCAGTAAAATCAATATGCTATATCTTATTGATTTTACTGGGCATTTTTATATCTATTTGATTTTATTGGTAATTATAACCAGCGGATCATATCGTCGTTGAGCACCCCTTGCGGCCACTCGAAGCTATCCAGACGATGGAAACCGTGGCGCAAGTAAAAGTGCACGGCCCGGCGGTTGGCATCCTGCACTCCGCCCATCAGGACCACGGCCTGGCGTCCCAACTCCCGGCACAGATGCACTCCCTGTTTAACCAGCGGTGTACCGAGCCCCTGGGACTGCCACCCTTCGGCCACGACCGGGGCCAGGCTGACACACAGCGCTGGATCGTACTCTATGCCGTAGTGCGCAAATCGCGCCACCTCATGGGGGGCTAACCCCATCTGCAAGATGAGATAACCCAGCACCTCCTCTCCGGGCCCGCTCTTATCCAGCAGTAGCAGACGCAGCACCTGGCTTGGATCCAGTTCATCCACCAGCTGCTGGCCATCCTGCCACTCCAGGCCATGAGGGGCAAAAAAACCGCGGGTATCACTGGATAGTGAGCTCAAGAAGCGGGAGAACCGCTCCCCATCCCGAGGGCGCAGCGGGCGGATGAGCCGCAGACGGCCATGGGAGTCGGCAAACCAGGCTTCGGCGAAGGGGTTGTGGGTCAGATCGGCAAAAGAGAGCGACATAATGAGCCTCCAGATAAATAGTTAGCCTCGACATCACTGGCCTAGGAGGCAGGAGCAAGCCGCGGACAATATTTCAAGCCTAGATGATGGCAGCCTGGGCCGATGAGGAATGGATCGCGTTTTGCCACTCTCCGGGCATAGCCACACACTTCACGCAGCCTCTGCTAGCAATTCCGTGTCATTTCCCATCTTTATCCCTAGACTCAAATTACCCCAGCCTCAAAACAGGCTTGCTTCATCTCACCAAATGCCTATATTAGAATCATCTAATTTAAGGAGAGCTGCTATGTTTCATCGAACTTCTGCTCCACATCCCCTTACGCTCGGGATCCTCTGGCTTATTGCATCCTTCTGTGGCCCGCTAGGCGCGGCAGAAGCCCCGGCCTCGCTACTGACTATCCAGAGCCAAGCCCGGAGCGACTGGTTCGAGATGGATGCCCGCATCGAGCCGCAAGATCAAGGTTCGGTCGCCGCCCAGACCGCTGGGCGCGTCAGCCAGATCACCGTAGATGTCAACGATGTCGTCCCCGCAGGACAGCTGCTGATCGAGATCACCAACACCTCGCAGAGTGCCGGCTTGGATCAGGCCAAGGCGGCACTGCAAGCCGCCGAGTCACAACAACGGGACAGCGAGCGCCAACTGGCCCGCATGAGCGCCCTGGTGGCCAAGGGCACAGTCTCCCGTCGGGAATACGATAGCGCCAAAACCCAGAGCGATGCCGCCAACAGCGCCGTCGATCAGGCCAAGGCGGCACTGGTGCAGGCCAAAGAAAACCTGGGCTATACCCGCATCCTGGCCCCCTATGCCGGTATCGTCTCTGCCCGTCACGTCTCATTAGGCGAAACCGTTAACCCAGGCCAGCCCCTGCTCTCGGGTTATGCCTTCGAGAAGATGCGCCTGGTGGCCGAGTTACCCGCCCGCTATGTCAATGTGATACAGCCGCAGACCGCGTTGCGGGCCACCCTGCCGGACGGCCAAACGCTAACCCTGAGCCAACATCAGCTGTTTCAATTCAGCGACCCCAATAGCCACACCTATACCCTGCGCGCCCTGCTTCCCCCCCAGAGTCAACCGCTCTGGCATGCCGGGGGCTGGGCCAAGCTGGCGCTGCCTCTGCCACCACGCCAGGTGATCGCCATACCGGAAGGCGCCGTGTTGCGGCAAAGCGAACTCTCGGCCGTCTATCTCAAACAGGCTGAGGGTTATGTGCTGCGCCAGGTGCGGTTGGGGCGTCATGATGAGGGGAGCGTGGAAGTGCTGGCCGGCCTGCAGGAGGGCGAGCAGATCGCCGCCGATGCCTATGCCATCCTGAAGCAGCAAGGAGGCCACTATGCGCCCTGAGCCAGTTTCGACCTCTGAGCATTCTGCGCCGTTGGGCATTGCCGGCCGCCTGGCGCGGCAGTTTCTCCACTCCCCGCTGACCCCGCTGTTTGCCATAGTCGGCCTGCTGCTGGGGTTGGCCGCCGTGCTGGTCACCCCCAAGGAGGAGGAGCCGCAGATCGAGGTCACCTTCGCCGATATCTTCATCCCCTTCCCCGGCGCCACGCCGCAGGAGGTGGAGCAATTGGTGACCACACCGGCCGAGCAGGTGATCTCCGAACTGGGCGATATCGACACCCTCTACTCCTTTTCACAACCTGGTGGCGCCCTGCTGATCGTCGCCTTCAAGGTGGGCAAACCGCGCCAACAAGCCCTGGTGGATCTCTATAACCAACTGATGTCCAACCGGGACTGGCTGCCCGCCAATCTGGGGGTGGGTGAGCCACTCATCAAACCCCGCGCCATAGATGATGTGCCTGTGCTGGCCTTGACTCTGTGGAGCAAACAGGCCAGTACCACGGCCGAGCAGCTGACACAGATAGCCCATGGCCTGGAGACAGAGCTAAAACGCGTACCCGGCACCCGGCAGATCCAGACCCTGGGGCGACATGACAGCCTGGTGAATGTGATCCTGGATCCCGTGCGCCTCAACGCCTTTGGCGTGGATTGGCCAACTATCACTCAGGCACTGCAAGGCGCAAACCAACAGCAAGCGCCCCTGAGCCTGACCCAGGAGAACCGGCAGATCACCCTGCAGGTGGGGGATTTCTTGAGCTCGTCCCGCGAGGTGGGCGATCTCATCATCGCCAGCCATCAGGGCAAGCCTGTCTATCTGGCCGATGTGGCGACCATTAGCGATGGGGGCGATATCCCCAAGGCCAATGTCTGGATGAGTCAACAGGGACAGATCTATCCGGCCGTGACCCTGACAGTCGCCAAGCAACCTGGCGTCAATGCGGTGGAGCTGAACCAGGCTCTGCAACAGCGCATCAATCAGGTGAAGAACATACTGATCCCCGATGGCGTCGAGCTCAGCTTAAGCCGGGATTACGGCCAGACCGCCAGCGAGAAGGCCAATACCCTGATCGCCAAGCTCATCTTCGCCACCACGGCTGTGGTGTTGCTGGTGTGGCTCAGTATGGGGTGGCGAGAAGCCCTGGTGGTCGGCGCCGCCATTGTGCTAACACTGGCGCTGACCCTGTTTGCCTCCTGGGCCTGGGGCTTCACCCTCAATCGTATCTCACTCTTTGCGCTCATCTTCTCCATCGGCATTCTGGTGGATGATGCCATAGTGGTGGTGGAGAACATCCACCGTCAGCAGGCCAAGGGGGCCCACTGGCGTGAGGCCATACCCCAGGCGGTCGATGAGGTGGGCGGCCCGACCATACTGGCCACCTTGACGGTGATCGCTGCCCTGCTGCCCATGGCCTTTGTCAGCGGCATGATGGGCCCCTATATGAGCCCCATCCCCATCAACGCCAGCTCCGGCATGCTCATCTCGTTGGCGGTAGCCTTTATCGTCACCCCTTGGCTCGCGTTCCATCTGCTGCGCAGCCCTCACCAGACCAACCCGACACACCCTGACAGCCACCCGGGCCAGCACGCATGGGAACAAAAGGCCGCACAATGGCTGGGGCGGTTTCTGCAAGGCCCGGGGGCCCAAAAGGCGCGGCGTAAATTGGGGCTGACGGTAGCACTGCTGTTACTGATCGCCGTGGCGCTGCCCCTGACCGAACGGGTCGTGCTCAAGATGCTGCCCTTTGACAACAAGTCCGAGTTTCAGGTGATGGTGGACTTGCCGGAAGGGACGCCGCTGGAGCAGAGCCAGGCGCTGTTGCAGCAACTGGCCCAGGAGGTGGAGAAACTACCGGAGGTGACCTCGGTGCAGATCTACGCTGGCACCTCGGCGCCCACCAATTTTAACGGTCTGGTCCGTCACTATTTCCTGCGTGCTAGCCCTGAGCTGGGCGATCTGCAAGTCAATCTCCAGGGTAAGCATGAACGCCACCGTACCAGCCACGCTATCGCCCGTGAGGCTCGCCAGCGCCTCACCCCGCTGGCCGATGCCGTCGGCGCCAGGATCAAAATAGTGGAGATACCGCCCGGGCCTCCAGTCTGGTCCCCCCTGCTGGCCGAAGTCTACGGCCCGACCCAGACCCTGCGCGAGCAGGCCGCCAGCCAACTGGAGCAGATCTTCCAAAACACAGCCGATATAGTCGATATCGATCTGGATGTTCCCGGAGCTCAGGCGCAATGGCGGGTGCATATCGATCGGGAGCGGGCCATGCGACTGGGGATCAGTGAAACGGCGATCCGCAACACGCTGGCTGCCGCCATAGGCGGGCAGGATGTAACCCAGTTGCACCATGCGGGGGTTGAAGGGCTGGGGCAGAAGTATGCCAAACCGGTTCGTCTGCAGGTGAGCGAGGCCGACAAGGTCAATCTGCAAGGGGTACTGAGCCTGACGCTGCCCTCGGCCGAGGGGCGGGCGATTCCACTGGGTGAGCTGGTGCAGATAGAGCAAGGTGTGCAGCCGCACTCCATCATGCACAAAAACCAGCAGCCTATCGTGATGGTCACCGCCGATATGGCGGGCAAACTCGATAGCCCGCTCTACGGTATGGCGGAGATTGCCAGCACACTGCGCACCCAGCACCCCGAGTGGTCACAGACGTTGATCTCGGCACCCGATGGTCTCGCCGGTGTGGGTATCAAGTGGGATGGTGAGTGGAAGATCACCTACGAAACCTTCCGCGACATGGGGCTGGCTTACTCTGTGGGCTTGCTGCTGATTTACTTTCTGGTGGTGGCCCAGTTCAGATCCTATCTGGTGCCGCTCATCATAATGGTGCCCATCCCGCTCACGCTGGTCGGTGTCATGCCGGGCCATGCTCTGCTGGGGGCGCCGTTTACCGCCACCTCCATGATCGGCATGATAGCCTTGGCCGGTATCATAGTGCGCAACTCCATCCTGTTGGTGGACTTTATCAACCAGCAAAGGGCGGCTGGCGTCGAGCTGGCCACGGCCGTGATGGAAGCCGGGAAGGTGCGGGCCAAGCCCATCATACTGACGGCGCTGGCCGCCATGATAGGTGCCCTGTTTATCCTCGATGATCCCATCTTCAGTGGCCTGGCCATCAGCCTGTTGTTTGGACTGTTTGCCTCGACTCTGCTGACCCTGATCGTCATTCCTGTGCTCTATTACCTCTACCTGCAAGCACAGGCGCGCACATTAACCACAGAGTCAAAGCCAGATCTGGCCACACCTTTGACCTCAGAGCCCGCCGCCGAGCGTCCGGAGGGCGATCTGTAGTTGCTCTCCCTCCCTGTTTGAAGGATAAAACAAGGCCCCGCAGTGCGGGGCCTTGCTGTTAAAGCACATCACTCGCCGTGGATGCGGAGACGTTAATCACCCGGTTGCGCCGTGGCAAACTCTTCCGAGTTCAGGGTGCCGTTGCCATTCTTGTCGTACAGCTTGATCCAGGCCGCCGTTGACCCATCGATCTGATGGCGAGGCATGGGCGCCAGCTCCTGCGCACTCAATACCCCATCCTGATCAACATCCAGTTGGCTAAAACGGCCTTGATGCTGGGCCATGCGATGGGTATTAAACTCGGCCTCACTGATCTTGCCGTCATTATCCGAGTCCATCATCTGCATGCCCCACCCCTGGCCGTTGCCATAGGGGCCATTCATCATGCCCACACCTTGTTGATTCTGGCCCTTGGGGCCAGCTTGCCCCATCATGCCGCGGCCGTAGCCACCACAGTAGCTAGTGAACTCCTGGGGTGTCAGATAGCCATCCTTATCCTGATCCAGTGAGCCGAAGTTGACGGCTGGACCCTGTGCTAGAGCCAAACCGGCGATCATCGCCAGGAGCAGTCCAGCCATTCCTCTGCCTGTTTTCATAGGTCACCTCATTACATTTGTTTATGTGTGCCTAGCGTGAGTATGGTCTACCGTTGTGACAAAAACGCGCCAACTAGCCACGCAATTGTAACCAGATGCAACAAGCAGCCTGGCTTGGCCACGTACACCACCTGGTCACCCATCCGTAATGAAAGCGTCACCTAAACGTAATGAGACAGCACGGATAATCCCCTCAGGTAGCCAATGCCGCCATAGACCTTAATTCGGCTCTACGACCAGCCAGCCCAAGGAGATCACCATGAAGCACTTCACGCACTGTCTGACCACAGGCGCCCTCCTCTTCGCCCTGCACGGAGAGGCAGCCGATCTCGCCCCCCTGAATAAGGCCGCGCAGGCTGAGGGGGAAGTCAACAGCATCGGCATGCCCGATAGCTGGGCAAACTGGAAGGATACCTGGGCCGATCTGGGCCGTCTGTATGGCATCAAGCATATGGATACCGACATGAGTTCGGCCGAAGAGATCGCCAAATTCGCCGCCGAGAAAGAAAATGCCACGGCCGATATCGGCGATGTGGGGCACGCATTTGGCCCTATCGCCGTGCAAAAGGGGGTGACCCAAGCCTACAAACCCAGCCACTGGGATGAGATCCCCAACTGGGCCAAGGATCCGGAAGGGCATTGGATGCTGGCCTACACCGGCACCATAGCCTTCATGGTTAACAAGGATCTGGTCGCCAATCCACCCAAGAGCTGGGCCGATCTGCGCAGCGGCAAGTACAAAGTCACCCTGGGCAACGTGGGTGTCGCCTCGCAGGCCAATAATGGTGTGCTGGCGGCGGCCATAGCTGGGGGCGGTGATGAGAAGAACCTGGATCCCGCCTTTAACCTCTTTGCCGACCTGGCCAAACAGGGCCGACTCTCCCTTGCCGATCCGACCCTGGCCTACATCGAAAAAGGCGAAGTGGAAGTGGCCGTGTTGTGGGACTTCAATGCCCTGAACTACCGGGACAAGATCGATGCCAAACGCTTCAGCGTGGTGATCCCCGCCGATGGTTCAGTGATCTCCGGCTACACCACCCTCATCAACAAGTATGCCAAGCACCCCAATGCCGCCAAGCTGGCTCGGGAATATATTCTGAGTGATGCCGGACAAATCAACCTGGCCAAGGGCTATGCCCGCCCCATACGCCCCAGCGTGACATTGCCCGCCGACGTGGAAGCCAAGCTGATCCCGGCCGCCCAATATGCCTCCGCCAAGCCGATCAAAGACTTTGCCGCCTGGACAGCCGCCGCCAAGACCCTGCCCCGTCTGTGGCAGGAAAAAGTCATGATCCACCAGCAGTAACCACCAAGCCAGAGCAGGCCTAACCCCTCATCCTGGATGGCCTTGCCTGGCGGGTAGCCCGTGGAAACATGGGCTACCCCGCTGGCAAAAGAGCCCACTGAACTCCAGCAGGCGATCTGACACCTAACCCATCCCAGGGACTAGACCCCTTCGAGTGAATGCCCATTGAGTGATGAAGCACTGCTACTCCCCGCAAAATTCCAGCGGGTGGCACACCAGACACCCCATCCTGGCCAACAACGCCAGCTGCTGCGCCGAGTGCGCCATGCCGTTCCTGCGCTTTGGCTGCTCCCTCTGCTGCTGATCCTGGGGATATTTACCTTTGCCCCCCTGGGCTGGATCCTGCACAGTGCACTGGCTACGGAGCAGGGTTGGTCGCTGAGTCGTTTTCACGAGATCCTCGCCTCGCCCTTCTATCGTCAGGCCTTCGGCAACAGCCTCTATCTCGCCATCGGCTCATCACTGGCAGGCCTGCTGCTGGCGACGCTGGGGGCGGCCTCGTTGCGCCGAGTCGGCGGGCCACTGCGCAACTGGGTGGTGGCCCTCACCAACATGACCAGCAACATGGCCGGCGTCCCCCTGGCGTTTGCCTTTATCGTTATCCTCGGCACCAATGGCGCCATCACCCTGCTACTGCGGCAGGGTCTAGGCATAAGCGGCTTCAACCTCTACTCCATGCAGGGGCTGCTGCTTATCTACACCTACTTCCAGATCCCGTTGGCCCTGCTGCTGCTCTATCCGGCGTTTGACAATCTCAACGACGACTGGCGCGCTGCCGCCGCCCTGCTGGGGGCCTCCCCCGCGCGTTATGTGTGGCATGTGGCTCTGCCCGTGCTGGCGCCGGCCCTGCTCGGCACCTTTATCCTGCTGTTTGCCAACAGCATGGGGGCCTATGCCAGTGCCTATGCCCTCACCTCGGGTAATTTCAATCTGCTGACTGTGCGTATTGCCAGCCTGGTGGCGGGCGATCTGTTTCTGGAGCCGGAAACGGCCGCCGCGCTGTCGGTATTGCTGATGGGGCTGTTGGCTCTCATCGCCTGGGCCAATCAACTGCTGCTAAAGAGGGTAACGCATGGCCGCTGACTCCAGTTCGCCTCGCTTGGCGTCCATGGCTCGACGATCGCATTCGAGCCGTTGCTGGCATGTTGCGAACTATCATAGGCTGGTGGTCGCCACGCTGCTGACCCTCTTGCTGCTACCCATTCTGGCCACGCTGCTTTACTCGCTCTCCAGCCGTTGGGGCGCCACCATACTGCCCGATGGCATCACCCTGAACTGGTATCTGCAACTGTGGAGTGAACCACGATTTCTGGCGGCCTTCGCCCGCTCACTGCTGCTGTGTATCGGCACTCTGCTGCTGGCGATACTGGTCGTGGTGCCAGCGGCCTTCGTGGTCTTTTACTACTACCCCAAGCTGGATCGCTGGATGAACCTGTTGATCCTGCTGCCCTTTGCCATGCCTCCCGTGGTCAGCAGTGTCGGCCTGCTCAGCCTGTATGCCGATGGGCCGCTACCACTGATCGGCACCCCCTGGGTGCTGCTGGGTTGTTACTTTACCCTCATCTTGCCCTTCCTCTACCGAGCCCTGGCCAACCGGCTGCAGAGTCTGGAGTTGCACGCGCTGATGGAGGCGGCCCAACTGCTGGGGGCCTCGGCACCCCGTGCCTTTATCTGCGTGGTGTTACCCGCTCTGCGCAAGAGTCTGTTTGCCTCGCTGTTTCTCTCCTTCTCGTTTTTGATGGGGGAATTTGTCTTTGCCAATCTGCTGGTGGGCACCCGTTTCGAGACCCTGCAGATCTATCTCTACAACATGCGCTCGACCAGCGGCCACTACACCAGTGCTGTGGTGATGAGCTATTTCCTGATCACCTTGATCCTCACCTGGCTCGCCACCCGTTTTAATCGCTAGCCATCTCTATAGCTAGCCAGTAGCCATCCTAACCAAGGAGCCGACCATGCCGTTCTTCCAGATCCAGCAACTGAGTAAGCAGTATGCTGGTCGCCCCGTATTCAGTGATCTGGATCTGAGCATAGAGCCGGGCGAATTCATCACTCTGCTCGGCCCCAGCGGCTGCGGCAAGTCCACCCTGCTGCGTTGCATGGCCGGGCTCAGCCGGCCAGATCGGGGGAGTCTGCACATGGCGGGCCAGGAGATCACCCAGCTGCCACCGCAAAAACGCGGCATAGGCATGGTGTTTCAAAGCTATGCCCTCTTCCCCAACATGACGGTAACCCAGAACATCGGCTTTGGCCTGCGCATGCAAGGGGTGCCTGCAAGCCAGCAACAACAAGCCGTGAGTGAGATCATCGAGCTGGTTGAACTCACGGGCAGAGAGCAGGCCATGCCCGAGGAGCTCTCTGGCGGACAGAAACAGCGCGTGGCCCTGGCCCGAGCCCTGGTGGTGCGTCCCAAACTCCTGCTGCTGGATGAACCGCTCTCGGCCCTGGATGCCCGCATACGTCGTCATCTGCGTGAACAGATCCGCGCCATTCAGCGGAGTTTGGGTCTCACCACAGTATTTGTGACTCACGATCAGGAAGAGGCGCTGACCCTATCGGATCGCATCGTGCTGATGCACGACGGCCAGATAGTGCAGGCCGGCTCTGCCGAGAACCTCTACACCCGCCCGACCAGCCGCTTTGCCGCCCAGTTTATTGGCCACTACAACCTGCTCACTGCCCCCGAGGCCCTGACGCTCTTCGGGCGCGCCATTGGTGGCCAGTTGGCGATCCGGCCCGAATCCATCACACTGATAGCTGACCAGGCAGGGGGGATCACAGGCCGCGTGATCGATCACCAACTGCTGGGCAACGTGATCCGCTATCGTATTCTCTGTCGGGGCATAGTGCTGAAAGTCGATGCCCTCAATCGCGATGCGACCGCCCTGCTGCCTGCTGGCAGTGACGTCGGACTGAGCTTCGCCGAACCCGAACTTTGCGAGGTAGCCTGATGGCATTGGCCCTGTTTGATCTGGATGACACCCTGCTGGCTGGCGATAGTGCCACGCTCTGGTTTCACTTCATGGTGACCAAGGGGATAGCCCCAACCGCCATGCTGGCCGAAGAGGAGCGCATGATGGCCTGCTACTATGCTGGCGAGCTGGATATGGCCGAATACATGGCCTTCACCCTGCAGCCGCTGGCTGGCAGGGGCAGCCAAGAGGTGGAAAGCTGGGTGCAGGAGTTTGTCAGCTCCATGATACCGCAACGGCTGTTTGTCGAGGGGCTGGCCCGTATCGCCTGGCATCGAGCCCAGGGCGATCGCGTGCTCATCATCTCGGCCAGTGGTGAGCATATAGTCAAGCCTATCGCGGCACTGCTGGGCGTTAACGAGGTGCTGGCCATAACGCTGGAACAACAGGGCGGCGTGTATACCGGGCAAACCCGGGGTGTACTGAGTTTTCGTGAGGGCAAAGTCACGCGGTTAACTGATTGGATGGCGCAACAGGGTGAAACCTTAGCGGGCAGTAGCGGTTACAGTGACTCCATCAATGATCTCCCCCTCCTGCAGGCGGTCGAACGGCCCGCTGTGGTCAACCCGCCGCCACGCCTGCTGACACAGGCCCAAGCGCTAGGCTGGCGGATATTAACGTGGCAACAAACGGCACTCGTTGAAGCAGAGGAGAGTCACACTACCACTACGATCGATAACCCTTCGCCACAGACTCCGCGTTAAACATCAAATTCGGCTAGCAATGCAAGGTTAATTACCGCCTTGCCATAAGGAACCAGAAAAGCACGTCAAGCTATTCATACCCAAGAGATTCAAACAAGAATTAGCCTAAGAAAAAGTTCATACTCACACTGTTTGGGCTATTTCCCTCTTACGCGCTAGCAGGCATGATATGAGTGGGATTAGCCGATGCATTGATATAGAGACAACCTTGCCAACCCGCTTATTTATCAATACGTTATGCTAGTTCGGTGCGGCAAGCCGCCGCGTCTACGGATAAGGTGAGCGGGCGTTAGCAGCAGGTGCTCATGTCGGTTCACTATCCCTAAGCCACATTCTAATACAGGAGTCACACCCGCTATGTTTATTGACCTAGTCAAAGGTGTGGCGCTATTGCTGGCGTTGAGCCTGCTCTACGGCTTCCATATCCGGGTGCGCTACCGCTCAATCTGGCTGAGATTGGCCATCTCCGGCTTGCTATTTGGTGGCATCACCATAGTGGGCATGATGATACCCATCCGCATTCCGCCCGATATCATCTTCGATGCCCGCTCCGTGATTTTGAGTATGGCGGCGCTCTTTGGTGGCCCAATAGTGGCGGCGATTGCCATGCTCTGCGCCATGGCTTATCGCCTATGGTTAGGTGGTGGCGGAGCACTCATAGGCTGTTTGGTTATAGTGCTAAGTACATCTGCCGGACTCGCCTATCGCTATGCTATGGCCCGGGGCTGGATGCGCATCAGTCTCCCCCATTTACTGGGTTTTGGCCTGGTGCTGCATATGGCAGTTCAGGCACTCTTTACCCAGTTACCCTCCCCGGCGGCCAAGGTAGTCTCCAGCGAATTCGGACTCTACTTCACCCTGATCTTCACCCTGGCCACCGCCATTTTGGGCTGGATCATCCAGGACATGTTGCAGCGCAAAAAAACCGAGACGGCCCTGAGTCAGAGTGAAGCCAGGCTGCGAGCCATGGCTAACGCCATTCCCGACCTGCTGTTCGTGCTGGATGAAGATGGCCGCTATATCGAGATCCTCTCCTCAATCGACAACATTCGGGGGCACAACCCTCCTCAACTGCTGGGCAACCGGCTGCATGATATTTTTTCGGCCGAAGAGGCGGATGCCTTGATGGCCGTGATCCGTACTACGCTGCAGACACAGCAACCCCAGTGCTATGAATATCAGGCGCCCCCCCTCTCCGGCCGCTGGTTTGAAGGGCGCACCCAACCGCTGGCGGTGCCCTACCACGGGAAACCCTGTGTCGTCTGGCTATCCCGCGATATCACCGAGCGCAAGGAGCGAGAGGAGCAGATCGCCTTTTTGGCTTTTTATGATCCGCTCACCAACCTGCCCAACCGCCGTCTGTTACTGGATCGTCTACATCAGGCACTCGAAACCAGTGCCCGGAACGGCTCACATGGCGCTTTGCTCTTCATCGACCTGGATAACTTCAAGGTGCTCAATGACACCTTTGGCCATGAGATGGGGGATTTATTACTCAAGCAAGTCGCCAGTCGGCTGCACACTTGCGTGCGCAAATGTGACACAGTCGCCCGTCAAGGGGGGGATGAGTTTGTAGTCATGCTGGAGGAGTTGGGCTCGGCCTCTAATGAGGCGGCAAATCAAAGCCGCCTGGTGGCCGAAAAAATACTGGCAAGCTTGAGTGCCCCTTATACCCTGGCCCAGTATGAACATCACACCACGGTCAGCATAGGAGTCGCCCTGTTTGGCGGCCATGGCGAACGGGTCGAGGAGCTACTAAAACATGCTGATCTGGCCATGTACCAGTCCAAGAGTGCGGGTCGAAATACCCTGCGTTTCTTTGACAGCACAATGCAGGCGGTGATCCACAAGCGGGTGGAGATGGAAGCCGAGATGCGAGAAGGCATCCAGCTAAACCAATTTATTCTCCACTATCAGCCACAGGTTGATAATCAGGGGCAGGTCACGGGGGCCGAAGTATTGGTCCGCTGGCAACACCCCAAACGGGGCATGATAGCCCCGGGTGAGTTTATTCCCCTGGCCGAAGAGACAGGGCTCATCATCCCCTTGGGGCTCAAGGTCCTGGAAGCCGCCTGTCAGCAGTTAGCCGCCTGGAGCAAGCAGGATAACAGGGGGCAATTGACGCTATCGGTCAACGTTAGCGCTCGCCAATTCCACCAGAATGACTTCGTTGATCAAATCATTGCCATCATTGAACAGAGTGGCGCGCACCCAGAGCGACTGAAGCTGGAGCTGACGGAAAGCATGCTGTTGCACGATATTCAAGACACCATCGACACCATGGCTCGGCTCAAAGCCTACGGCATTGGCTTCTCACTGGATGACTTCGGCACAGGCTACTCTTCGCTCACCTACCTCAAACGGCTGCCCCTGGAGCAACTGAAGATCGATCAATCTTTTGTTCGGGATCTGCTGACCGACCCAAATGATGCGGCCATAGCCAGAACTATCATAGCCCTGGCCGATAGCCTGGGCTTATCTGTCATAGCCGAGGGGGTGGAAACCGAGGCACAACGCCAGTTCCTCTCCGAACACGGCTGCAGTGCCTATCAGGGCTATTTTTTCGGCCACCCAGGCCCCATTGCTCAATTGGAGAACATGCTTGATCGGCTTCACAGGGAGAAGGTTCTAACGTGAACCTCATAGCTAACGCCCCAGTAAGGTGAGGTATAGTCTCTGCCATAATAATGATTACCGACTTCCAGCCAAGAGTAGCCAGCCCCATGAGCACAGAGCTAGCCGATAAAAAATTAACACTTCTGTTTCGAGTAGAGCCTGGCTGCCTGGGGCCAGATGGCAAGGCGCATATAGACGGCTTCTGCCATCTCGCTCAGCAAGCCTTTGCTTCCAAACAACATCCTTTGCTGGATATTCACATCATCCCCCGACATGACAAAAGCTTGCCCGAAACTGAATACCGATTTGGCGAGCGCGGCTTACACCGCGCCAAGGCAGAACGCTATATGAAGTTGCATGGTAAAGAGCTGGATCAGTTGGAAAGCCAATTAAACGAGCTGATCTCCAATCTCATTGAACACTATCTGCGGCGCTAATTTGCCTGCGGGCAAAAAGAGCAGAGTTAGAAGCCCAAGGGCCAAGTGACGATATGCTCTTCCCACTCACCGGCAAATCGCTCATGAATGGCCTTGTTACGCACCGACTGACCGGCTGCATGCAGAGCTGAACGGCTGCCCGTCAGCAGGGGGTGCCAAGCTGGCAGAGGATCACCTTCGGCGATCAGCCGATAGGCACACGTGGCGGGCAACCAGTGAAACTCCGGGATCTTGTCTATGGTTAACTGCAGACAGTCAGGCATCTTCTTGAAACGACCGGGGTAGTCAGCACACTGACAGGTTTTCAGATTGAGCAGATCGCAAGCCACATTGGTGAAAATGAGCTCCCCTGTCTCTTCATCTTCCAGCTTGACCAAGCAGCACTTGCCGCAGCCATCGCACAGGGACTCCCATTCGCGCTGGCTCATCTGCTCGAGGGTTTTCTCTTCCCAAAAACGCCCAGAGGATTCTGGCGCAACAACATGGGCTGTCATCTTGTTCTCCTGACGCTTAGGACTTGCCGACGATACGATCGGCCAGATAACCAACGGCGGCCACAAAGTAGCTGGAACGATTCCAGCCCATCAGTGCCTTATAGTTGTCATAGGCCAGATAGGCTCGCCCCTCTTTATCATCGGGCATCACCAAAGAAGCCTGCTGGTTGAGCGGTGGCAGAGGGGAACCATCCAGATTACGCACTCCCAGCGCCTGCCAATCGGCCAGGGGTTTGGTGGTCTCCAAACCAACCAGCTTCAGATCCAAACCGCTAGGCACCTTGACGCGACGGGCCCAGTTTTCATCGGTTTTCCAACCATGCTGCTGCAGGTAATTAGCTGCTGAAGCGAAAACATCCGCCTGGCTATGCCACAAATCCTTGCGACCATCGCCGTCCTGATCCACCGCATAGGCCAGGAAGGAGCTGGGCATAAATTGCACCTGCCCCATGGCTCCGGCCCAGGAACCTTTCAGGGTCTTGGGCGTGGCATGCCCCTGCTCTATGATCTGCAAGGCAGCAAACAACTCTTTCTTGAAGAAGGCTTCACGGCGGCCTTCATAAGCAAGCGTACTCAAGGCTGAGACCAGGGAGTATTTTCCGGTCAATTTACCAAAGTTGGTCTCAATGCCCCACAAGGAGACGATGAAGCGTGGCGGCACACCATACTGTTTACCAATCTGCTGCAATAGGGCGTAGTGCTGGCGATACAGCCGCTGCGCCTGCGCCACCTTCCACTCGGGAACAGCCTTGGGCAAATAGGTATCCAGAGTCAGTTTAAATTCAGGCTGGTTCTTGTCATACGTCACCGCCTTGGCGATGAATTTGACATCAGCAAAGGCCGCATCCACAGTCTGCTGGCTAATACCTTGAGCCAATGCCTCTTGCTTGAGCGTTGACACATACTGGTGAAAGGTCTGCTGACTCGCGGCCTGAGTGGTACAGGAAAGCAGAGTCAGCGCCCCAAACAACAAATGAGCCAGGAAAGAGGTTTTCATTCGGGCGAGTTCTCCAACTGCTTACGGTGTTCAGCCAGCAAATTAGGCACAGGGGGCGGAACCTGAAGGTAGTAGCCCTGCCCTTGCAGACCATCTCGCACCTTATTGATATCCGATAGTGCCAGTTGTTTGAGTTTGGCCAGGGGCAATAGCATCACAAACTCTGGAGCACCAAAAATCGCCAGCAGAGGCGCAGGTACACGGGAAAAATCATCACGACGTTCGACAAAGAGGTAGGTCTCCTCTTTTTTGCGACTTTTATACACGGCAGAGATCATGGATTGCGTTAAATATGTCGGGGTTTGTTGCCTGAAATGGTGGCTGACTATAACATGTGGGGCTCAATAACTATAAGGGTTTTCCTCGTCAACGGAGTGCTGTAAATGGCCGATCGCGGCATTGAACTCAAGGGTACAACCTTCACCCTCTCTGTTCTGTATTTGACGGATACTGATCCTCATAAAATCAAAGAATTACTGGAAGAGAAGGTCGCGCAAGCGCCGCAGTTCTTTAATTGTGCCCCCTTGGTGGTCAATGTTGAAAAACTCGAAGAGACGCCCGATTTCGAGGCGCTTAGAGAGACCATAGAACGCGAAGATTTTGTCCTGGTCGGCATTACAGGGGCCCGAGACGAGGCAACCAAAGTGGCCGCCCGCGCCGCAGGGTTAGCCGTCATGACAGCAGGCAAACGGATTGAAAACGTAGAGCCTGCGCCCCAGCCTGAGCGCGAGGACGAAGTTTCTATGACTGCTACCCGCGTCCACCATGGTAATGTACGTTCAGGCCAACAAATTTATGCCTCAGGTGGCTCACTGGTGATCCTGGGATCTGTGAGTAATGGTGCAGAAGTCATTGCCGACGACAGCATTCACATCTACGGAACGCTGCGGGGACGCGCCCTGGCCGGGGCCAGAGGCAATACTCAGGCCAGAATTTATTGTCAGCAACTGGAGCCAGAACTCATCTCCATTGCTGGAACCTACCAGCTTAGCGATGCTTTAGCTGCGGATATGGTGCAAAAAGATGTCCATATTCGACTCGAGCAAGACAAGCTCATTTTTGAAAGATTACAGTCTTAACGGTTTACAAGGAAAGCACCCATGGCTCGTATTATCGTCGTAACTTCTGGTAAAGGCGGCGTTGGTAAGACCACCAGTAGTGCTGCCATCAGCACTGGCTTAGCACAGCGTGGCAAAAAAACGGTGGTCATCGACTTTGATGTCGGTTTGCGTAATCTCGACCTCATCATGGGGTGTGAGCGCCGCGTCGTTTACGACTTTGTGAACGTCATCAATGAAGAGGCCAATCTGACCCAGGCGATGATCAAAGATAAGCGCGTGGAGAACCTCTACATACTCCCCGCCTCACAAACTCGGGATAAGGAAGCGCTGAATCGCGAGGGCGTTGAACGCGTCATTAATCGGCTCAAGGAGATGGAGTTTGACTATATCGTCTGCGACTCTCCGGCTGGCATCGAAACCGGTGCCTTGATGGCGCTCTATTTCGCCGATGAAGCCATTGTCACCACCAATCCGGAAGTCTCTTCCGTGCGTGACTCTGACCGTATTCTGGGGATTTTGGCCTCCAAGTCCCGCCGTGCTGAACTGGGCCTCGAGCCTATCCAGGAACACCTGCTGTTGACCCGCTATGCACCTGGTCGTGTCAACAAAGGTGACATGTTGAGCGTGGAGGATGTCCAGGAAATCCTGGCTATTCCACTGCTTGGTGTCATCCCCGAATCCCCCTCGGTGCTCCGTGCATCCAACGCGGGCGAGCCTGTCATTCTGGATGCTGAATCCGATGCTGGCCAAGCCTACGATGATGCCGTTGCCCGTCTTCTCGGCGAGAAGCGTGAATTCCGCTTCCTGCAAGAGGAGAAGAAGGGCTTCTTGTCTCGCCTGTTTGGGGGTTAAGTCATGTCATTACTCGATTTTTTTCTGCGTCCGCGCAAAGATAACACCGCCAAGGTGGCCAAAGAACGTCTACAGATCATTGTGGCTCATGAGCGCAGCACCCGCGGCGGGCCTGACTATCTGCCACAATTGAAGCAGGATCTGCTGGATGTGATCCGTAAGTATGTGCAGATCAGCCCAGAGCAGGTTACGGTACAGCTGGATAAGAAGGATGATCTCTCCGTACTGGAGCTGAACATCATGCTTAACAGCGACAAGCCGGAAGTGGACGTCCCGGTTGAAAGCAGCGAAGCTGCCAAATAACGGCGGCATCCCGGTAAAATAGGCAATAAAAAGAGATGGTCAGTTGTCTGCCATCTCTTTTTTTATGGCCATCCTCTCACGGCGCAAGGTGCTGAACTCATCAACTGTACTACCGGATACACTCGCGCCCCGCCATCACTCCACTCCCAGGTGTTCTTCTATGACCAACCCGTACCTTGCTCGCCCAACCAAAGCGGAGATAGTGGCACTGCCTGATTTTAAGGGCTTGACGCTCGATCAAATTCATCTGGTGCATACCGACCAAGATCTGGCTTTTGCCCGTCAGGAAATCGGCCGCTGTTCACATATCGGCTTCGATACCGAAAGCAAGCCCAGCTTTATTGCCGGCGAGACCAATAGTGGCCCGCACATAGTGCAAATTGCCACCGATAAGCATGCCTTTATCTTCTCTCTGGCCAATCAGGCCTGTCATAGCTTGCTAGCCGAGATAGTGGCTTCGGAGCAGTTGATAAAACTGGGCTTTGGCCTGAAGTCAGATAGTGGCCCCCTGCAACGAAAGCTGGGTAGCAAAATGGGGGCCGTGCTGGAACTATCCAGGATAGTAAAAGGCTTGGGCTATAAAGACGCCGTTGGGTTAAAAGCCGCCGTGGCCATTGTCTTAGGCGAGCACATTCGAAAGTCCAAAAAGATCACCACCTCCAATTGGGCGGCGGAGACGCTCTCTGCCGCTCAACTGCTCTATGCCGCCAATGATGCCTATGCCTCTTTGCGCGTCTATCTGGCCCTGGCTCTGCACGGCTCAACCGACACGCCTCGGGCTATCGTATCCACGCCTCGTTAACCAAAGGCGGTGGCCAACTCGGCTCTGTACCTGCCAGCCTCGACCTTCTTATTGCAGGTACGCTGGCCTGAGCCCGCCAGGATCTGGTGACTTTCGTCACATCGCCCTTGTTTCATGGCTGGTTTTGCTTCAGGATCGTCGGCGTGATCTCTTTTACTCCTTCCACTATGGATACCCTCATGAGTCAACTGACCGCCGATCTGCAAGCCAACTATGATCTTCTCCTGACCCAGGCCCGTGAAAGCGGTGTACTCTGGGGTTTGCAATATGGTGAAGATTGGGTCGTCTGCGACTCCAATCACTTTGCCGAGACAGATGTGCTCCCCCTCTGGTCCACCGAAGAGGCCGCCCGCGCCCATTGTGTGGAAGAGTGGGCCGACTACCAGCCGGTAGCCATCGATCTGGAAACCTTCTTCGAGGAGTGGGTCAACGATCTGGGCGAAGATGGGGTACTCATCGGCACCAACTGGAATGATGATCTGGACGGGATGGAAATCGATCCACTGGAGTTGGCTAAAGATTTGGCTGAAATTGTGGAATAACCCCGCTAGCCGATGGCCTGCTCGCTTACTGCCTCGCGGCCATTACGCTGAAAAAATGCCAGTTAACATGACTGGCATTTTTTATGGCGGTTAGGCAAGCAGCCCCTGCTAATGGTTAGCCACCTGATTTTTCCGCCGCCGCCGGCGTGAGATAGCTTTGGATCAAGTGGGCCACCCAGCCTTCGGAAACCATCTGCGCCAGGGCGTTATCGAGCAGAGCCGCCTCCTTTTCAATCCCTGCAGCCTTGCTGTAACCAATGTAGAGATCGAGCGGATGCGACGGACGATAGAGAGTCGGAATAATTTGTCCGGTTAACCCCTTCTCTTTCAGCGCGTAATCCACTTGGCAATCGGCACCGATAAACAGCTGATTGCGCCCTTTTAGCAACTTACCAGGCAGTTGGCTTTCATTAGATACCCCATTTTTTAGCAGACGAGCATCATGATCAAACGGCTCAAAATAGGCCGAGCCACGAACATAACCAATTTTTTTGCCATACAAGTCATCGTAGCTACGGATCTGTGTGGCCATGGCCGGTAAGGCATAAAATGCGGTGTGGCACTGATAGTAGGGGGTACTCAGGTAGCCTATGTATTGGCTCCGCGCTGCTGTTTTGGCCAAACTGGTCATGATATCTACCCGCCCGCCCTGCATGTCTTGTAATGCCCGGGCAAAGGGGTAACGCAACGGATATATCTCAATTCCCGTCCTGGCCGATAACTCCTGGAGTAACTCTTGATCGATGCCGTCAAACCCTGAATCGGAGCTGACCGAGTTGGTATCTATGATAAAGGGCGGCCAATCATCCATGGCAGCATACAGCACCCTCTTGGCCTCAGCCGAAGGGCTCAGCAGTAGACCGAGGAGCAGAGGTACTAATGACCACCCATGTCTGGTCATCGCTTTCATATATATCCTCAAGCTTGCCCATCCATACCATTCATCGCTGACGCATCACGCCAGTACAGCATCAGTCAAATACCTGACTCTCCCATAACCATAGATCGAAATAGGTAATCGACCTGCAAGTTATCTCCATTCTTGTGATCGTGACACTTAAACCCATGCGCGTATGAGTCAGTGCCGGGCACGCATGCCACGCTTTGTTTCACCGCCTGGCGAGTGTTGTAATCGTTAAATAGATGGGGCAAACACCCAACGTCCGGCCGCCGCTTCGTCACTCTGCCGGGCCGCCACCCAGCGACTGCTGCCATCGGCTAACCGCTCCTTCTTCCAGAACGGCGCCCGGGTCTTGAGCACGTCCATGATAAACTCACAGGCGGCAAAGGCCTCCCCCCTGTGCTGGCTGGCCACCAGCACCAGAACTATCTGCTGGCCGGGGACAAAATCACCTATGCGGTGGATAAGCGTCACAGCCGCCAGCTCCCAACGTGCTCGGGCCTGGGCCACCAGCTCGGCCAGAGAACGCTCCGTCATGCCCGGATAATGCTCCAGACTCAGGCCCACCACCTCATCACCGCAGTTGAAGTCACGCATGCGCCCGACAAAGCTGACCACGCCGCCAATGCGGGTATCGCTCGCCAGCCGCTCATACTCCTGGGCCAGAGAAAAATCGTCGACGGCCACCCGTATCACATCGTTCAGCACCATGTTCAGCCTCCGGTGACCGGGGGGAAGAAGGCGACTTCATCCCCCTCTTGCAGCTGGGTATCCAGGGGCTGCAGGGTCTGATTGACCGCGACCAACACCTGACCCGAGGCCAGGGCTAACGCCCACGGCTCGCCTCGGCTCATCAGGGCCTGACGCAATGCCTCCACCGTGGTGAAGTGCTCATCCAGCTCTAGGCTGCTCACCCCGACCCACTCCCGTACCTGGGCAAAAAACTTCACATGAACCATACATTCTCCTCGGGGCGAGCGCTTAAGCGCGCTGATAATCGCCAGACTTACCGCCGGTTTTTTGTAACAGACAGATATCTTCGATCACCATGCCTTTATCCACCGCCTTGCACATATCATACAGGGTGAGTGCCGCCACCGAGGCGGCGGTCAGGGCCTCCATCTCCACGCCGGTCTGCCCCTTGAGGCGGCAGAGGGTCTCGATCACCACAAGGGAGTTGGCCTCATCCGGAGTGAGCATCACCTCCACCTTGGCCAGTGCCAACGGGTGGCACAGCGGGATAAGCTCGCTGGTCTTCTTGGCGGCCATGATGCCCGCGATGCGCGCCGTGGCAAACACGTCCCCCTTGTGATGCTCCCCCGCCAGAATAAGCGCCAGGGTGGCAGGCAACATGCGCACGCGAGCCTGGGCCCGGGCCTCACGATGACTCTCCTCTTTGGCCGAGACGTCCACCATATGGGCCTCGCCATTGCTTTTGACATGAGATAGCGTCACAGGAGCTGACGCCTCATAAGGCGGTGCCTTGCTCATGATGCCACCCCACTCTTGAGGTGCATGACAAAGCTGCAGGGCCGGGTGCGGGCATCCAGTTGCGGCGCTATTATCTGCTCCCAGCCTGTGCGGCAGGCATTATTGGATCCCGGCAGGCAGAAGATGATAGTACGATTGGCCAACCCCGCTAGGGCACGGCTCTGTATGGTACTGGTGCCTATCTCGCTGTAGGAGACTTGACGGAACAACTCACCAAACCCCTCCACCTCCTTGTCAAACAGAGGCTTGACCGCCTCGGGGGTGGTGTCGCGACCGGTAAAGCCGGTGCCGCCTGTGATGATCACTGCCTGCACGCTCGATGAGGCGACCCAGCGGCTCAATGTGGCCCGGATCTGGTAGATGTCGTCGATGACGATCTGCTTGTCCACCAGAGTGTGACCCGCGCTCTGCAGGCTCTCGGCCAACCAGGCCCCCGAACTATCGGTCTCGGCAGTACGAGTATCCGAAACGGTCAGCACGGCTATGTTCAAGGGTTTAAATTCAGCGGCCGCATGGCTCATAAGAAACTCCTGTTTTATTCACTATCTGATAGGTCGCGGCGCGCAGCCTGCTCAAGCTTGCTGCGTTGCGCCAGAAATTGTTGCCACTCCTGTGGCGTATTGGTATTCAGCAGTGCCCACGCCAGCGCGTCACTCTCCAGCGCGGCCGCCGCCAGGGGCGACAGCGCCAGGACGTGGATCAGTCCACCGATCGAGCGCGCCCTGGGTTCCGCTTGTGCAAGCAGCGCCATCAGCTGCGGCAGTAAGCCGGGTGACGCCTGCAGCAACAGCGGAAACTGGCTACCAGGGGTGTAGCCCCCCGCCCCGCCTAAGGTGCTCAGCTGGGTGGTTAATCGCGCCAACACAGCCCCCTCCATAGCGGGCATATCCACCGGCAGCACCAGCCAGCTGACATCCGGGTAACGCTGCAACGCCGAGGCAATACCGGCCAAGGGACCACACCCTTGCCAGGCGGGGGCATCGGGTAGGCTATTGCTCAACCCATAGTCACCGCTCACCACGACCTGCTGGCAACCTGCCTCCCGCAGCAACGACTGGCCTCGCGCCAATAGCGTTTGCCCCGCCAGCGTCAAGTTAGCCTTGTTCTCTCCCATCCGGCTGGAGCGGCCTCCGGCCAGTAGCAGGCCATAGAGGGGGGCAGCGTTGCGCATATTCATCGGCTTGATAGTCACCTGCTGTGGCACTCCAGACTAACCGCCTATGGAAGCCAGATGGCGGCGCCCCCCGGGATCCCCGGCATGCAGCCTGTGGGCCTGGCTCTTGTGGCGCAAGGCCGTTTGCAACCGCAGCATCAGCTGTGACTGCTCCTCGTCCGAGCCGAGCAGATCCCGCAGCTCAATACCGCCATCACCAAACAGGCAGAGGTGCAACTGACCCAGCGCCGAAACCCGTAGCCGATTGCAGCTATCACAAAAGCCCGGAGTGTAGGGCATGATGAGCCCTATCTCCCCCAGATAATTTGGGTGGCTATAGACTCTGGCCGGGCCATCATCCACGCCGCGCGCCTTAAGCTGCCACCCTTGCGCCAGCAGCTGCTGCTCGATCTGCAGGCCGCTGAGATGATGCCGCGCAAAATACTCCGCCCCGACGCCCGTCTGCATCAATTCGATGAGGCGTAACTGGATGGGCTTGTCCTGGATCCAGGCCAGGAACGCGGGCAGCTCCCTGTGGTTAAGCGCCTTGAGCAACACAGTGTTGACCTTGATCTGGCCAAAGCCCGCGGCCCACGCCGCCTCCATACCAGCCAGGATCTGCCCCAGCCGATCCTCACCCGTGATGAGCTGAAACTGGCGTGAGTCCAGACTGTCGATGCTGACATTCAAGGAGTCTAGACCGGCCTGCCGCCACTGGGCGGCCCGCTCTTTAAGGCGATAACCATTGGTGGTGAGGGCTATCTTCTGCAATCCGGGCAGGGCGCGCAGATCGGCAATGATAGGGGTGAGATCCCGGCGCATGGAGGGCTCACCACCCGTGAGGCGGATCTTGGTGGTACCTAAGGCCACAAACGCCGACGCCACCCGCCGCAACTCATCCCTGGTGAGAAAATCCCGGGAACCATCGGGCTTGTAGCCCGAAGGGAGGCAGTAGCTGCAGCGGAAATTGCAGACATCGGTGACCGACAGGCGCAGGTAATAAAAGCGGCGAGCAAAGCCGTCCACCAGGCCAGGCAGGCTTGGGGGGCTATCAGGCAATATCTCGCCGTCCGACAAAATGCCGGAAGTAGGCAAGCGGTCATACTGGTCTGCCACGGCAGGGCCAGCAGGCGTCCTCAGCAAGGACACTTCATGGGTATCGAGCGAATACATAAACACCTTTCCAAGTCGGGAGGCGGCTTGGTTTCCCGCACCACCCTCGCCGGGTTAACCGGCTCGGCCTGAACGCCCTGCTCTGACTCAGCCACTGGCGAGTAGAGGGTAGGCAGACAGGCTCGGGTTTATCGTCTCTGAGCTGTTATCGGCTCATGCTTCCGCATCGGAAGATGAGTTAACTCGTTGTTGGCATTATCTTGAGTTTGATTCCCCTTTCTTAGCCCTCACACAACGTCTACCTTCACACAACCTCATGCCGCCCGGGTGGCCCCGCCACAGACCCGACAGGCGGGATCCCGAGGCAGCTTGAGGGGCTGAAATTGTCCGCTCAGGCCATCTATGAGCAACAGACCGGAGAGCGGTTCACCCAAACCAGTCAAGAGTTTTAGCGCCTCCATGGCCTGCAGACTCCCCACCAGACCCACCAGGGGAGCCAGAACCCCATTGGTCACACAGCTGCCATCGGGTTCACCAAACAGGCGGCTTAGGCAACCATAACAGGGTTCCCCCTCGCCCCAGGTGAACACGCTCACCTGCCCCTCTACACGAATGGCAGAGCCGGAGATCAGCGGTACAGAGGCACCACGACAACAGAGATTGATCAGATTTCGGGTTGCCAGATTGTCACTGCAATCGAGCACCAGATCCTGCTCACTGAGCAGGTCCGGCAGGTTGAGCTCATCCGCATATTCGGGCAGCGGCACCAAGTGACAGTAGGGGTTCAGTTCCGCCAAGGCGACGGCGGCCGACGCCACCTTGTAGTGACCGATACGGCGGTCACTATGCAACACCTGGCGGGCCAGATTAGTCAGCTCGACCTTATCACCATCCAGCAGAGTCAACTGTCCCACTCCGGCCGTGGCCAGGTACTGCGCCGCGGCGCAGCCCAAACCGCCCAGGCCAATGATCAGCACCCGGGCCGCCTTGACGGCCTCTTGCCCCGGCAGATCCCACCCCTTGAGGTTGATCTGTCTGTGGTAACGCAACAGCTCCGCATCCGACAGCAGGGCCTGACTCATACCGGCCTGGCTCATGGCCAGCGGGCGCATGCCAAATAACGTCATCGCAGCACCTCATCAAAGAGCTCTATGGTGACCAGACTCCCCGCCGGCAGCAGCACCTGGCCTGGATAGTGGCTGGCATCCAGACGGATCAGGCAGTTAGCCTGAGAGAGAGAGGTAAACATGGCCGAGCCCTGACCTCCGGCCAGCGTCACGCCCAATAGCCCAGAGGCATCGCTACGGGCTATGCCGCGCTGAAAATCGATGCGTCCGGCACTCAAACGCAGGGGATCATGACAACGGGCCTGCAGGCGCAAGGGTTCGCTCGCCTCTTTACCCATCAGGCGCTCCAGCGCCGGCCGAACCAGGAGCATAAAGGTCACCAGGGCCGAGACCGGATTACCCGGCAGGCCGAAGAACCAGCGGCCATTGGCGGCCCCCGTCAAACGGCCGCAGGCGAAGGGCTTGCCCGGTTTGATGGCAACTCTCCAGAACTCCACCTCACCCAGCTCGCGCAAGATCTCCTTGGTATAGTCGGCCTCACCCACAGAGACCCCTCCCGAGGTGATCAACACGTCGGCCTCCTCGTCAGCACGCAAAAAAGCGGCCCGTAGCGCGGCCTTATCATCGGCTATGATGCCCAGATCCAGAGCTTCACACCCCAGGCGTTGCAACAGGGCCGCGATGGCGTAGCGGTTGGAGTCCACGATTTGCCCCAGCGCCAGCTCACTCTCCACGGGGCGCAGCTCGTCGCCACTGCTAAAGAAAGCTACCCGCAGCGGGCGATAGACGCTCACCTCGCTACACCCCAGCGCCGCCAGCAGGGGCAGCTCCCGGGCAGTGATGGCTAAACCGGCGCGCAGCAGGCTCTGCCCTGCGACCACATCCTCCCCCTGACGACGAATATTCTGCCCGGCCTCGACCTGTGCCAGAAACTCCACGTGCGGCAGGGCATCCCTGAGCGCTGGCTCAGCGGCTGCCAGCAAGCGGGTCTGCTCCTGCATCACCACCGCATCACACCCCTCCGGGATCGGCGCGCCGGTCATGATGCGGATCGTGCTGCCAGCAGGCCAGGAACCCAGATAGGGTTGTCCGGCAAAGGCCTTGCCCACTTGCGGCAAGATGCGCTGCTGTTGCAGATCGGCCAACCGTACGGCATAGCCATCCATGGCCGAGTTATCAAAGCCCGGCAAGGGATGCTTGGCCACCACAGGCGCGGCCAGAATACGGCCCAAGGCCCCAGAGAGTGGCACCGTCTCTACGCTCACCATGGGCAAGAGCCGAGCCGCCAACTGACCTTGGGCCTCATCCAGCGTCAAGGCCCCACCGAGATCACAACTGGCCATCGAGTTATCCTTATTGCAGTGCTGAGGCAGGATCTGACCCCCGCCTACTCAAACGTGAAAACCACGCCTCTGCCGCGCTATGGCTGGGCGAGCCAAAGCAGGACAGGAGTGCGTCAGCGCGTGCGGCGGCACCCGCAGCCAAGGGGCAAAGATGCAACCAAATTGCAACATCAGACCTGAAAAGCGGCCTGATGGCAATGGCGGGGCCCAAGCGAGAGGCCCCACCCAGGGCGCTAAACCTGAATATAGACGGTCTCGCCCTCCAGTTTCACCGGCCAACTGCGCACGCAAACCCCCTCCTCCTCTAGGCAGCGGCCATCGGCTAGGCTGTAGTGGTGCTTATACAGAGGCGACGCCACACAGGGCACGCCCTCTATATCCCCCACTATGCCGCGCGAGAGTACAAAGGCTTCACCTTGGGGATCCCAGTTATCCAGGGCATAGAGAGCGGGTTGCAGTTTAGGCAGATAAAACAGCGCCACTTGCTGGCCCTCAACCAGGGCTGCTGTCCCCACATTGGCCGTCAGTTGCGGCAAGTCACACACTTTGACCCAATTCATACCAACTCCTTGATGTAAATGGTCTCTTCATCCTGTGCCGGGAAGGCTTGACCGCGCAGCACAGTTCGAGGCGGCATATAGGCCTCATCGCTGTTGATAAAGGGCTTGAACAGCTTGAGCTTCTCAGGATCGGCCAGCGTCCCCTTCCACTCGCACTGGAAGGTGGCCAATTGATGCGCCATCTGGGCTTCCAGTTCGGCCGCTATACCCAGCTTATCCTCTATGATCACCGACTTGAGATAGGCCAGCCCCCCTTCCATATTCTCCATCCAAACCGAGGTACGCTGCAGGCGATCACCGGTACGGAGATAAAACATCAGCACCCGATCGATATAGCGAATAAGTTGCTCATCCGAGAGGTCGGTGGCGAAGAGATCGGCGTGACGGGGCCGCATGCCGCCGTTACCACAGACATAGAGGTTCCACCCCTTCTCGGTGGCAATGATGCCAATGTCCTTGCTTTGGGCCTCGGCACACTCGCGCGTACAACCTGAGACCGCGAATTTAAGCTTATGAGGGGAGCGTAGCCCCTTGTAGCGGTTCTCTATGTCGATGGCCATGGTAATGGAGTCCTTCACCCCATAACGGCACCAGGTCGAGCCGACACAGGACTTCACGGTACGCACCGACTTGCCGTAGGCCTGGCCGGTCTCAAAGCCAGCCGCGATCAGCTCTTGCCAGATGGCGGGCAGTTGATCCACCCGGGCACCGAACAGGTCAATACGCTGACCGCCGGTGATCTTGGTGTAGAGATTGTACTTCTTGCCCACTTCGCCGATAGCGATGAGACCATCCGGGGTGATCTCGCCACCGGGAATCCGCGGCACCACCGAGTAGGTGCCGTCTTTCTGCAGATTGCCAAGAAAAGCGTCATTCGTATCTTGCAGCGGTCGATGGGGCTTCTCCAGCACATGCTCGTTCCACAACGAGGCCATGATGGAGCCGACCATGGGCTTGCAGAGATCACACCCCATCCCCTTACCGTGCTTCTCCAGCACGGCGTCGAAGCTCTTGAGCTCGCCGACCCGGATCAGGTGAAACAGCTCCTGCCGGGTGAAGGCAAAGTGGCCACAGACATGGTTGTTCGCCTCCATGCCCAGCTCCAGCAGGGTGGTGTCCACCACTTGCTTGACCAGGTTGGAGCAACCGCCACAGCCGGTACCGGCCTTGGTGCAGCTCTTCACCTCCGCCAGGGTATGGTTACCCGCCTTCACCGCCGCCACTATGTCGCCCTTGGTGACATTGTGGCAGGAGCAGATGGTGGCGCTGTCGGGCAGCGTCAGTTGTGGCGCACTGCTCTCCTGCTCGCCCATGATGAGGCCAAGCGGCGACTCGGGCAGCTCGACACCATTCAAGTAATACTGCAGCAGAGTGTCATACTCGGCATTGTCACCCACCAGGATGGCCCCCAGCAGACGTTTACCGCTCTCATCAATCACCAGCTTCTTGTAGACCCCGCTCTTGCGATCCAGGGTCAAGATCTCCTGGGAGCCCGCGGTCTGGGCGTGAGAATCGCCAATGGCGCCCACATCCACGCCCATGAGTTTCAGCTTGGTGCTCATATCAGCCCCCTGGAACCCCCCCGCTTGCCCCACGAGGAGGGCGGCGGCGGCGCGAGCCATCTGATACCCAGGTGCCACCAGGCCAAAGATCTTGCCCGACCAGAGGGCACACTCACCGATAGCCAGCACATCATGATCCGAGGTGCGGCACTGATCATCGATGACGATACCGCCCCGCTCGCCGACCCCCAAGCCGGCACTGCGTGCCAGACGATCTTCAGGACGGATACCGGCCGAGAAGAGGATCACGTCGGTTTCCAGGAACTCGCCCCCCTTGAATACCATGCGGTGCCGGGCACTCTCGCCATCCACTATGCACTCGGTGGCGGTATTGGCATGGACCTTAACCCCCAGACTCTCAATCTTGTTTTTCAGCAGATCGCCGCCCACCGGATCCAGCTGCACCGGCATCAGACGCGGGGCAAACTCGATGACATGGGTTTCCAGCCCCAACAGCCGCAAGGCATTCGCCGCTTCCAGTCCCAGCAAGCCGCCCCCGACCACCACGCCGGTACGCCCGCCGGCACAGGCATCCCGTATGGCTTCCAGATCAGCCAGGGTGCGATAGACATAGCAACCGGCCCGGGTATGCCCAGGAATGGGCGGCACAAAGGGATAGGAGCCCGTGGCGAGCACCAGCTTGTCATAGCGGTAGACCTCGCCCTGGCAGCAGGTCACCTGCTTGGCGGCCAGATCCAGCGCCTCAGCGGCGCGGCCCAGAAGCAGCGTCACCCCTTGGGCGGCATACCACTCGGGATCGGCCATCTGCAGCTCCTTGGGCGCCCGCCCCCCAAATACCTCGGAGAGGTGCACCCTGTCATAGGCACTATCCTGCTCGGCACAGAGCACGGTAACCGCAAACTGCTCCAGACCGCCGGCCTTGACCAGCTGTTCGATAAAGTGGTGGCCGACCATGCCGTTACCCACCACCAATAGTTGTTGCTTGTTCATATTCAGCTCTCCATCCTGGCAGGCATGACTCACACCCTTGCCATCATTCTGCTCTTGCACCTTCCCAGCTAAGGGAAGAGCCCTCAAGCAAACCGCGTCCGTCAATTATCCCAGCCAAATCACGCTACGGCGGCCTTGACCTCGGCCTTAGCTTTTTTTAATGGCGTGACCTTACTGTGCTTCTCGTAGAGGAAGCTCAGCACCCGCTGCCGCAGTCTGTGGTATTCCACATCCTCGGCCAGGGCGACCCGGTTACGCGGCCGCGGCAAGGCGATCTCGAGGATTTCCCCTATGGTCGCCGAGGGGCCATTGGTCATCATGACGATGCGATCCGAGAGCAGCACAGCCTCATCCACGTCATGAGTGATCATGATGACGGTGTTGTTGAGCTCGGCCTGTATCTCCATCAGGGCATCCTGCAGGTGGGCCCGGGTCAGGGCATCCAGCGCACCGAAGGGCTCATCCATCAATAGCACCTTGGGAGACATGGAAAGCGCCCGGGCTATCCCCACCCGCTGCTTCATGCCGCCAGAGATCTCGTGGGGCTTCTTCTCCAGAGCGTGATCCATCTGCACCAGCGAGAGGTAGTAGCGCACCTTCTCGGCGATTTGTGCCTTGCTGGCCCCCTTCATCACCTGACGCACCGCCAGCTCTACGTTCTGGTAAACAGAGAGCCAGGGCAACAGGGCGTGATTCTGGAACACCACAGAGCGCTCGGGGCCCGGACCGTCGACTTCTCGCCCTTCAAGAATAATCCCGCCAGAGGTCGCATCATTGAGCCCCGCCACCAGATTCAGCACTGTGCTCTTGCCACAGCCGGAGTGGCCTATGAGGGAGATAAACTCGCCCTTTTCAATCTGCAGGTTGACGTTCACCAGCGCCTCAAACCAGCCGCTCGGGGTGGCGAAGCGCATGCCCACATTGCTCAGATCCAGATAGTGTTTAGACATATTCGTCATCCTAATTCGTCAGGCGGTGATTAACGCAGATCGCTGCGTTTATCCCAGGAGAGCCATTTCTGCAGGATCAGCATGCAGCGATCGAGCATGAAACCAATCAAGCCTATGGTGACTATGGCGACCATGATGCGGGCCAGGGATTCCGAGCTGCCGTTTTGGAATTCATCCCAGACGAACTTGCCCAACCCCGGGTTCTGCGCCAGCATTTCGGCCGCGATGAGCACCATCCAGGCTACCCCCAGCGAGAGACGCAGACCGGTGAAGATCATGGGCACGGCCGAAGGCAGCACGATTTTGCGCACATGGGTCAGCGGATCGAGTTTCAGCACCCGGCTCACGTTCTTTAAATCCGGGTCTATGTTGGCCACCCCAACCGTGGTGTTGATCAGCGTCGGCCACAGACTGCACAGGCTGACGGTAAAGGCCGAGATGACAAAGCTCTTGGCAAAGAAGGGATCGGTACTCACATAGACGGCACTCACCACCATGGTCACCAGCGGCAACCAAGCCAGCGGCGAGATGGGCTTTAGGATCTGCACCACAGGGTTAAGGGAGGCATAGAGGGTCTGATTCAGCCCCAACACTATGCCCGCGGGGATCGCGATGACGGTGGCCACCAGGAAGCCCGTAGCCACGGTAAACAAGCTGGTCAGCACCTGATCGAAGAAGGTGGCACGGCCCGTGTAGGGGCGGATCTTCACCTGGGCCGCCGGATCCGCTTTGAGTTTTTCTGCATTGCGCAGCTCCTGGCGGGCATAGAAGGCATCACGCTTGTCACGTTCGCCCCTGTGCTCCTGATACAGGGAGATCAGCTGTTTTCCCGTGGCGACCGGCCCCGGCAAATTGCCCAGGGAGGTTTGAACCTGGCTGGCAACCATCTGCCAGACAAACAGGAAGGCGAGCATACCCAGCAGGGGCAGCAACCCCCCGCGCCATGCCTTGGCGCCGCCAGCTTTGAGAGCATCAAAGCCTAGGGGGTTGATCCGTTGAATGATGGCTTGCATAGGAATACCTCTATCATCTCTTTTATTCTCGCCTCCGAAGCGGAGACGCTTTAGAAGTCAGTAGGCAGGCCAGCCGAGCTGGCCTGCCATCACGCATCAGAGCTTCTCATCACCCTTAAGGCCAATGGCAAACTGCTTGAGATACGCATTAGGTGTGTGGCCGTCATAGGTGACACCATCGATAAAGTGGCTATCAGCGGCTTTGTAACCTGTCTCCTTGGCAAAATCCGGGAAGTCGGCGGCTTTCATCTTGCCTTCGGCAATCAACTCCTTGGCGGCGATGGCGTAAACATCCGGGCGATAGACCTTCTTCGCCATCTCGGCATACCAATTATCCGGCTTGGCCTCACCAAGTTGCCCCCAGCGGCGCATCTGGGTCATGTACCAGATGGCATCCGAGTAGTAGGGATAGGTCGCGTTATGACGGAAGAAGACGTTGAAATCACTGGCCGGACGCTTGTCGCCCTTCTCATATTCGAAGGTGCCGGTCATGGAGTTGGCAATGACCTTGGCATCGGCCCCCACATAGTTAGGGCGAGAGATGAGGTTGACCGCTTCCATACGGTTGCCATTGTTGTTGGCATCCAGCCAGTAGGCAGCCCGGATCAACGCCTTGACGAGACGCACATGGGTATTGGGGTACTGGTCGGCAAAGGCCTTGGTGACACCGAACACCTTATCCGGGTTGTTCTTCCAGATGGCATCATCGGTAATGACGGGTACGCCTATGCCCTTGGCCACGGCCGCCTGGTTCCAGGGCTCGCCGACACAGTAGCCGCTGATGGTACCCGCCTCCATGGTCGCGGGCATCTGGGGGGGCGGCGTGACCGAGAGCAGCACATCCGCCTGTTGCTGGCCAGAGTTATCCCCCTTGGCGGGCGCATAGAAACCGGGGTGAATCCCACCGGCCGCCAGCCAGTAGCGCAGCATGTAGTTATGGGTGGACACCGGGAACACCATGCCGAAGTTGACCGGCTTGCCCTGCTCCTTGTAGCCCTTGACGACCGGCTGCAAAGCATCCGCCTTGATGGGGTGCACTGGCTTGCCATCGGCGCCCTTGGCCACATTGCCCTTCATTTTTTCCCAGACGGCATTGGAGACGGTGACTGCCTTGCCGTTGAGATCCATGCTGAAGGCCGTGACCACCTCGGCCTTGGTACCTATGCCTAAGGTGGCGCCGATAGGTTGGCCAGCCAGCATATGGGCGCCATCGAGCTGACCATCAATGACCCGATCCAGCAACACCTTCCAGTTGGCTTGGGCTTCCAGCGTCACATAGAGACCCTCATCCTCGAAGAAGCCCTTCTCGTAGGCCACCGCTAGCGGGGCCATATCGGTCAGTTTGATGAAGCCCAGCTTGAGCTCCTCCTTTTCCGGGGCCCCAACTTCAGCTTGTGCCGCGGTGGCCACCAGTGCAGCGCCCACCATTACAGCCAGAAGAGTCTTATTTGCGTTAGCCATTGTGTTTCCTCCCTGAAACAAAAACGCCTTGCCGATCTTTCGATCTGCAAGGCGTCTTTGCCATCAATACTAGAATGTGTGCTTGTGTCGTTTGAACACGGTAAGCAGAAGGGATTGCGCTGAAACCGCCGTTGGTCTTGGCCAACCCTATCTGCTGTGCAATTACTGTTATTCAGATTCTGTGCCAAGTTGTAAGAAAGCCATTACTGC
Source organism: Pseudaeromonas sp. HNCC25DJ180 (assembly GCF_055413345.1). Lineage (NCBI taxonomy): Bacteria > Pseudomonadati > Pseudomonadota > Gammaproteobacteria > Aeromonadales > Aeromonadaceae > Pseudaeromonas > Pseudaeromonas sp. HNCC25DJ180. Next base: position 44,359 of record NZ_JBVAYF010000012.1, read on the forward strand.
CCATTAACATGGATTTATTAGCCATTTTTACTCAATCGGAACTCAGGTTTGTCACTATCTGCCAGAAGTTGCGCACCAAAATGGCGCTGACGCACCATGGCGAGTCGGGCTGAGTCGCGGGTTACAGTGCGGGGAAAACCCTACCCAGCGCCTGACTTTTTTGCATAATAGCCCTTTGCCATCGCCGCATATGGAGTTGTATGTCTTCCCATCCGTTTAATCATGCCGAACAACACGGCCTCTACCGGGCCATTTATGAGCGTCGGGATGTGCGCTCCCAATTCTTGCCCGACCCCATACCGGTAGAGGTGCTAGCCCGTTTGCTCCATGCGGCCCACCATGCCCCCTCAGTGGGCTTCATGCAGCCTTGGGATTTCATCGTCATTGATGATCCGGCCATCAAGGGCAAGGTGAAGGGGTTATTTGATGAGGCCAATAGCCAAGCCGCGGCGCGCTTTGCCACTGAGCAGGAGGAGAAGGCCAGCCTCTATCGGCGCCTGAAGTTAGAGGGGATCATGGAGAGCCCACTTAATCTGTGCATTACCTGCGATCGGCAACGGGGCGGCCCCACTGTGCTGGGGCGCACCAGCATAGTAGAGATGGATCTGTTCAGTGCCTGTCTGGCGGTACAAAACCTCTGGCTCGCCGCCCGCGCCGAGGGGATCGGCATAGGTTGGGTCAGCATCTTCGATAACGACCGCCTGGCTGAGTTACTGGAACTGCCCGAACAGGTCTACCCCCTCGCCTATTTGTGCATCGGTTATGTTAGCGAGTTTCTGCCCGAGCCTGAGCTGCAGGCCCAAGGGTGGCGACAACGGCTACCGTTAGAGGCATTGGTACACGCCAATGGCTGGCATGGCCCAGTGCAAGATGAGGGGTTAAAGCAGGCCCTGCAGCAGGTACAGATCCCGGAGTATTGCCATCAACGGAAATAGGCCAACCGCAGGAGTTCACACTTCGAGCATGGTGGGGTATGGCATACTGAACATAAATAGTCTTATCCCTTAACCAACCAGTAGCGATTCCAATCGGCATCATTCTGGTCTCATACACTGTAAATTTAGGAAACAAGCAATGCTGAAGTTTATTGCCAATGCTGATGGATTGTCTCGAAATAAGGTTGAGCTTGGCGGCGATGCCGTGGCAAAAGGGGAATGTAGCCTAAGCTTCTGGCGCGAATCCCATAATAACACCCTCCTCATTGGCGATCGTTTTATCGCTAACAATCTTAAAATTGTATTTAAAGGCCATAACTGTCGCCTCATCATAGGAAATGATGTACGTCTTACCGGCCATATCCTGATTGTGGGCCAAGGACGAGAAGTGATGATTGGCGATAGAACCACAGCACAAGGTGTCTATATCCTGTCACGTGATGCCAATGTCACAATTGGCGCCGATTGCATGCTGTCCCGGGAGATAGAAATTCGCTCCACCGATGTGCATAAGATATATGATCGAGACTCCGGGGAAAGAGTGAACCCGGCTGCTGACGTGCATATTGCTAATAATGTCTGGATTGCCGCCAGAGCGATTGTATCCAAAGGCGCCAGTGTGGCTCAAGGCTGCGTCATTGGCGCTGCCGCCTTTGTGAATAAAGCCCATACCGAAGAGCATGTCGTTTTGGCTGGAGCGCCGGCCAACATTGTAAAACGCAATATCCGCTGGGAGCGATAATTCCCCGCACCTGAGCAACGCGCATTGATTTGTTGTATAGCACCAAAAGAAAATGCCAGTCAGATATTCTGACTGGCATTTTTATTTAGTTAGACGTTATCCAGTCGCTTAGGCCGCTGGAGTCACGACCACCTTGATGGTTGAGCTGCTCACACCACCAACCTTAGCAGTGAAGCTATAGGTACCTGCCACACCAGTGCGGAAGGCATTGGCGCTCATCTTGGTGGAGCCGCGATAGAACACCACATTCGCATTGGACATCACTTTGCCTGCTTGATCCTTAACGACTGCAGTGAACTTCACAGTTGAGCCCGCTGTGATACGGGAGTTAGAACTGGTCAGCGTAATAGTAGTTACGACAGGAGCCGCATCCACTACCTTAACCACAATCGGAGCACTTACCAAAGAGCCAACCTTAGCGGTGAAGCTATATGTTCCAACTACACCCGTTTTGAAGGTGTTAGAGCTCATCTGGCTGGCACCACGGTAGAACACAGGGGTCAGACCAGAGATGACACTACCTTTCTGATCTTTGGCTTGGGCAGTGAGGGTCACCTTCTCGCCAATCGCGATCTGGGACTTGCTGCTAGTCAGGGTGACCGTTGTGGGCGCGGCCACATCTTGCACCTTGATCTGCACAGTAGCCTGGCCAGTTGCCCCCTTGTTATCAGTCACAGTGACGCTAACCGGATAGGTACCCGCAGCGGTGAAGCTGATGGTGGCCTTGGCCGTCTTGTCACCTGTGCTCCACAGGTAGGAAGCAATAGAGCCATCGCTGTCAGTTGAAGTCGATGCATCCAACGTGACCACATCGCCCACATTCACCGTGGTGCTGCTGGCCACAAGCTTGGCCACTGGCGCTACGTTGCTGACACCAACCACTACCTGAGCGGAGGCAGTATTAGTGCTGCCCTTATCATCAGTCACGGTCACGCTAACTGTGTAGGTACCCGCTGCAGTGAAGGTCTGGGTCAGGGCTGAGCCGGTTGAACCATCACTCCACTTATAGCCTGCAATCACACCATCGCTGTCGGTAGAGCCGATAGCAGAGAAGGTGACAGACTCGCCTACCTTGATAGTGCTGGTCACAGGGGTCAGCTTGGCAACAGGAGTCTGATTACCCAGCTTACCGGCTACAACCTTACCGGCATCGACCAACCAATCACCGGCCGCAAACTGATAGTTAGCCCCGCCATTGCTATCCCAAGCGCCCGCACAGTTGTTAAAGGCGATTTCAAGACCATCGGTAGCACCCAGCTCTGCACTGAATTTCCACCAGCCTGTGTAGCCATCAACCGGCGTCATCACCACACCAGGTGCAACACTCCAGGTACCAGCCTTTTGGCGCCAGTGAGCACACGCCTTGGTCCAAGTGGCAGCAGACTTATAGTACACAGTGGCTTGCAGCTTCAGATCAGCCGGGAAGCCCGTTACCGTGGTGCCATCCGCCTTCAGGGTCCAAGTCCCATCCTGGAGCAGTACGCCATCGGCAGACGGTGTCCACTGAGCCTGACCATTCAGGTAACGAACGCGCAGACCCTCGGTACCATCTTCAAAGCTACCGGTTACACGGTAGTAGTGAGCACCCGTGTAGAGCTCATCCGCACTCTTGCTGACCCACTCCTTGTCGGCCTTCTTGGTCGCTACAGTAATGGAGCTGCCATTGCTGTCATCACCCTTGACGTAGACGGTGACCTCTTTTTGGATGGGTTGATCGCTGAAGAAAGCCGGTTCCCCTTCCAGATCACCCTTAACATCTTCAACGATCTTGGTACCGTCTTTCTTGTAACGACCTGCGCCTACATAGACCTGCTGGATCTCGGACTTGGTGACGTTACCCTTGGCATCAGTGGCCTCGATGTAGTAGTCGAGCAGTTGATCGCGATACTGGTCAAAGTAGGTGTAATAGAGATTACCAATTTTCTTGGCCGGTACCTTTTCAAACACCGCAGTAGAGGTCGGCTGCCATGACACACCATTAATAACCGGGGTCAGGTTACGCTCGATCATGCTGAACTCTTCCCATTTGCCTACGCGAGACGGATCCACGTTTGGCTGACCGGCGTGAGCGGCTGGATCGTAGAGCTTGTAGGTCTTGTCTTTGGCATCGGCCCACTTGTTGGTGTGGACGCGAACCTTGACCTTGATGTTGCTGATACCGCTAAGGTCATAGGCATAGGTGTAAACGGCAAACCGGTTGTCCATGTACATCTTGGCCCAGCCTTCCGCCTTGGAGGCATTGGCACTACCCGGGTTGTACGGATAACGTTGTGGCCACCAAACAGACGGACCGGTACGATCCTTGTCCAGGCGGGCGGCAACGTAGGGCTCGGTAAAGGCCAGTGACTGGTTGAAGGAGATGGTCGGCTTGACACCATCATCCTGGTTTTCGTCATAGTAACCAAAACCAGAGTCGATAGAGGCCACCAGGAAATACCAACCCAGTTCAGCCGGGTTCGCGCCACCCTTCCAGTCGTTGTTGGCATCACCCTTCACCGGATAGGACATCATCCAGGGGTTCAGCTGATTGCCCGCATAGGTAACCTGCTTGTCACGATTGGTAGTCGGCTGCCAGTAAGTCGGGTGAGTATCCAACCAGATCTGCTCAGCCGTCTTGGCATAGTTTTGCGCCGCTTGCAGCAGGGCAAAGTTACGCTCCAGATAGTGATAGCCATACTCCATGGAGGGCATGTGGCTACGCAGGTTGTTGGTGAACTTGCTGAACATCTTGGGATAGTTGGTGCCATTGGCGGTGTTGAAGGCAGCCAATTGACCACTCCACACGCCCATGGGGATGCGCCAGTGGTTCCAGGTCGGATCGGACGAGGAGTCTCGGGTGTCGATCCAGGAGCCATCCTGAACATGCACCACGTCATCGGCTGGGATCGGGTACTTGGCCAGGTATTCATCAACCCCCATGCCGGTCACACCCGCATCGGAATAGGTCACGTTACCAGAAGCAAGCCAGGTATCACCTGAGCCAGCACGGCCTGAGCTGTTATCGCCATCATGAGCCAGCACGAAATACTGGGTGCGGCCCTTGGCAGAGGCGGCAGCCACATAAGGCTTGAGCGGATCGGCCTTGGCCTCACCCAAGTAACCTTCGGCCCAGGAGCTAGCCTGCTCTACCGGAATACCGGCCACTTTCGAGGACGCGCCGGTTTCCGGATCTATGTACTCAACCCAGTGCGGCGTCGAAGCAAACGGGAACTTGTTATAGGTCACCTGCTGTTCGTTGGTCATATTGAGCTTGACCCAATCACCCTCGGCGCTGACGTTACGCATATCGGCACGGTTGGGCGGAGAGATCAGGCAATCAATACCCGGATCATTCAGGTAAGGATAATCACGCAGGGTACGGGAGTAGTGCACGTTACCCAATACGGACCATTCGATCCCCAGCTTTTTCAGGGTTGGGATCAGACGATCGGAGAAGCCAAGCTCGGTAGGGAAGAAACCCTTGGAGGAGACAAAACTGTCACCGAGAAAGTAGGGCTGAGCCAGGGTGGCGTTATGATAAATCAGATCTTTGAGGAAATAATCATTACCCACCAGTGGTCCCATGCTGTGGTGACCAGTGAAGTGGATCAGATCCAGAGCTCGCTTACCACCAGAGGTCTTTTTGGCATCGTACACTGAGCGCCAGCGATCACCCCATCCCAGATTGTAACCTGCCTGATTCTTCAGCTCGCCGAAGCTCTGCACGTTATTGATAACGGCGGCAGACATGGTGACATGTGCCTGGGAAAGCGGGAATCGCTTATTATTGGACTCTGCTGTATCCATCGGCCAAGAGAGATAGGCGCCGGTCTTGGCATGATGTGCATAATAGGATTCGAGATCATCGTGAGGCATAGCCTTGCCATTGGGCAGCGTAGGCCAACCTGCGGGGGGGTTAATCTTCAGGTTTTTAACCTGACCATCATAGCTATAGCGAATGGGTGACCCCACAGCTTGCGCATCGTAGCCACTGACATTGTAGTAGGGCCAGAAGTTAGGCATATGATTGTGCCAAACGTGGGTGGCGGCTATTTCAGCATGCGCCCCCATAGAGAAGGTTCCAAAAAGAGCCCCCGCTAACGCACAGTGCAGTCGAGATAATTTTCTCATCGCTTGCATTCCTTAGTAGTGTTTATATCTCGCGGTTGAAGGCAGACTCATATAGCTCAGTAACTCGAATCTACTTTTTCATCCGACTCCATACCTCGAACAATTAAAATTAGCTAAGTCTTTTCTAAGAATTTTAATTAAATCAAGTTATGACACTACTGTTGCAGTCTTTTGATAAGCAGCGCAATAGCCGAGCCTAGGTAAATGTGTGAGCCAATCCTCAACCGTAAAAACAATGTCCTGGCATTGACTTTAGTGTCGATAGATAATGATTCCGTTGCTGGTCAGAACATGATAAAAGTAGTATTAAAGCATTAAATATCAAGGAATGCGCATGTCTAAGTTGACAAAACTAATACGGAATCCAATTGGATTCATTCGAGATGGAATAGAGAATCGTTTATCCATTTCAAATCATTCAAAAAACGACAAGCCCGGCAAACCATCGACCTTTCTAATCGGTTTTAGTAGTGCTTGGAAACCGCTCCTTGCTAAATTATTCAAAGATCGTGCATTAGTATATATATCCATTAACATTGATGAAACAAGCTTTAATTTAAAATTCAAAGAGAGACTAACAAAAAGCCCTAACTCCGAAATATATGTTTGGGGTTTTAAGACTCCAGAGTTTATTTTGGATTTTATAAAAAAAGCCAAGCTTCCTTGCAAGTTTGTTGAGGATGGATTCATTCGTTCCGTTCATTTAGGTTCAGGGAAAGCGCCACCTCGCTCTTGGTGCTTTGACTCAAAAACCCCCTATTTTGATAGCCGGACACCATCTGATTTAGAAGTGTTATTGTCTACTTATGATTTTAAATCTGACACCGCACTTATTAAGCGCAGTAGAGAGTTAATCAATGTTATTGTAAATAACAACATTAGCAAATATAACAATAGCTTACCCGTTAATGTACATGCCTTCTATGGTAAAAAAACAAGTAAACGAGTCTTGGTGGTTGGTCAGGTAGAGGATGATGCCTCTATCAAGTATGGCTGCAATAGACCCATCACCAACTTTGACTTACTATCCCTGGCCTGTGATGAAAACCCTGAGGCTCAGATATTCTATAAAGAACATCCAGATGTATTAACAGGCAATCGACAAAACAGCAGTGACATGGAAAAGCTAAAATCAAGATGTCATCTTCTTGCACAAGATCTTCCACTATCACAAGCATTAGAGACTATTGATCATGTTTATACGATAACATCTCTTTGTGGATTTGAGGCTCTGCTTCGCGACATTAAAGTAACTGCATTAGGATGCCCATTCTATGCTAATTGGGGGCTAACAGATGATCGACAACCTAACCCTCGCCGTCAAAGAAAACTGACAAAATATGAGCTATTTGCTGGCGCCTATGTGTTATACCCAAACTATTTCGACCCTGAAACAGGTGACAAAAAAACCATTGAGGAAACATTGCAGGCAATATTGACAGAGCGGGCTGCATTCTATAACAGCCACAATATTGCGGTTACTCAGAACGATCTGAATGCTCCATCCGATACCGACAGGAAAAATGCCAAACCGTCAAATAGTGATGATTTGAGCAAGCCGAACATTCCTGCCTGGTTTAATGTCGGTAAAAATGAGCATGTCTCCTTTAATAAGCATCATAATAAACCCATATATTTATACGCCACCTGGACTGACGAATATACCTCCTCGCTGATCCCCAAAATCAGGGATGATGCCTATGAACTCATGCCTCTTGATTTGTTTCAAAAAATAGACAGCATTTCTGTCCAAAAACAAGTTCAGGCTTATGCACAACAATATCCTGAACTATACCGCAAACTATTGATCCGTCATCTTCTCCCATTATCTAAACACGTTAGTGGCGTGATTTTTACATTTGATTGGTCACCCGTAATGCGCAGTCTGGCCCATGTTTGCGAAGAGCTAAACATACCAAGGATACTTATCCCAGTAGAACAAGTTTTTGGCGACCTTGATCAGTACTACAAAGACCCTCTAACTTGTGCCTCTATGCCAACTAACGATGTGATCCTGGCGGGTGGTGGATTACAACGTGATATATTCATCAACCGCGGGTATGACGCCAGCAAAATTGAAATTGTTGGCTCAGTCTGTTTTGATGATTATGCACACTATCAACCGCAACTAAGTCGAGATACATACTCTCGAATTATGGGATTGGACCCAGAGAAAAAGAGCATTCTATTCCTGTTTCAAGCCGCCAATAGCGCCACCAATCGACTGCAAAATCAAATACTGGAATCACTATTCCTCTATGTTCGAGAACAAGGACATCAGTTATTAATTCGTCTGCCAAAATTACGCGGAGTGAGCCTGGATGCTAATCTGCGAGCCCGCCTCGAGGTCAGTGATTGCGCCATTATTGATGATGAGGAATACCAAACCGTCAGCAGTGCTGAATCCATCTACCATAGTCATGTTATTTGTGCAATTGACAGCCCATTACTCTTCGATGGTTTGCTCTTGGAAAAACCGGCACTAGCTATTACCTATGAAAATAAAGCCCAAGTTTGGTATCAAGCAGGTGTCATCCAGATAAAAGATGAACATATGCTGAATAAAACCTTGGCAAGCATATTAGAGCACGATGAATGGAAGTATAACGACGCGGCCAAGCGCTGGGCAGCAACTCAGTTTTCCTGTGGAAAGTTTGATGGCCAAGCAGCCAAACGTATTCGCTCTTATCTCGCCAAGTTGGCTCAACAGTCGAGCGTGTTAACTCCTCGATCCAAAGCGGTTAGCCGCCTTGAGCAACAGCAACACCTTGATGTGATCGCGGTTAATCTCGCCGTTGCACAACGGGATGTGCAACAAACAAGAATAGGCCAGTTACTCCAAGCCAACTCCGTGCATGCTATCAATCTTGAAGAGTCAATTAACGCTACTTTAACCTCTGCCGCCTCTGCCGAGTTTGTTATTGCGTGGTATGATCATCAACAGTTCGATATCAGACCATTCAAAAATATACAGCGCCGCTTGGGCTTAGACATTGCTTACATGAGCCCAGGGTTCATTAATTACTCAATTTCGAGCCAGACAAATATCGTCCTAGACTCTGTCGTGCTCGATAGTGAAGGTTTTTATTTCGACTCAACCACATCATCAAGCATGAACGCCCATTTAAATAGTGACCATGTTATTGCTGATGATGTTCTCACACAGAGCAAGAAAATGATCCAGCAGATCAAGCAGGCTCGGATTGGTCGTTACCATTCTTATCCGGATATTCGATTAAGTTTGGGCATGCCTGGTCGTAAAAAAATACTCATACTTGATCAGGCATCAAATGACCCTGCCATGGGGCATCCAAGTGTACAGCAGAAACTTTTTTATGCGATGGTAAGCCATGTACTCCATGTCAATGACGGTTGTGACATCATCATTAAGCAGGGCGGACAATCTGATGGCATTACACTGCTCAGTGATGAACTCAAGAGTAGTATGGCGTATAACCAAAATGTCTATTTGATTGATGCCAAGATACATAGCCATGCGCTGCTGGATCTCGCGGATGAAGTCTACGTGATTGATGACCACTTCGGATTTGAAGCGCTATTGACCGGGAAGACAGTACACTGTTTCGGTCGCCCCTTCTATGCCGGCTGGGGCTTGACACAAGATCATGATCCGCTGCTAAAACGAGCAAGGTCAAGAACCCTCGAGGAGTTATTCTATATCAGCTATGTGCAATACAGCCGATATTTAGACCCTGTCACTTCGAAACTGGCCAGCCTGGATCAGGTACTGGATTACTACGTCAATGCTGATTAATGATGTAAGGTTCACCGCCTTCATCTTGTACTGAAAATCACCGGGAGCATTTGGCTAGATTCACGCCCCATGCTCCCGGATTATTAACATAGCAACTTAATTGAAATATTTTCCCCAACCTATAGCGTTTCAAACCCATACCGATGTAACTAACAAGCAAAGCATAGAGACACGCAACACCCCATTGATAGCCATGTCATCTCTTCGTCACAGGAGGAACTTACTCTCGTCTGACTGGATTGTTCGAGCATGCACCCTATGACTAAGCTATCAACCATGGGCTTATATCCCTCCCGCCACACAGCTGGGACTTCGCAGCTAGGTAACTCGCGCTCTGCCTTGCCCATGCTGCTCTTGGGGCTGGGTTTGCTCTTCTGGTTACTCTGTCTGGATACCAGCAACAGCGAAGTCTCATGGCAGGATCAAGCCGGTTGCTCCTCTAGCCACTTGACGTCGCCCCAGGTAGCCTCGGCTTCCACCCACACTGGCTTCTGGCTAACCTTACAAACCTGGCATCACGAACTCCAGGGTGCCGGTTGTCAGCTCCCTCCCCATAGTGAGTGACGCTTATCCAATTGGTGCCGCGATTTGACTCTCGCTGTGATGACAGGAGCCCGCCTCGCTGCCCCGATAGTTACGGCAACCCCAGAAGGGCCCCCGCCCCCCCAGCCTCTGGATGAGGACACCGCCACACTTGGGGCACACCGGCTCCCAATGCCCACAGCCAGCACAGACCTGATAACGGCCGCGCCGCAGCAAAGTCATAGCGCAGTGACGACACGCTGCGGCCTGCAGCCGAGAGTGGGCCTTGGGGATGGATGTAGATCCGGGGCTCGGCGCAGCAGGGACCCGTGCCCGGGCGCTTACCTGTGACTGCGGCCACGCCTTCTGCTGCAGCACATAACCTTCGGCTAACAGCTCCTGGATGAAAGGTGAGCAGCGTTGGGGATCGGCCAGCAAGAAGAGCTGTTTTTTGGCCCGCGTCAGGGCCACATAGAAGAGCCGTCGCTCCTCGGCATGGGGATAGGACTCCTGTGCTGGCAGCAAGGCATCCAGTAGCGGGTGGGTCGCCTTTTTACTGGGCAAGCCAAACTCGCCGCAGCTTAACCCCGCAACCAGCACATACTCGGCCTCCTTGCCCTTGGCACTGTGGATGGTCATAGCCTGGATCTGCAGTTGTGGATACTCCCGCTGCCAACGCGCCAGTTGCTCCTCGCCAGGCAGCGTGAAACGAAAGCGTGCCAGCAGATAGACAGAAGCTATCTCGCCCCCAGGATCCCGCTCGGCCACTATCTGCCTGAAAATAGACTCATATGCACAGTAGTCGGGGCGCGCCTGCCGACGGCCGGTTTTTTGTGGCAGCAGAATTATGGCATCGGCCATAGCGGGCTTGGATGTGGCCAGAGACTTGGCAAGCAAAGCGGGATCTTGCTGGATGAAGCGATTGGCCAGCTGGGCTATGGAGTCGTTGAAACGGAAGGTACGATCTAGCGCCAATTGGGCGCTATCGCCGAAGTAGTCGGCAAAGCGGGTGGTGAGCGAAAGATCGGCACCGGTGAAACGATAGATGGCCTGCCAGTCATCCCCCACACAAAATAGAGAGCAATCGGCATGGGTGGCGCGCAATTGTCGCAACAGACGCGCCCTGGGCTCGGAGATATCTTGAAATTCATCCACCAGAATATAGCGCCAGGGTGAGCTAAATTCGCCCAGCACTACCCGCTGCAGGGCTAGCGCTATCATGTCATCAAAATCCAGCTCCTGCCGCGTCTGGAGTCGCGCCTGATAGGCCCGATAGAGTGGCCGCAGCAGGCGCAGCGCCGCCCGAGCCCGCTTGGGGTCTGCGCTTTGATCCAGCTGCCGCTTGAGGCGTTGTGCATCAAAACAGCCTGCCTTGTAGTGGCCCAACAGCTCATCTAGCTGCGCTATCCACTCCGCGAGCCGCCCCATCTCACCCAGAGTGGCCAGTACGGCTTCATCGGGTAAGGGGTTCCACTGGTAACCCAACGCCGCCAGTCCCTGCGCCAAGGCCTCACCCAGGGAGCCTTGCGCCCACTGCCAGTGAAACAGCGGCAGATAGGCGTGGCGCAGCCCGGCATAACACTGCGCCTGGCGGGCAGGCAGCTCACGGTATTGGCTAGACGCCAGCCAAACCGGGCTATTACCGGCTTTATCCAGCAGGTAGAACTCTATCCATAACTGCCACTCCGGCAGGTAGAAGCCGCCCCCATGCCCCATGGCAGCAGGGATCGAAGCGGGGGCCGCCACCTGGTAGCAGTACTCGATGCCATTGACAAACAACCAGTTGGCGATCTCGACTTCCCCGGGTGTTGGCAGTGCCTCCCCCTTGAAGGTGCGCAGTGACTCCGCCGCCAATCGGGAGTGCAACGCCTGGGCGGATGCAAACGTCATGGGATCGATACGGGGATAGAGATAACGACACAGATAGTCGAGGCTCAGTCGCAGATAGCCGGCATCGCGCCACAACGCTGTCATACACTCGGCCACCCAGCCTCTACGGCTAGCAGGGTCAGTCGCTAGCGGGGAGAGCAGCCGACGTCTTCCCTCACCACCCAAGATCCGTAATCCCAGTCCGTGAAACGTGGTGGCCTCTATCTTGACCCCCGACATCTGCGCAGCCAGCCGGGCGGCCATCTCTTCGGCCGCCTGTTTACCATAGGCCAGCAGCAGGATCTCATGGGGCTGGGCCTGACCACTGGCCAGCAGGTAGGCCGCTCGCGCCACCAGTACGCTGGTTTTGCCACTGCCCGCCCCCGCCAGAATGAGCGTGGCGAACTCATCGAGAATACAGGCCTCACGCTGCCGGGGGGTCAGGGGCTGCCCCGCTATCGTCTCAAATAGTGGCTGGTAGCGCTTGAGTTGTTGCCGCAGATAACGAGCTCGCAACTTATCCCGATCGGACTGCGTCGCTGTAGCCAGCCCCTGTAACCAGGCCAGTGCTTGCTGGCTACGTGTTGGCAGGGAGTAACCGGCCAGAGGCTGATACTGAGTGACGAGCACCTCGGCCCGCGCCTGCAGGGCCACCGCCTGCTCCGTCCGCAGATAACGCTGTTTGAGCTGCTGCTTGAGGGGCTGCAGATCCCGCTGCAGATCAGCCAACTGCTCGCCCAGCCAGACCTGTTGCCAACTACGATACAGACGCCAAGCCTGCCAGGGCCAGAGCCAACCCAGGCGATAAACCTCAGGCGCGACGGGCGATTGCCTATCCGCACGAAACGTCAGGGAGAGCGTGCCCCACCCCAGACGCGGAGCCTGAAGCTGGGACCAGGGGATAGAGAGGCTAGCGTCACCTGGCAGGGCCAGCACTATGCCCTGCCGACTCCAAGTCACTAATCGGCCCGACGGCCATAATCTGACGCTCTTGTTCACCTGGCCCCCTGCCCTGTTTGTCGACACGCTGACGACGATGGAGTACGCAGGCTATGTATCACACCGGGCCGGAGAATTCACTCGCCACGCAAGGGGGAGGTAGGAATGGGAGGGTGGCGGATTTAAACGATAAGAGTTAACGGGGCAAAATGTATCCATGTAACTGATGGCTTTTTATTGCGGGATCGCCTGTAGCAATAATCGACGCGCCAACTCGCCCAGGCTCAGGCTGTGTTGCATGGCCGCGCTACGTAGTGCCTTGAACGCCGCATCTTCGTCCAGCCCATGCTGCTTCATCAGCAACGCCTTGGCTCGGTCTATGAGCTTACGCTCCTCCAGCTTCTGGCTCATCTCCGCCACCGCCTGGCGCTGGCGCTGTAGCATGGCTTGCTGACCACGGGCCTGCTTGATCCAGGCCTCGACCGGTTCTTTCTCGGTGAGACGATGCGGCACCAAAGTGACGCCCCCATCCAGCAACTGCTCCTGGATCGCCTCGGGCAGCGGCTCGGCAAACAGCACCACGGGCAAGCCCTGATTAGCCAACGCCAAGCTGAGCACCCGCCACTCGGCAGTCAAACGACGACAATCGAGCATGGCACCATTGAGCCCAGAGGGCAGCCGCAGCGGATCACTGGATGAAGCCAGTACGGGATCATGCCCATAGCGGCTCAGCAGTAGCGCCAGACGATTAGCCTGGGCCACCTCATCGGCATGGATCAATATTCTGGAAAAACTCACCTGAGGGCCACTCCATCACATCACGCACACAAGAAGCCTGGAGCCGACTCTCGCATCTAGACCCAAGCGCTCAAGTTGCATTAATGTGGAATTATTATGCATCTTATGCGCAAGATTATTGGATATTCGCGGAAATGGATAGCATCCGCTGCGACTTATTCCCAGTAGCCTGGCTGACCATAGCGTAACCAGCGTCACTCAAGCCACCTGCTGCCACACCTCACGACTCACCTGTGCCAGCTGCTCACGTAGACGCACCACCTCGCCCACCATGATAAGCACCGGGCTTTCCCCCTTGAGCCGTGCCGCCTGAGAGGCCAGATTAGCCAGTGAACAGGTGACTACTCGCTGCCGGGAGCTAGTTCCAGCCACGATCAGCGCCACAGGTAGCGAGGGTTGAGCGCCGACACTCAGTAGCCCGGTGCATATGGAATCGGCCTGCTCCAACCCCATGTAGAACACCATGGTATGGCCGCCACTGACGAGCGAGCGCCACCCTTCAAATTGTAACTGCGCCGAGTCATCCGCCTCCTGCTGCAGATGTCCGGTCACCAGAGTCACAGAGCGCGCCAAGCCTCTGTGGGTCAGCGGGATACCGCAGCTGGCGGCACAGCCCAGTGCGGCGGTGATCCCCGGCACCACAGTAAAGGCAATGCCCGCCTGTTGCAGCACCAGCGCCTCTTCCCCTCCGCGACCGAAGACATAGGGATCGCCCCCTTTGAGACGCACCACCCGCTTGCCCTGTCGAGCCAAAGCCACCAGCAGGGCACTGATCTGCGGCTGTGAAAGCGTCTTAACCCCACAGCGTTTCCCCACATCATGGCGCTCAACATGCGCAGGGATCAGCGCCAGTATCTCCTCTCCCACCAAGCGGTCATAGACCACCACCTCAGCCTGCTCGATATGCCGCAGCGCCTTGATGGTCAATAACTCCATATCACCTGGGCCCGCCCCGACCAGTGCCACCGAACCTTGTTGATCTGCTCTCATCCGTGAACTCCTGTGATTCATTCCACCCACTAGCCGGTTAAAGGACTCTATGTTTATCCAGCAGCTTATCTACCTCGACCACACAGGTACCGCAGTTGGTGCCGCACTTGAGCAGCGCCTGCAATCCGGCCCGTTCGTTGACTCCCTGCAGGGCAATGGCATCGACTATTTGCCGCTCGCTGACCCGGAAGCAGGAGCAGACCATGCGGCTATCGCCAGCCAACGCCTGCTCCACTGTGGTAGAGAGCAGCGCCCCGGTCAGCGGCACCGCCAGTAATCCGGCTAACAGGCCCACATTGACCCGCCAGGGATCATCGCCACACAGCAACAGACCCGCTATGCGTCCCTGGTTGAGGGAAACCGCCACCCAGCCATTGCCCTTGAGGGGCAACTTGATCCACTGCCCTCGGCTTGCCAGGGCTTGCCATAACTGCTCGGCTCCCGACTCGGCATCAGCCAACAGACGGCACTCCCCCCCATCGACCGGACGCCGACTCCACCAGTTAGGCTCCCGGCCTAACCCGCAGAGATCGGGCTCATGTTGCCCTATCCAGATGGCATGCCAACGGGCGGCAAACGGTTTGACCTGCACCTGGGTCTGTTTGAATTGTGGCTGGCCTGAAAAGGGATCCACGACAGGGGCCACCAGACGGTTGACCCCCCCCCGGGCGGTGAAGCTGTCGCTCCAGTGCATGGGCATGAAGGCGTGGTTATCGGCCAGGCCATCATCCCGATCCAACCGGGCTAACAGCTGATCCCGCCGAGAGCCTAACCAGACCAGTTGTCCCTGCTCCAGGCCACTGGCCAGCAGGGTATGATGATTGACGCTCACTCTGGGGTAGGGCTCATTCTCCATCAGCCGAGGCAGGTGACCAGTGCGGGTCATGGTGTGCCACTGATCCCGCAACCGGCCGGTGTTGAGCAACCAGGCTCCCTGCTGCCACTCTGCCCCCAAGGCCAGAGTCTCATCCAATACCGGATCCTGCGGCTGGGTGGCCAACAACCTGGCCTTACCACTAGGCGTAGAGAAGCGCCCCTCCCCAAACAGGCGATCCGTACTCTTGATGCGGGCAGGGCCTGCGATACTCAGCTCAGCCGAGACCCGCAGCGGCCAGCGGGCCGGTTGCCAATTATCCAGGGCGGCGTCATCCAATCCCGCCATGGCACCCAAGTCCAACAGACGCTCCCCCTCATTCTCAAAGGCGGTCAGGGCGGCAAACTCGCGCAAAACATCATTGAGCCCGGTATAGGCAAATCCCTGGCTAAAGCCCATGCGTTTCCCCACCTCGGCCAGCGCCCACCAATCGGGTTTGGCCTCACCAGGGGGCGAGGTAAAGGCCCGCTGTCGGCTGATGCAACGCTCAGAATTGGTCACAGTGCCGCCCCGTTCTCCCCAACCAGCGGCTGGCAGCAGCAGGTGTGCAAACTTGGCTGTATCCGTGTTGGGAGTCATCTCAGATACGATCAGAAACTCACAATTAGCCAACGCCTCACGCACCCGAGCCGAGTCAGGCAGGGAGATGGCTGGATTGGTGGCAATTACCCACAGGGCGCGGATCTTCTTCTCCCGTACCGCCTCAAACAGATCGACCGCCTTGAGCCCAGGCTGGCGAGCTATACTTGGTGAGCCCCAGAAGCGTTGTACCCGTTCACAATCCCGCGCAGTAAAGCCCATGTGCGCCGCCAGTTGCGTGGCCAGGCCGCCCACCTCTCGCCCCCCCATGGCATTAGGCTGTCCGGTCATAGAAAAGGGAGAGGCGCCCGGTTTACCCACCCGCCCCGTCAATAGATGGGCATTGATGATGCTATTGGCCTTGTCGGTTCCTTGATTGGATTGATTGACCCCCTGGCAAAATAGGGTGACGCTCTTGGGCTCACGGGCAAACCAGCGGTAGAGGGCACGCAAATCCACCTCGCTCACCCCACACTGTTCGGCCACGGCCGCGAGCTCATACTCCGGACCATCCAGCATGCCGCACAGGGCGTCATATCCCTCCACATGGGCGGCCACATAGGCCTCATCCACGGCCCCGCTCTGCAGCAAATACCGACAGAGGCCATTGAATAGCCAAACATCACTACCCGGTCGAATGGCCAGATGCAGATCGGCCTGCTCGGCACTCATGGTCTTGCGCGGATCCACCACCACCAGTTTCATCTGGGGGTTACGAGCCCGCGCCTGCTGGATACGGCGAAAGATGACCGGGTGGGTCCAGGCCGTATTAGCCCCCACCAGCACCAAGAGGTTGCACAGCTCCAGATCTTCGTAGCAAGCAGGAACCCCATCCTCCCCAAAAGCCCGCAGGTGTGCGGTGACGGCTGATGACATGCAAAGCCGCGAGTTGGTGTCTATATTGGCCGCGCCTATGTAACCCTTCATCAACTTGTTGGCCACATAGTAATCTTCCGTCATCAGCTGGCCGGAGACATACAAACCAATGGCCTCAGGCCCGGACTCGGCAATGATTTGGCTAAAGCGCTGGGCAATCTCATCCAACGCCCCGTCCCAGCCCACATGTTTACCATGCAGTCGCGGGTAGAGCAGGCGGTTAGGATAAGCCATGGTCTCCAGCAGGCTCGCGCCCTTGATGCACAAAGCGCCCTGATTGGCAGGATGAGAGACATCTCCGGTCAGCTCTCCGGCCTCGATGCGGATGCCACATCCCACGCCACAATAGGCACAGGTAGTGAGGGTGGCGCCACTCACAGGCTCTGCGTTCATCGGCTTTATGCTTGTTGGGTCTGAGCTTGGGTCAGTCATACATCGGCTCCCTTCCCGGTTGGCGGGCAAAAAAAAGCGTCCCCCCTCTTGGTAGAGGGTCAGGGACGCCAGTGTCCAAACGTGCATTTAAAAACTAACAATTAATTAAAAGCAAAAGCCATGCCGTTTAACACTTTAGCCAGCCAGTGGGCACTCTTATCACTCCCACCCCACTTAAAGCTGGTAATAACTCACCACTTTGGGGCTTTTTGCCCGAGCAATGCATTAAAATAAGGCAAAGCAGGGCAACTCACCCCAAGCTCCATATTCCGCTCGCCCCCTGTGCTATTAACCGTTAGGGTATGCGCTAGGCTCGCGGCCTCAGCCATCCTCGGACCGGTTAGCGCCGCCTCACGACATTAGGGAGCAAGACGTGTCCATTGACTATGCCATACTGGAAAACAGCTTAAAAAAATTGGAGTGCCGTACTAACTTCCGGTTAAAAAAAATCACCGAATACATGTTACCCCACTGCAAACATGCCTTCTATCTGCATAGGGAGGGAGAGCATGGCAAACTGGTGTTGATGCCCGCCCTACAACCCTTTGTTGCCGATCTGGCCGCTATTCCTGGGGTGCGAGCTAAGGCCGACTTCTACCACAATGCCGAGATGACCCGCTTTCCCAAACGCCTGCATACCGGCAGGAGTGAAATTCACTATGGTTTGCCCTTTGAGTTCGATAACGAAGCGGCCGTCGAGGCCTTCATCGGCATGCTCTGTAGCATAGTGAACCCGAGTCAAGCGCCAGAAGATGAAGAAGAGAAAGCCCCTGACTGAAATTCAGAGAAGAAGCAGGCAAGACGCAGCATAGAGACAGCCTCAATGCAGAGGCTGATGATCACGGGCTCAACACCGGGCAGATCACTAATCCGGGAATTGAGTGTAAATCTCTTCCACGGCGGGGAGATGCGCCAAAAAGAGCTCCACCAGTTTCGGATCAAATTGATTGCCTCGACCCTGGCGGATATAGGCAACCGCATCGGCAAACGTCCAGGCACCCTTGTAGCAGCGCTTACTGACCAGGGCATCAAATACATCGGCCAAGGCGACAATGCGACCGGCTAGGTGGATTGCCTCCCCTTTGAGGCCTCGGGGATAACCACCACCGTCCCAGCTCTCATGATGTTCATGGGCTATGATAGCCGCCAGTTGCAACACCCGCTTTTCTGATTTAGTGAGTAACTCGAAACCAATTTGCGAGTGGGTTTGCATGGTTCCCCACTCTTCGCCATCCAGTTTTCCCGGTTTGTTGAGTACGCGATCCGGTATGCCAATCTTGCCCACATCGTGCAGGGGGGCGGCCTGACGTAAAAACTCCACATCCCGCTCACTCATCCCCACCAGCCTACCCAGCAAGGCCGACAACTCGCCTACCCGTTTGACATGGGCACCTGTCTCCTTTGAGCGGCGCTCCACCGCTTCACCCAATAGGTAGATGGTCGAACGCTGGGTCTCTTCAATCTCTTCCCGCAGCAACAGACTCTCATAGGTGATCGCCACGTTGGCCGTAAAGATCTCCAGCAGTTCGCGTGCATCACTGCTGATATTATCGGCAAAAGTCATATAGACCACGGTCTCGGCACCGGCCTTACTGTGGTAATAACAGGTAAAAAAGTGGGCGCCAAACTGACTGCGCCTATTGCGTAAGGCTGTATGGAAGGCTTCTCTCACTTCTGCTGGCAGGGTAGCCACATCTTCGTCAATATGCAGCTTGGAATAGGCATCGGTCGCCGCCAGCACCTTGTAATGCCCATCCTCGGCCGAGGCAGCATAGGCCTCGACTCGGCTCGCACAGACGCCATCGCCATTGAGATTGAGCAGGTAGTTAACCTGCTCCAGCACAGCCGAGGCAAACTTGCGCAAATTATTGGAGTCATACACCTCACTGATGGCATCAATGGCTCGCCTTAGCCCTTGCCGGGCTTTCTCCAGCCGCATTATGTCCCGATAGCCACGCAAGGCGGAGTAGAAGACCGTCAGCAGCTTGCCATGCGTTAGGTCCGTTTTCTCCTTGTAGTCGTTGATATCATAGGTTTTGATCACATGCTCTTCCGGAGCCTGCCCAGGCTGACCCGTACGCAGCACTATACGCACGTTGTGATTTTTGAGGTCTTCGCGAATAAACCGCGCCAGATCCAAACCAGCTGTTTCAGTTTCCATCACCACATCCAGCAGGATCAAGGCGATATCATTCCGAGCAGCCAGGACGCCACAGGCTTCGCCTGCGCTATAACAGTCGATAAAGGCCAAGCCGCGGCCATCAAAGGTAAACCCGGACATGACCAGCCGAGTGACATCATGCACGGCAGGCTCATCATCCACTATCATCACCTGCCAACAGGCAAGCTCATTGCGCTCCGCAGAGGGAACCGGTTCATCATCGATGAAGAGCAGATCATCACTCATGCGCTAACACCTCGTCAGATCGGACAGTCAAACCTCCCATTGGGGGCTTGGTGATCAGGAAGGAGCATGCCTCAACCTGAACGCCAAGACAGTTACCGCCACCCTACTGATACGACTACTTCACTGTTCAGATTAGTGCATATTTTCCACTTCAGGGGCCATCTGGTGACTTATTGTGAGCCGGCTAACAATGCGATTTGCTCACTCTGGCTCACTCTCGAGTGACAAAAACTGGGCAGGGTCATCGGTAAAGATCCCGTCCATGCCCCAGAGCCAGTGTTGAGACACGACGGCAGGGTCATTCACCGTGTAACAGAGCAGGTGATAACCCGCTTGCTTGATGGCCCGGGCCAAGTCGGCATCCAGGGCCAGATAGTCACAGTGCAGGCTGTAAGCGGCGATATCACGGAGCGCTTGCTGCCAGTTGGCAGGAACTGACTCATACAGCTGCCCGCGCCGCAGGTGCGGAGCCTGCTCCAGACAGAGGCGCAACGCCTGGTGGTTGAAGCTGGAGAGCAGCAACTTCTCATTCTCCTGCCACTGAGCAGCCAAGGTCTCCAAAACGGTCGTGACCAGTTGCTCAAGTCCTGGCCCCTCATGTTTGATCTCCAGGTTAAGCCCTAGCCCCAGCCGCTGAAGTTCAACTAAGGCCTCACTCAGGGTCGGCACCCGTTCGCCAGCAAACTCGTCACCAAACCAGCTACCGGCATCTAACGTTAGCACGGTAGCGAGCGGGGTTTGGCACAGCAAGCCATGACCATCGGTGCAGCGATCCAGCTCGTCGTCATGAAAGATCACCGCCGCCCCATCAACCAGTCGTGACACATCCATCTCGACCCAGCGCACCCCCAGTGCCGCTGCCGCCCGAAACGAGGCCAGCGTATTTTCCGGTGCCACCGCCGCGGCCCCTCTGTGCCCGATAATGCGCATATCGCGCTGGGCTCTATCTACCATCTCGCCCCCTCCTCATGACAACATCTCCCCGGCATAGCTCAATTGAGATAGACCAAACGATTAGGCAGCTCATTCTGCGGCGCCGTTGCCGGGAAGGTGGCGATCAGCAACTCACCTACTTGACGCACACAGGCGGCGAAACCCACCTCAGTTGCCCCCTGTTTTACGCTTTGGGTAAACGCGCTGACCATTTGCTGCCAACTCTCATCACTAATCCGTGCGGCTACCCCCTGATCGACCAGGATCTCCACATAGCGCTCAGCCTCAGAGACAAAGATCAGCACCCCCAGTCGGTCCCGGGTATGGTGTAACCCTTGCTCTAAAAACTGCTGACGTGCCATCAGGCTGGCTCTATGCCGCCGCACGCTCGAAGGCACCAAGCGCATCATCAGGGGCTGCCAACGAAACAGCAGCGAGGCAAACAACCAGATCAGCCATTGGTAGAGAAAGAGCTCCTGCCACTCCAACCAGAATCCCAGCTCATGAGCCGCAAATGGCGTCAACATGGCGATAAATGCCGCCCACAGGGTGGGGATATAGAGATACTCATCGCTCCTGCGTGCCAGCACAGTAACGATTTCAGCATCTGTCTGTTGCTCCACCGTCTGGATCTGTAATGCCAACGCATCGGCAAACTTGCTACTAATCAAACTCATATCGACTCCGTCACCAACTACCCGAGGCCCCACCGCCGCCAAAACCGCCACCCCCGCCACTAAAGCCGCCACCAGAGCCTCGCCCCGAACCGCCCCATCCGCCGCGCGAGGAGGTCCCACCGCGCAGTGCCTCTCTAAGCCAGAAAGGACCGAACAGGTGGAGCAGGGGGATACCGATAAAGATGCAGACAAACAGCAAAAACAGCAGTTCGTTATGGGAGGCGGCGCTGACTTTCTTGGGTTTATACTCCCCCTGGGTCGCCTGTATGATGGCCGCTACCCCGGCGCTCACTCCCGCAGCCATATTGCTATGCTTGAATGCCGGCAGGATCTGGCTCTGGATAATATTAGCCGCTATGGCATCGGGTAAGGCGCCTTCAAGGCCATAGCCGACCTCAATGCGCACCTTGCGCTCGTTGGGCGCTATGATGAGCAACACCCCATTGTTGTGCTCGCGGGTACCAATCCCCCAGGCCCGCCCCAATTGATAGCCATACTCCTCTATGTTGAGCTCCCCCAGCGAGGAGAGCGTCACCACCACCAGTTGGTTGCTGGTACTGCGCTCAAAACTGGCCAGTCTCTGGCTTAGATCATCGCGTTCACTGGCGCTCAACAGCCCGGCCTCATCCACCACCCGCCCGGTCAAAGCGGGAAAGGTCGGCTCGGCAGACAGCGCAAACGACAGGGATAACAGCAGTGTCAGCCCCAGCGTTTGCCACCACAGCCGCCACATCAGAATTTCACCTCAGGAGCCTCGGCGGCACCTGGTTTGGTCGCCTCATAACTGGCTCGCGGTTGCAGCTCGCTGTAGAGCAACTTATGCCAAACCAGACCGGGGAAGGTGCGCAGCTCGGTATTATAGGATTGCACGGCCGCTATGTAGTCGCGGCGCGCCACGCTGATCCGGTTCTCCGTACCTTCCAACTGGGCCTGCAGGCTCAGAAAGTTCTGATTGGCCTTGAGATCTGGATAGCGCTCCGCCACCACCATCAATCGCTGCAAGGCTCCGCCCAGTTGCGCCTGAGCCTGCTCAAACTGCTTGAGCTTGACCGGATCGGCTAAGGCGGCCGCATCCAACTTCAATCCCCCCACCTTGGCGCGAGCCTCGGTAACCGCCTGCAGGGTTGACTGCTCGTGAGTCGCATAGCCTTTAACCGTGGCGACCAGGTTCGGGATAAGATCGGCCCGTCGCTGATACTGATTTTCGACCTGTCCCCATGTGGCCTTGACCTGCTCATCCAGCGTCGGGATGCGGTTCACATCACAGCCGGATAGGCTCACCGCCAACCACAACACCCCCACACTCATCACCATACGGCGCCATAACATCATGCTTTCTCCCTTATTTAGGTTCCAGTTAACCCCAATCTACTCGCCAAACCCCCGACTGAACAGGGGCCAAGCCTAACGCTGTTGTTTATCCAAAGAGGTGTGCTCGACTGGAGCGACTCTTGGTGCAGAGGCGCGCTCCAGAACCGAGCCTAGTTTGCTAAGCAAGAGCGTCACCAACTCGCTGCGGATCTGCCCCAAGCGTGGCCGCTCATCCGTAGCAAACGGGATGGGACGGCATACCTGCATGGTTTGTAACCCCAGACGCGCGGTCAGCAGGCCGGCCCCCACCCCCTGAGCGACCCGAGCCGACAACCTGGCCGTAAGCTCAGCCCCCAACCAATCCAACCCCACATCTGTGATGAGCTCAGCGGCCCCGGCATAGAGCATGTGCCGGGCAATCTGCTTGAGCAGCCGAATACGACTCCAGTAACCCAGGCGAATGCCATAGCAGGCGGCGACCTCGTCAATCATCTTCAGGCTGCGCCAGAGAATGAGCAGCATATCGACGCTAGCCAACGGGCTCACCGCCACCAGCACGGCCGCCTCGCCACTCCAGCGCGAGACCCGAGCCCGCGCCTGACTATCCTGCTCAGCCAAGACACGCTGGCTGTAGAGTTGCAACTGTTCGGCGCTGCTATGGTGGAGTTCGCACTCCTCCTGCCAACGCGCAAATCCTTCCTGACGTAACGCCCCGGTCTGTGCCGCCAGGCGCTGGCAGAATTGACGCGCCCCATCCGACTGATTGTCACTCTGCAGTATTCTCGCTTGGCTCTGGCTGTCCTGCCGCTGCTTTAGCTGGCGCAACTCCTTGAGCTCGCACCACACTACGCGCACCCCGCCCAACAGCAGCAGACTCAAGGCCATGGACCAGAGCCCGCCAATAAGCCAGGACGCCTGCAGCCAGTGCCAGACAAACAGCAGTAACTGCAACAGACTCAGAACGGTGACACCCAGCAACCCCCAGCCCAAAGCCCCCAGGGGACGCTTAAGCAAGGTCGCCTGGATATCCGGTGTGGCGCCCGGCAAGGGGTCGAGATCCTCCGGCAGCAAGGCCTCGCCGGCCGCCATCTCGGCCGCGCAGAGGGTGATGGCCCCCTCCAGCGTGGGCTCTTCCTCATCAATCGGCAGCGGCAGATCGATGCGCCCCTGGGGCTTGGCACTCTCATGTTCCACTGTCATCGCAACTTGTCTCCCAGCAAAAATTCCAGCACCTGATCTAGTCGCAAATGAGGCATGGCTACGCCACGCCGCATGAGCGGAGGTTGCAAGGCAATGAAACCAAAACCTGAGTCGGCCTGGGCGGACCAGAAGTGCGCGCCAGGTCGGCGATTAGGAACTTCGCCGGGGAACAGGTGTACCGGCTCCCCGCTCAGGGTGGTGCCCTGCAAAGCATTAAGTAACCGCCCCTCATGGTTCACCTGCCGATACTCACTGGCTCGCACCGACGCTATGGGTAGACACTCGATCTCTATGCCCTCAAAGCGGGCTACGCCATAAGCCCGCTGTACCAGATCCCGCAGCAGGCTCTGCAGATTGCCGTGTTGGTCCGGCGTCACATGATCCGCCTTACTGGCGGCAAACAGCAGCTTATCGATGCGCGGGGCAAACAGTCGCCGTAACCAGCTGCTTTGACCATAGTTAAAACTCTGGATGAGTTGCGCCAGCGTCTGCTCCAGATCGAGCATGGCCGACTCTCCCGACTGCAGGGGTTGCAAGCAATCCACCAACACTATCTGGCGATCAAACGAAGCAAAATGGTCGCGGTAGAAACCCTGCACCAGGTGATGCTTGTAGTGGGCAAAACGCTCCTCCAGCATGGCCTGTAGGGAGCCAGGGGCCGCACTGGTAGACAGAGGCCCCCACACCCAGGGGACAAACTGCAACATGGGCGCGCCAGCATGTTCGGCAGGCAAGATAAAACGCCCTGGCTGGATCAGCGACAGACCCAGGGTACTCTTGCAGTGGTGCAACCAGCGGGTGTAGCTGGCCGCCAGGGCTCGCAGCGCCTCATCATCATGGGGGGCGGACAGAATGAGGGTAGAGCCCAACTGTAACCAGTCGGCCGCCGCACTGCGCAACTCTGAACGCTCGAGTTGAGCGCGCACCTGCTCGCTCCACTGCTGGTAGCTCATCTGTAACAGCGGTAAGTCCAGCAGCCACTCCCCAGGGTAGTCGACTATATCCAGAAACAGCGAACTGGCGTCACGACTCAAATGACGCAGCAGGGGGTGGTGAGTATGAAAGCGTAACTCCAGACGGATTTCACTCACCGCCCGGGTCGGCGCAGGCCAGGTGGGCGGCGCGCCATATAGGGCATCCAAACCCGCCTCATAGGGGAAGGTCGGAATATGGTGATTGAGTTGCGGCACTCGCTTGGCGCCTAACAGCCGTCCACTCTGCACCACTTGCCAATGGGGCAGGCGAGCGGAGAAGCCCACCTGCTCCAACTGTTGAACCAGTGCCGTGATAAAGGCGGTCTTGCCACTGCGTGACAAGCCGGTCACCGCCAGGCGCAGGTGCCTATCCAAGGAGCGATTGACCAGGGTTTGCGCCTGCTCTTGCCATTGGTGCCATTGATGCTTGTCAAACAGACTCATCATAACCTCTGCAAATCACGACGCAGTTGGTACTCTCGGGAGGTCACACACCGCTCCAGTGCCTGCAGCCGTTTATCCAACTGATCTAACTGCTGCTCCACCCGCTCCAGAGCCTCGGTGGGCATCAATCCCTGCTGCCAACCATGCTGTTTGACCTGAGCCGGGCCATGCCTCTTTCCTGAGGTCGACTGCGGCTTTTTATCGAGGAAAGCCCAAGCCGCCAGATAGAGTACCAAAGTAAGAAAGGAGGCAAAGATGAGCGCGGTGACGGCTACCAGACGCACGACCCATATCTCCACCCCCAGATAATCGGCAATACCGGCGCAAACACCGCCTAACGCCCCCCGACGGGGGTCTCGATAGAGTGGCTTACTCATGAAAATCTCCTTGACCCGCCTCGTTGGCCGCACGCCAACCCGGGGTTTCCACATCCAACAACCGCTCTAGTGTATGTACCCGCTCCTGCAGCCGCTCGCTTTGAGCCACTAGCGCATTGAGGCGCGCCATCTCCTGTTCATTGAGGCCCGCCCCCAGTTGGCGGTTGCTGCGGTAGTGCAGGATCAGCCAGATCGGCGCCACAAAGATCATAAATAGGATGGCCGGCACGACCAACACTAACCAAAACACTCCCATGTTACTCCTCCTTAGCGGGTGATGACGCCGTAGCTGCTGGCCCGGTAGCAGAGTGCAACTGCGCCTTCATAACGGCCAATTCACGCGAGATGGCATCATCGGCCTCCAGTTCGGCAAACTGCTGATGCAGACTGGGATTAGGATGATATACATCGGCCTTGCTCTCCATCTCCTCTATCTTGCGCTCCATCCGATCAAATTTCTCCATGATGGAATGGGGCGTTGCGCGCTGGCTATGTTGTTGCACATTGAGACGGCTCTCGGCGGCGGCAGAGCGCAATAGCATGGCTTTTTGCCTAGCCCGAGCATCCGCCAACTTAGCCTCCAGAAGCTGGATCTCGGCTTCAAGTTTGGCAATGCCCTCCTCGACTGCCTGGAACTCCTGGGCTAGGGCCGTGACCAGTTGCTGCTGTTTGCCCTTTTCGATGAGGGCCGCCCGCGCCAAGTCTTCCCGCCCCTTCTGCAGTGCCAGCTCAGCCTTGCTCTGCCACTCTTGCAGTTGCGTCTGATAGCGCTCCTGTTGACGCCAGAGTTCTTTCTTATCGGCCAGGAAACGAGCCAGATTCGCGCGCTCCCGCACCAACCCCTCCTCCATTTCCTGAATGATCAGCCGCACCATCTTGGGTGGATCTTCCGCCTTATCCAACATGTTATTGAGATTGGCATTCACAATATCGGCAATACGCGTAAACAAGCCCATGATCTTCTCCTGCTTTAGTCATCACGCCACGCTGGGCGACTCATGAGTGGCGACCATTTATTCAGCTTAGGCGGCCACTCGTCATATCTCTGCACATAATCTGTATATGGCAAGAGTCAGGCCAAGAATCAACGGCACATAACCTATTGATTTTTATCAGGCAAGATACCAAGAACGTGATGATGTGGTCTAAATCATGATTAAATTAACCAATTGTTGGTAAAATTAACCAAGCGTGAATCATACAAGGAGAGGCCATGCAGGATGAACGACTACTCGGTGAATCCAATGTCTTCGGTGAAGTCCTCGAGCAGGTATCACGTCTGGCCGTGATCCCACGCCCCGTCCTGGTCATTGGTGAACGAGGGACGGGTAAGGAGTTAATCGCTCACCGACTCCATTACCTCTCGGCCCGCTGGCAGCAACCCTTCATCTCGCTCAACTGTGCCAGCCTCAATGAGAGCCTGTTGGAGAGTGAGCTGTTTGGTCATGAAGCGGGCTCTTTCACCGGCGCCCAGAAGCGCCACCCTGGGCGTTTCGAGCGCGCCGATGGGGGCACCCTATTTCTGGATGAACTGGCCACCATGAGCGAGCGGCTGCAGGAAAAACTGCTGCGGGTCCTGGAATATGGTGAATTTGAGCGGGTGGGCGGCCAGCAACCCATACGCGTCGATGTTCGCCTGGTTTGTGCTACCAACGCCAACCTGCCACGACTGGCTGCAGCAGGACAATTTCGCGCCGACCTGCTGGATCGGATCGCCTTTGATGTGATCACGCTACCGCCGCTGCGCGCTCGCCAGGAGGATATCTTGCTGCTGGCCAGACACTTTGCCGAGCAGCTCTGCAGTGAACTGGGGATCGGTGACTTCAGCGGCTTTACACCTCAGGTAGAGCAGCAACTGCTGGCTCACCCTTGGCCGGGCAATGTTCGCGAACTGCGTAACGTAGTCGAGCGAAGTCTCTATCGCCAGGGAGAGCCGAGCCACCCCCTGCGACACCTGGTACTGGATCCCTTCTCCTCCCCCTGGTCGGACTCCGCCTTAGCGGCCCCCCAGGTGCCCGGCGTACTCGCACCCAGCTTTCCACTCGACTGGAAGGCCTATATGGCCGAATGCGAGATTCATATGATAACAAAAGCCCTACAGTTATCCCGTTACAATCAGAGAATGGCTGCACAATCCCTTGGCATCAGTTACGATCAGCTCAGAGGATTACTGAAAAAATATCGACTCTCGACCAAATCGGGAGCAGGGATGGATAGATGATGACTCGCTGGATTGGCCTTTTGCTTGGCCTGCTACTACTGGCACTGACCGGGTGCAAGCAGGATGATTTCTTTGCCAAAAATAGCGTGGTCTACTGCGTGGAAAGCTCACCCCAGGGCATGAATCCGCAACTCTACAGCGCAGGATCCTTGGGCTCGGCCCTCTCCCAACAGATCTATGATCGTCTGCTAACAATCAATCCCCATACCCAGCGTTTGGAAGGCGCCTTGGCCAGCAAGTGGCAGATGAGCCGCAATGGGCTGACCTATACCTTCACTCTGCGCCAGGGTGTTCGGTTTCACGCTGTCCCCTGGTTTACTCCGACTCGTACTTTCAACAGCGCTGACGTGCTGTTTAGCTTCTCCCGCCTGATTGATGAACAGCATCCGTTTCACGCTGTTTCTGGTGGCCGCTACCCGTTTTTCGATAACGTCAATTTCAAAGAACAAATTAGCTCCATTCGAGCGCTTAACGCTCAGCAGATCCAGTTTGAACTCAAACGGCCCAATGCCACATTTCTTGCCAATCTGGCCAGTGATTATGCGGTTATCTTGTCGGCCGAGTACGGCGCACAACTGCTAGGCAGCGGACATCCAGAACAGATTGATACCCTGGCAGTCGGTACGGGCCCGTTCTTGCAACAGGAGTTTCGGCTCGACGAGTTCATTCGCATGCATGGCAACCCCCACTATTGGGATGTGCCACCGACTCTAGAACGCTTGCTGTTTGACTACACCCCCAAACCCACCAAACGGCTGGCCAAGCTGCTGACCGGGGAGTGCCAGGTGATGGCCTATCCCGCCGCCAGCCAACTGGCCTTCATCCGCAAACAACCGAACCTGCTGCTAGACATAGAGAACAACCTCAATACTGCCTTCTTGGCCATCAATACCGAGCGGCGACCATTTAACGACCCCCTGGTTCGCCAAGCCATCGCCATGGGGATCAATCGAGATAACCTACTGAATGCGGTCTACTATGATACCGGCGAGTGGGCCAACAGCCTGCTGCCGCCCATCTCATGGGCCCATAATCCTAATCTGACGGAACATGATTATGATCCAGCAGGGGCCCGCACCCTGCTCAAAGCAGCCAATCTGCCCGCCGAGTTAACCATGAATCTTTGGATACCGGCCGGGGCCAAACCCTATAATCCCGATGCCTTGAAGACAGCTCAGCTGATCCAGGCCGACTTGGCCAAGATCGGGATCAAAGTGAAATTCACTCAGATGCGCTGGCCGCAGATGCGCACGCAACTACGTGAGGGGCGGCACGATGCGCTGCTCTTTGGCTGGTCAGCCGACACCTCGGATCCCGATAACTTCTTCCGACCGCTGCTCAGTTGTGGAGCCATCTCAACCCAGGGTTACAATTTTTCCCGCTGGTGTGATCACCATTTCGATGATTTACTGGATCAGGCCGCCGCCACCCCACATCTGGGTAGTCGGATTGAAGCCTACCAGCAGGCTCAAAGCCTGATCAGTGATCAGTTGCCGCTGATCCCCCTGGCACACTCACTTAACATCTATGCAGCCTGGAAAAACCTGCATAATCTGGAGCAAACCCCACTGGGGGGGCTCTCTTTTCAACGGGCCTTTCGAGATTAAACCATGCTGATCTATACCCTACGGCGTATCAACTTGCTGCTGTTTACCCTGTTGCTGCTCAGCTTTTTCGCCTACTGGCTGGAGTATGAACTGGGTGTCGATGAACACACCTCATTGTGGTCTGGCTATCTAGAGTACCTGCGCCATCTATTTGCCGGGGATCTGGGCATCTCCTCGCTCTCCGGGCGGCCTGCGCTGGAGATGATAGTCATCCATTTCCCGGCCACCTTTGAGCTGTGTCTAAGTGCTCTCATCATTGCCTTCGTAGTAGGGGTAACACTCGGTACCCTGGCGGCCCTGAATCAGGGTAAACCCCTAGATATAGTGATTAGCAGCTTCAGCGTGCTGGGTTCATCCATGCCCGTCTATTGGCTGGCCTTGCTACTGATCCTGATCTTCTCCATGACCCTGGGACTACTCCCCTCTTCAGGACAACTGAATCTGCTCTATGAAATAGAGCCCGTGACTGGGCTGACTCTGGTTGATACCCTGCTGAGCCAGGATGGTCACCAACTCTCGGCATTTTACAATGCCCTGCAGCACCTGTGCCTGCCCGCCGCCGCCCTGGCGCTGTTACCGACCACAGAGATCACTCGCCTGGTGCGTAACTCCATGATTGACGTGCTCAAGCAAAACTATATCAAGGCGGCATTCAGCCGTGGCTGGTCACCCTGGCGCGTCATCACCCGCCATGCCTTGCGTAATGCCCTGCCCCCCATATTTCCCATGCTCAGCATGCAGTTCGGGGCTGTGGTCACCTCAGCCATCATCATAGAGATGATCTTCGAATGGCCGGGTCTGGGGCGCTGGCTTATCGCCTGTATCATGGGGCGAGACTATGTGGCAATTCAGGCCGGACTCCTAGTGATCTCCAGTGTGCTGGCCGTTCTCAACATCAGTACCGAACTGCTGACAAACCTGTTATACCCAGTTAAGAGGAAAGAGCTGTATGGCCAGCAAGGTTAGGGCTTATCCCGAAATCCGCATCCCATCCCCCATTTGGCAGACCTGGCAAGCCTACAAGGAGAGCCCGGTCTCAATGGCCGCGTTTTGGGGATTAACCGTCCTGTTGCTGGTCATTGTCTTGGGCCCCTCGTTCAGCAGCCATGATCCGCTGCAGCAGAATCCGAATATGCTGCTGCAACCCCCGTCATGGGCGACAAAAGGAACCATCAACCACTTCTTTGGCACCGACGACTTGGGTCGTGACATCCTGGCACGCCTGGTTTACGGCGCGCGCCTGACTGTTGGCAGTGCCTTCATCGCAACCCTCATCGCCATGCTACTGGGGGGCACAGTGGGGGTGTTGGCGGGCATGAGTCGGGGGCTCAAATCCAGTGTCTTGCACCACATGCTGGATATGCTGCTCTCCATTCCATCTCTGCTGCTGGCCATTGTCCTGGTGGCAGTCATGGGTGCCAGCCTGGCCAATGCTACCTTGGCCATCACCCTAGCCCTGCTGCCCCAATTCATCCGCGCCACCCACAATGCGGTCAGCAATGAGATGCAAAAGGAGTATATAGTCGCGGTGCGCCTCGATGGCTCCCCACCCTTTCGTATCCTACGCCTGGCCATACTGCCGAATATAGTCGATACCCTGGTGGGTCAGACCACCCGCGCACTCTCCACCGCCATTCTGGATATCAGTGCCGTCTGCTTTCTCGGCATAGGTGCCCAGACGCCACAGCCTGAGTGGGGCAGCATGCTGGCTGATGGCATGGATTTCATCTACGTGGGTTCGTGGACCGTTACCCTGCCTGGACTGGCCATACTGCTCAGCGTGCTTGCCACCAATCTGGTCGGGGATGGGTTACGCAGAGCGCTGCAAAAAGGAATTGACTGATGCCATTGCTCGATATTCGCAACCTCACCATCGAGATTGACACTCCCCAGGGCCGCGTCAAAGCGGTCGACAAGGTCAGCATTACCCTGAACGAGGGTGAGATCCGCGGGCTGGTGGGCGAATCAGGGTCTGGTAAGAGTCTGGTTGCCAAGGCCATCATAGGGATGCAAAAAGAGAATTGGCGGGTAACCGCAGATCGTATGCGCATCGGTGACATAGATCTGATGAGCCTGAGCCCCCGAGAGCGCCGCAAGGTGATGAGTCGTGACATCGCCATGATTTTCCAAGAGCCCGTCTCCTGTCTGGACCCCTCGCTACCCATTGGTGAGCAACTGATCGAGGTTATTCCGAGTCGGGTCTTCGAAGGGAAATGGTGGCAGCGACTCTACTGGCGCAAGGCCCATGCCATAGGCCTGTTGCACCGAGTTGGCATCAAGGATCACCGCAAGGTCATGTCGGCCTACCCCCATGAGCTCTCCGCTGGGGTATGCCAAAAGGTGATGATCGCCATGGCGATCGCCATTCAGCCGCGGTTGTTAGTAGCCGATGAGCCCATCAGTGCCATGGAAGCCACCACCCAAGCCCA
Source organism: Pseudaeromonas sp. HNCC25DJ180 (assembly GCF_055413345.1). Classification (NCBI taxonomy): domain Bacteria; kingdom Pseudomonadati; phylum Pseudomonadota; class Gammaproteobacteria; order Aeromonadales; family Aeromonadaceae; genus Pseudaeromonas; species Pseudaeromonas sp. HNCC25DJ180. The sequence goes on from NZ_JBVAYF010000012.1 coordinate 76,380, forward strand.
GCTGCTGCGCCTGCTGGATCGCATGAATCAGTTGCACAACACCACTATCTTGCTCATCAGCAATGACATCTCCACCATTGCCAATCTAACCGAGAGCATCACAGTCATGTACTGTGGTCAGATGGTGGAAACGGGCAGCCGGGAGCAGATCCTCGAAGAGCCCCATCACCCCTATACCGACGCCCTGCTCAACTCGATCCCTGATTTCAGCGGCCGGCTACCCCACAAGTCGCGGCTCAATGCCCTGCCCGGCGTCATCCCGCCGCTGCAGCACTTGCCGATCGGCTGTCGACTCGGACCCCGCTGCCCCTATGCACAACGACTCTGTATCCAGACCCCCCCCCTGACTCGGATCAAGGGCCACCAATATAGCTGCCACTTTCCACTCAATCTGGAGGAGCCGAAAAAATGAATGCAGAGCCTCTGCTGCGGGTTGAGAACATAGGCAAGAGCTTCATGGAGCAAGGATGGCTCTTTCAACGTCATCAGGTGACAGCCATTGAATCGGTCAGCTTCAGTCTCAATGCCGGTGAAACCTTAGCGCTGGTGGGTGAAGCCGGTTCGGGCAAGAGCACCTTGGCCAAGATCCTGGCCGGAGTGGTCACACCAAGCCATGGCGAGATCCTGGTCGATGGCGCCGCCATCCCCCATGATGACTACGAGCAAAGGTGCAAGTTGATCCGCATGATTTTCCAGGATCCCAACACCTCGCTTAATCCGCGCTTACGCATCGGTCGCATCCTGGAGGCGCCGCTGATGCTCAACACCGACATGTCACCTGAAGAGCGTGCGCACAAGGTGCAAGAGACCCTGCGTCTGGTGGGCCTGCTACCTGAGCATGCGCTGTTTTACCCCCAGATGATCTCGACTGGACAGAAGCAGCGGGTCTCCTTGGCCCGAGCCTTGATCATGAATCCCAAGATCATAGTAGCGGATGAGAGCTTCTCGAACCTGGATCTCTCGGTGCGCTCCCAGATCATCAACCTGTTGCTGAAACTCCAGGCTGAGTTGGGGATCGCCTATGTGATAGTGGCCAATGACTTAGGTCTAGTACGGCATGTCAGCGATAAGGTGATCATCATGCACCAGGGCAAAATGGTGGAAGCCGGTGCGACACAAGAGGTGTTTGCCAACCCGCAACAGGCGATCACCAAACGGCTGATCCAAAGCTACGGTCATGAGTATCGCCGCTAGCTGTAGATAGCGTAAGGGACGAGCCCATTGGCTCGTCCCTTAATGCCTCGACCAAGCATAGTGCAACGGCGGTACTCCCCGTAACATCAGCTGCTCAAGAGCCAAAATGCTGGCGGATCAGTTGCCCAAACAACTCCATGTGAGCAGACGAGGCATTGAGCGCTGGGATATAGTGGTAGGCTCGCCCTCCTGCCGCCAAGAACTCCTGTTTACCCGCTTCGGCTATCTCTTCAAGCGTCTCCAGACAGTCGGCCGCAAAACCCGGGCAGATAATATCCAGCTGAGTTTTACCCCCTTTGGCCAAGGCCACCAGGGTTTCATCCGTATAGGGGCGGAGCCAGGGCTCACGACCAAAGCGGGACTGAAAGGCTAACCCCCACTCCTCGGCTGAGAGCTCAAGCGCCTCCGCTACCAGCTGCGCCGTGGCATGACACTGCTCTGGATAGGGGTCCCCACGCTTGGCATAACGCTCCGGGATGCCATGAAACGAGAACAGCAGATAGCCTTGACCCGTTTGCTGCCACTGAGCCCGAACACTCTGAGCCAAAGCCGCAATATAGGCAGGATGGGCATGATACTCATCCAGAAACAGTTGTCGCGGTAGTCTCGGCTCGCGGGCCATGACCTTGGCCCAACCATCAAAGACGGAAGCCGTGGTGGTGGAGGAGTATTGAGGATAAAGAGGCAACAACATCACCTCACTCACCCCTTGGGCCTGCAATCGCTGCCAAGCCTCTCTGAGTGAGGGTTCACCATAGCTCATGGCCAGCTCGACCCGTTCACTGCGCCCTAGGCTGAGCAGGCTCTGCTGCAAGGCCTGCTGCTGCTGTCGGCTTATCACCATAAGTGGAGAGCCGCCTGCCTGCCAAATTTGGCGATAAGCTTTCGCCACCCGGCGGCAACGTAACGGCAGAATGAGGCCATACAACAGCGGCCACCAGAGCCAGCGGGGCAGATCTACCACCCGTTGGTCGGCGAGAAACTCGCGCAAGAAATCACGCACGCCCCGGGCCGTAGCGGCTGTCGGCGTCCCCAAATTAACCAGTATCACGCCTCGCAACGGCATATGACTCTCCTAAAATGCAAAAGGCGCCCGAACTTGACAGTACGGACGCCTAGTTGACTGGGATCAGTCGCTTAACCCAATAAAGCCGCCAACTGTTGGCTCACCGCCTCAACCGCTTGAGTACCATCCAGGCGCTCATAACGGGTGCGTGCTGCCGCAGCCTCTGCCTTGTAGTAACCCACCAGCGGTTCGGTCTGTTGATGATAGATATCCAGACGCTTGCGTACCGTGGTCTCTTCGTCATCGGCACGGATCACCAGATCCTCTCCGGTCACATCATCTTTACCTTCAACCTTGGACGGATTGAAAACCACATGATAAACACGCCCTGAGCCAGGATGAACACGGCGACCACTCATGCGCTTGACGATCTCTTCATCCGGCACATCAAACTCCAGCACAAAATCCACCACCACACCGGCTTCTTTCATGGCATCGGCTTGAGGAATAGTGCGCGGGAAGCCATCCAACAAGAAGCCTTTGACACAATCTTCCTGGGCGATGCGCTCCTTAACCAGACCAATGATGATGTCATCCGAAACCAACTGTCCCTGATCCATCACCTCTTTGGCCTTCAAACCGAGGGGAGTCCCAGCTTTGATAGCGGCACGCAGCATGTCACCGGTTGAGATCTGCGGAATACCGTACTTATCCATCAAAAATTGGGCTTGCGTACCCTTACCTGCGCCTGGAGCACCGAGCAGAATAATGCGCATAATAAAATCCCCTTTGGTTATGCGATGTAGGTCAAAAAGTCAGAGGCGAAAATTACACGCTTTCCTGCGATTGCTCAAGCCTTTGCTCACCATCCATTCGTTTGTGCTCGTAATAAGCCTGCTTTTGCAAGTACATGGCTTTATCCGCCATCTTATAGAGCAAGGAGAAGGGGGTGTGCAGGCTATCGGCATAACCCACACTGAAGCTGATGCCATGCTCCCTGCCCGCCAAGGTAGCCGGCATGAATTGCACCTCCTGCAACTTCTGCTGCAATGCCTCCTTGCAGGCCAGCCCCTCACCCTCCAGCAGAATGACAAACTCATCCCCACCAATCCGGTACAGTGAGCCGGAGCTCTCCTGCACACACAACCGCAACCGCTGAGCCACAGCCCGCAACAACGCATCCCCCGCCTCATGGCCCCGGCTATCATTAAGCGTTTTGAGACCATTGACATCAATGAGAAACAGACCGGCCTCCACATCCAGCGAGGTTTCCAGATCGCCCATGGTCTGCTCGAAGGCAATTCGGTTCCCTAATCCGGTCAACCCATCGGTACGGGCCCAGAAGGCCAGGCGATTGGTTAGGGCTCGATTCTCCAGGAAACTGCCCAACTCCCGGGCAAACAACAGCAGGCCCTTCAACTCCTCTTCGCGCAGGCTCGGGCTCTGCAGCAAAAACCAGCCCCCACCAAATGGCGGTGGAAAAGGGATGCTGTAAAGCCCATCGGCATAGCAATAATCTGTGATCCTAGGGAGCAGAGGCAGCATGATCTCCCCCTGATAATCAGGGTGGCGATACGAGTGTTTGGGTTCACTACCAATCTGGATAATAACCGCAAAGGGCAATCCTAACTCGCAAGCATGCAGACGCTTAACCACATGGCTCATGACGGTGTCGTCATCGCTGCCATGCCCCAGCTCCTGACGCAACAGGATAAGTTGGTTATAAAAGCGGTTGGTGATCTCGATACGTTGAAGAATGAGCGCCAATTTGTTGGTACGCTCCTGAACCTTCTCTTCCAGACTCTGGTTTAAACTACTCAGCTCCTGTAGATAGCGATCCTTGTCATTGGCCAGCATCGCCAGTTCGGCATTATTCTGCTCCAGGGTCGCCAACTGCTGACGGATGCGCCCCTGCATATCGATCAGTAATCGTTCGGTATGGGCAAATTCCCAGATCCGAGAAGGACGCCCCTCGATGGGCAAGCCAGACTCCATCTGCTGAATGGTACGGTACAGCGCATTAAATGAACGCAGTATGGGACGCGCAAATAGCACGAACACCCCCACCAGAATCGCCATCACCACCAACTGATAGCTGATGAATGGGCTGATCGCCTCGGCAACGGCCGCCCCCATATTTTCAGAGGAGCGGCTCACCTTGATGAGCAGATTTACATTGGGGGAGTAATCCTTCTCGCCCACCGCCAAACGTTCGCTCTGGCTTATCAAGCCAGGCGCATCTGGAGGTAACGCCAAGCCGATCTGCGTGATGGAGCTCTTGGCATGAGGGATCCCTTCTGTCTGCGCCAACAGATTGGACAAAGGCACGACAGCGATGAGAAATCCCTGCACCGACTCACTATTGCGTACTAAGAGGCTGGTAACGGTAGAGATAAACAGCAAAGCCTGGTGATCGCCATCCGGCACCAGATCCCGATCCTCGATGACCACGACTCGCCCGCCCAATACCCCCATCTCATAATCCCGGGCCAGGTTATTAATCAGCTCCTTGACCTCGGTGTTTCGCTCTATGGGCCGTAACTTGCCCCCATAGCTTTCCCGCACCCGCCCATCACGGGTAACCAGGTACATGGAGGAAACCACACTATAGCGGTTCATAAAAGACTCAAAGCGGGCGAGCACCTGGCTGGAATAGAAGAGGCTGGAGACCCCTTTGATGATGGTCTCATGTCCCGTCAAGAGCCGCAGTCCACCGGTCAGCGCCCCCATTTCATTATTCAACCCCTCCTTGATAACATAGGCCTCACTACCGAGCTCAGTCATCAGGGTCTGGGTGGCATATTGCTTCATGCCTTGATAGTGGACATAACTCAAGACGATGACAGGCAAGAGCGTCATGCAGAGGATTAACAACACAAAGAGCCGACTGAGTCGGATCATTGCCGTTTGCCCTCTTCAGCTAAGGACTGCATATAGGCCGCCGTCTCTTTGGCGTCATACTCGCCATCCAGAAACAGACGCAATGCCTTGCCCATGACCAACCAGACAATCAACATGTTACGATCGTTGGGCATCGCCAGACTCTGCTCAAGTTGGGTATGTAACACCTGCATATCCGGTGACATCTCTTTACTCATCTTATTCCCCACCTGCGCCACGGCCGGAAACAGCTTGGAGCGTTCATAGAGACGACGCTGGCTCTCCTCAGATAATAAAAAGCTAACCAGCTGCTCGGCCACAGCCTTTTTTGCCGGGGAGATATCCTCGCGGATAGCCAAGACATAGGAGCTACTGAGCGGCTTCATCGTCTTACCGCCCAGTTTGGGTAGTAACGCCACACCCAGCTTGTCACCCAGAGGTTCATGGAGCATCTGGTAGGCCCAATCACCATCAATCAGATAGTCCACTTCACCGCGCAAGAAAGCATGTTCATTACACATAAGTTCACACTTGGTACCCGGGAAACGGGCCAACGCCTGCTGGTAAGCCGCCAACGCCGCCACCATCTGCGGGGTATCCAGGGTAAAGTGGCTTCCCTTGAGCGGCCACCCCCCCTGGGCTGTCAAAAAAGGCATAAACCAGAAGGCCTGATCCGCAGGCCAAGCTAGACGCCCGGCGGGAATGTCATTCAGCTCATCCTGCGGCTTCACCTTGTCTTTGCGATAATAGAGCACCAGTTGGTTACCCATATTGATGGGTATGCCATACCAGAGACCATTGAGTTTGCCATCCTGACGCAAACCGTGCTGCTGCGCTATGGACTGTGGCCAGCTACCCAAACGGTACTCTTGTTGATTGCTTAGTTGATCGCTGGGAATGAAATAGAGATCCGGCAACAGGATCGAAGAGATCACCTTGTCGCGAAATTGATCCGCCCGAAAGTGTTGCTGCAATATTTGATGGCCTGTCTGCGTCTGGAAACGTTTGAGCTCGGGCTCTAGATGTTCAAGACTGTGGCCGTTCCACAAAGCTAAGGTTTCGGCCTGCAAATTAGCCGGAAGGAGAATAAACGAGAAGAGAAACAAGAGAGTCCGTAGCACAACTAACCCCTACCAGATCACCGACTTGATTTAATTGTCGCATCAAGTCGGTGATTGGCAACGACTAGTTTAGCAGGATGTGACTAACAACAGTCGATTGACTCGGGAGACAAAGCCCGCCGTATCGGGTAAGCCACCCTGCTCAGCCAATTGAGCCTGTTCAAGTAGCAACTCGCTCCACTCGACAAACAAGGAATCATCGCTCAGGCTGGCAATGCGTTTCACCAAACCATGTTCCGGATTCAGCTCCAGCACAAACTTCTGCTCTGGCACTTTCTGACCGGCGGCCTGCATCAACTTCATCATATGGCTACTCATACCATAGGCATCAGTGACCACACAGCTGGGGGTATCAGTGAGACGATGACTGATGCGGACATCCTTCACCTTGTCACTCAACGCCGCGCGTACTCGCGTCACCAGCCCCTCGTACTCTTTGGAGAGCTCTTCTTGTTGCTTGCGGCTCTCGTCATCTTCCAACTCACCCAGTTGCAGATCACCCTGAGTGACTGAGACAAACTGCTTACCGTCAAACTCAGTCAGATGGCTCATCAACCACTCATCGATGCGCTCCCACAGCAGCAGCACCTCCACCCCTTTCTTGCGCAACAACTCCAGATGCGGGCTCTTACTGGCCGCTAAATAGTTGTCAGCTATGATGTAGTAGATCTTGCTCTGCTTCTCTTTCATCCGCGCCACATACTCTTCCAGCCCGACTGTCTGGGCATCGGAGTCGGTGTGAGTGGAGGCGAAGCGCAACAGCTTGGCGATATCTTCCTGATGAGCATGGTCTTCAGCTGGCCCCTCTTTGAGCACATTGCCAAACTCACCCCAGAAGCGCTGATATTTTTCACTATCGTCCTTGGCCAACTTGTTCAGCATACCCAGTACCCGCTTGGAGCAGGCTTTGCGGAGCTGGGCCGTGATCTTGTTATCCTGCAGGATTTCCCGCGATACGTTGAGCGGCAGATCGTTGGAGTCAAGAACCCCCTTAACGAAGCGCAGATAGGTGGGCATGAATTGCTCGGCATCATCCATGATGAAGACCCGCTGCACATAGAGCTTCAGGCCATGCTTCTGCTCACGATTCCACATGTCCCAAGGCGCACGCGCTGGCACATACAACAGACTGGTGTACTCCTGGGAGCCTTCAACCTTGTTGTGGCCCCATACTAGCGGCGCCTCAAAATCATGACTGATATGCTTGTAAAACTCTTCGTACTCTTCATCTTTGATGTCGCGCGGAGTCCGGGTCCACAGTGCCGTGGCACGGTTAACCTGCTGCCACTCCCCGGTAGGGACGACTTTTTCAGCACCCTCTTCAGCCTCTGGCGCTTCAGGCAGCGTCCACATCTCCACGGGCACACTGATGTGGTCAGAATATTTCCCAATCACCGAACGCAGACGCCAATCGTCGAGGAACTCACTCTCCTCCGCTTTCAGGTGCAGTATCACATCAGTACCGCGAGTCGCCTTATTAATAGTGGCAACACGGAAAGAGCCTGAGCCATCAGACTCCCAGCTAACCCCCTGATCAGCATCGGCACCTGCGGCACGGCTCAGCACAGTCACCTTATCGGCGACGATGAATGCCGAGTAGAAACCAACCCCAAACTGGCCAATCAGTTGAGAATCTTTGCTCTGATCCCCCGACAGGTGGCTAAAAAATTCAGCTGTACCGGAGCGAGCGATAGTCCCCAGATGTTCAATCGCCTGGTCCCGGGTCATGCCGATACCGTTATCTGAGATGGTCAGGGTGCGCTGATCTTTATCGATGAGCAGGCGGACCCGCAACTGGCCATCCGCTTCATACAGCGCGGCATCGGAGAGGGCCTTGAAGCGCAGCTTGTCAGCCGCATCGGCTGCGTTAGAGATCAATTCGCGAAGAAAGACCTCCTTGTTCGAGTAGAGGCTATGCGCCATCAGGCTCAGCAGTTGCTTGACTTCGGTCTGAAACCCATGAGTTTCCATATGAACAGCTTCGGTCATCTTTGCTTTCCTTGGTATACCAGTGTGTTGAAACGACAAAAACTAGATGGGGGGCATAGCAGAGGTTTTCAACCCCGCACAGCGTCGGGGCTCGAAAAATGTGACTTACTCCAAGGGACGGCGGCCACTCAGGGAGTGAGAAAGGGTAGTGCCGTCGACCAGTTCGAGCTCACCACCGACAGGTACGCCATGGGCAATACGCGTCACGGCTACACCCGCTTGGCGCGCCAGGTTGGCAATGTAAAAGGCAGTGGCCTCCCCCTCCATGGTCGGGTTAGTCGCCAGGATCAGCTCATCCCATGGCTCTTGCTGCAAGCGCTGCTCCAGCAGATCCAATCCCAGCTCGCGCGGACCTATGCCATCCAGAGGCGAAAGATGGCCCATCAGCACAAAATAGCGCCCCGAATAGAGATGAGTCTGCTCCAGGGCCGCCACATCGGCAGGCGACTCGACCACACAGAGCTGCCGATTCTCGCTGCGCTTGGGATTGGCGCAGATAGCGCAACTCTCGTTTTCAGTGAAGGTACGGCAGTGTTGGCAGTGTCCTATCTCGCTCAGTGCTCGCGCCAAGGTCTGGGCTAACTTATGACCTCGAGTGCGTTCACGCTCCAGTAACTGGAACGCCATGCGCTGGGCTGACTTGGGGCCAACCCCGGGCAGAACCTGCAATTCCCGGATCAGATCATCCAGCAAAGGGCTGAACTTCATGGCAACTCCACAAACAACAAGGGGGGAAATTCCCCCCATTCAAGCTGGTTCACCCTATTCACCACTCGGCAACAGGGGAAGCACTCAGGTTAGAAAGGCATCTTGAAACCAGGAGGCAGTTGCATGCCACCAGTCACATCACCCATCTTGCTCTTGCTCTGCTCTTCGACCCGACGCACCGCATCATTTACCGCGGCGGCGATGAGATCTTCAAGCATCTCCTGATCATCAGCCATCAGACTTGGATCTATGGCCACACGGCGCACACTGTGACTGCCAGTCATGGTGACCTTGACCAAACCGGCACCGGATTCACCGATCACCTCCATGTTGGCCAACTCTTCTTGCATCTTCTGCATGCGATCCTGCATCGCCTGCGCCTGCTTCATCAGGTTACCCATCCCACCTTTACCAAACATGGCTCATCTCTCTGTAGGGTTGTCGATTAGTGCTTCAGTGGCAGGATACTACCAGCATCCAGTTGCGCACCAAAGCGTTGGATTAAAAATTGAATATGGGGATCCTGGGCTAACGCCTGCTCAGCCTCGATCAGTAATTGGGCATAGCGCTGCTGCTCGATCTGGGCGGGCGTCAACCCCGGCTGGCCCAATTCTACCTCGAGCTGCACCGCTTGTTGCAGATAGGAAGCAAAGGTTTCACTCAGGGTTTGCACGGCTTTGTCCGAAAGCAAATGACGCTGCTCGGCAGGCAGCGTCAGCACCCAGCGCCCCCCGTCCACCCTGCGTGCGGCGTGCAGCGCCAGTTGCCGCAGACGACCGCCTAACTGACAGGCCGCAATCAACTCCCCCCAAGCATCGCCACAACCCGTCAGCAGATCGTTGGAGCTCCAGCGAGCCTCGGCATCTGCGGCGCCCTGGGCTGACAGAGTCGCCGTGGCTGCTGCCACAACAGGTTTACTGGGGTGACTCTGTGCCGGACGCGTCACAATAGTGGCCTGGGACTGTGGCACCATGGCTGTGGCGGGGGTAACGGCTAACTCAACACGATTCCCGGCCTGACTATCCCATTCGTCTTGGTATGCCGCCAATGGCGGCAACTCCCACGGCGGCATATCCCCCGGCTCATCATGGGGTACAGGCGATGGTCCATTATCCGCAAGAGCCGCGGGCGGCGCTGGCGCAAAAGATGGCCCCGGGGCATGGCTCGACGCGGGTGATGCGCTTGCTTGGGCTGCAGAGAGTGGCGGGGTTGTAGCCAAAGGTGGCCGCAGTGAGCGCGCAGCAGATGTGGTCGGCGGCGGAGCGACGACGCTGGCGCCATCCGTGGCCTCTTTCTGCTGGCTGCGTAATCGATTACGCACCATCAGTAACTGTGAAATCCCCGACTCTGGCTGGGCCTCTGCTGGACTCGCCGCCTTCTCCACAACTATAGCCACAGCGCTCGCGCTATTTACCCGACCGGCCCCAGGCTCAACCGCAGGCGGCTCATCCCCCAAGCCCAAGGCAGCGGCCTGATCGATCAGCGCTTGCTGCTCAGCAAACAGGGCTTCCTCTTCCGGCTGCAAACGCTCGGGCTCCGCTGCTGAAACGGCAGCCTCTCTCATCGACGCCGGCATAGTCACAGTTGGCGCAGGAGAGGCTGACACTAGTTGACTAATCGTGGCGGGATCCCGGCCCTGGCTAGCGACGGGTTGCGACTCAACCACGAGCCGGGAACCCACAGCCTCGCCAGCACTCAGTGCGCCGGCTGGTCGCAGCTGAGCCGATGCCGGAGCGCGCCGCGGCGAAAAAGCCAGCATCCGCAGCAGGGTCATCTCCAGACCACTGCGGCCATCAGGCGCATAAGGTAGCTCTTTGCGTCCAGTCAAAGCGATTTGGTAATAGAGCTGGATCTCCTCGGCGGTGAAGAGTCGGGCCAACTCCTGCAACGGCTCATTGTCCAGCGCCAGTGGATCCAAGCCCCGCCCTAATAACTGGGCCAGCGCCACACGATGCAGCAAGGAGGCGAGCTCGGCATGCAACAGCTCAAAATCCGGCCCAAGTTGACTCACTTCGGCCACCTTGGCCATTAAGCCAGGGCCATCCAGTTGCTGCAGCTGATGCAACATCTGGTGCAGATGGCGATGATCCAAGGTGCCCAGCATGGCCAACACCTGGGCAAGATGAACCTGGCCATTACCATGAGCCAGCGCCTGATCGGTCAGACTCAAGGCATCCCGCATGCTGCCATCTGCCGCCTTGGCCAACGCCATCAAAGCCGGAGGCTCATAGGCTTGGCCCTCGGCATCCAGCACACGCGCCAGTTGTTCTATGATCTGCTCGCGATTAAGCGCCTTAAGATGGAACTGCAGACAGCGAGAGAGAATGGTCACTGGCAACTTCTGAGGGTCTGTGGTGGCAAGCAGAAACTTGACGTAAGGCGGCGGCTCTTCCAGGGTCTTCAGCAACGCATTGAAACTATGCCGCGAGAGCATATGCACTTCATCTATAAGGTAGACCTTGTAGCGCCCGCGGGCCGGACGGTACTGGACGTTATCCAACAGTTCCCGGGTATCTTCAACCTTGGTTCGCGAGGCGGCATCGATCTCCAGCAGATCAACAAAATTGCCCTGATCGATCTCGCGGCAACTGTCACACTGGCCGCAGGGAGTACTGGTAACTCCCTGCTCGCAGTTGAGGCACTTGGCCAGGATCCGGGCTATGGTCGTCTTACCCACCCCCCGCGTGCCACTAAACAAGTAGGCATGGTGCAGCCGCCCCTGCTCCAGGGCATTGATGAGAGCCGTCAGCACATGCTGCTGCCCTACGACTTGGTGGAAGGTATGAGGACGCCACTTGCGCGCCAGGACCTGATATCCCATGGCCTATATGTTTCCCTGTTTTATTAGCAATTACTCGCCGGCAAACTGCACCAGGCTCAAGGGCTCGACACCCGCGGCGATAAGCCGAGCCTCACCACCCAACTCAGGCAAGGAGATGACAAAGGCCGCCTGCTCGACAATGCCGCCGCAACGACGGATGAGTTTAACCGCCGCCTCGACTGTACCGCCGGTAGCCAGCAGATCATCAATCACCAGCACCTTGTCGCCAGGCGAAATGGCATCTTTGTGCATCTGCAGAGCGTCTTCACCATATTCCAGAGTGTAACTCTCCTCGAACACGGAGCGAGGCAACTTGCCCGGCTTGCGCACCGGCACAAACCCCAACCCCAGAGCCGCCGCCACCGGTGCGCCGAAGATAAAACCCCGCGCCTCGGTGCCCACCACCTTGTTAAGTGGCACATGGCGATAGTGTTCCACCAGCAGATCTATGGTGGCTTTGAACGCCTGGGGATGCTCCACCAAACTGGTGATATCGCGAAACTGGATACCCGGTTTAGGGTAGTCAGGGATGGTCTTGATGCATGAGGCGATAAAAGAGAGGGTTTCTGGCTGCATTAATAGTACCGGTTAAATAGATAGAAGCCCGCGTGTTAGAGATATCGGGCCCAACACTCACAGTGGCGCTAGCTTAGCAACCCCACTCTTCATTGCAACCTTTGCGGTGAGGAAGTCGTGGCGCACAGGGAAATCGGCCAGTTAGTAGACTTATCTGAATGAAAAAAGGGCAGCCTTATGGCTGCCCTTGACGAGTTGTATGGTGCTACAACCTGATCGGTATGGCTCTTAGAAGTTGTACTGAGCGCCCAGAGAAACGGCGTCGTTGTTATCTACACCTGCGGACTTACCATCTTCAATGCGGTACTCAACATAAGAGAAGAAGTTGCTGGTGAAGTTATACTGGGCATCGGCAACATAATAGCCGGTCACATCAGCACCTTGATCCTTCTGGTAGTAGCGGTTGTAGCCGCCCATGAAGGTCCACTTGTTCTCTGTGGTGTAAGAGCCATAGAGCTCCCAACCTTGCTCATCGGTATCAGCAGCACCAGCGTAGTAAGTCTTGGTGGCCGCGGTGTACAAACCGGCTGCATAGAAACCAGGAGCGCCTTGGGTACCGTAGGAAGTAGAGATAGCCCAACGATTGTTAGAATCCAGGTTGGTGTTGCTACCTACATTTTGATCAAAGTTACGGCTTTCAGCGCCCAGACCGACACCCATGCCAAAACCGAAGGTATAACCCAGGCTGGCGTTATAGGCATTGCTCAGGCCTTGAGAGGCATCGGCAAACTGGTAACCGGCAGAGGCACGGTAGCCACCCCAAGAGCCGCTATAGATAGCCTGCCCTTCTTGACGACCAGAGGTGTATGACTCATCACCCCAATCGTTGAAGAAGTCGGTCGCCGCCAGGGTGTCATAGAAGGCGGTGTCGGTCTGACCGAACAGGACCTTACCGGCTTGACCACCGTCAAAACCTAGATACAGGTGACGAGCGTAGAAATTTTGTCCCTTATCGCCAGCTTGAGCATCATTGTTGGCGGAAGATTGCTCGGCATTGACATGCCATTCACCACGGGCAAAAGCAGAAACCTGGCTGTTGATGGCGGTAGTGCCCTTCAGGCCAATACGACCAGTACCGATCAAGGTGGTCTTTTCTGCAGTCTTATCAAAACCACTCAAACGAGCCGCTTCTTTGTCGGCGATGTTAGCTTGGGCACGGCCATATACATCAAACTTTTGGCCATCTTTCTCATAGACGGTGGCCGCATTGGCGGATACTGCAAACAGAGCTGGAATGGTTACTGCAAGAAGAGTCTTTTTCATAATCGTTTGCCTACTGTAATTAATCACTAAGTCCTTGTTATTCCCTGTGGTAGTAGCGTTTCCGCCACTCAATTTTGAGACTAGCATACAAAATGTGAGGCGAGCAACAGAAAAAAGTGAACTATTCTGTTTCCTCGTTGTCAGCAGCATATTCGGTTAGCATTCAACGCCATATGCTGTTTCTCTGGCCATAACCATGGGTTTAGCACAGAGATTCAACTGCCTCACTCTCTCAAAATCGCCACGATTTTTGTTAGCCTGCTCACAACTCGCTATACTTACCCACCCCGGCCAGAGAGTCATCGATGATCCCCGATCCGATCAAAAAAGCAGTCAAGCTGAGTTATCAGAAGCTGGGTCAAGAACTAGCAGGTTTCATGCCAAGAAAGGAACAAAACTTTCTGGTGGCCGAGATAGTTAAGACCCTGTGCGGCGAATATGCCAGTAACAAACGCATTCTGGTGGCCGAAGCCGGCACCGGCATAGGCAAGTCCCTGGCCTACGCCCAGGCTGCCATTCCCTGTGCCAAACAGCTGAACAAGAAGCTGGTCATCTCCACCGCCACGCTCTCCCTACAGGAGCAGCTTATCCATAAGGATCTGCCCTTTTTCCGCTCGTTTAGCGCCACCGAATTCAGCTTTACCTTAGTCAAAGGACGTCAGCGTTACTGCTGCGTCCAACGGCTGGCTGATCTAACGGCCCAAGAGCAGCAACTCTCCTTTAGTGAGCTGCTGACGGTGCGCCCCAGCCCGGAGCAGAGCGCCTTATACCGTGAGCTGTGGCAAGCCTATAATGAAGGACGCTGGAGTGGCGACAGAGATAGCTGGCCAACCCAGTTGGACGAGGCATTCTGGCAGAGCATAGCCGCCGAACGACATCACTGTAATCCCATCCTCGGCCACCATGCTCAGTGTCCATTCCATCACGCTCGCAGCCGGCTAGATGAGATGGATGTCCTGGTCGTGAACCATGCGCTACTGCTGGCGGATCTGGCCTTGGGGGGCGGCGTGGTGCTACCGCCCCCCGAGGAGTGTTTCTATATTCTTGACGAAGCTCACCACCTACCAACTATTGCACGGGATCAGGGCGCAGCCCTCTGCAACCTGCAAGCGAGCCAAGCTTGGCTCACCAAGATGCCCCATCTTGGGGAAAGTGCAGCAAAAATAGTGCAAAATGGTCACTTGGCTCGTGCCGTCGAAGAGATCAGCCATCAGGTCTATGCCTGCCAGCACGATATCAAGCAGCTCGTTAGCCTGATCAACAGCCAGTCCGCTTGGTTTAAAGAAGATCCCCACCACCGCTTCCCCATGGAGCCGCTGGCTCCACCCTTGGCTGAACTGGTGACCAGCCTGGCAGAGCAAACCCGCAAGCTGGCTCGCAATCTGGAACGCTGCCAGCAGGCATTGACCGAGTCGATCAAGGAGGGGAAAGGCCGTCAACCTGCCGAGGAGCAGTTACTCGCCGAACTGGGATATGCCCTGAATCGAGTGACGCAGATGCAAGAGTTATGGCACCTCTACCGCAGTACAGGTAATACCCCGCCGATTGCCAAGTGGATTGTCAAAGAGGAGGCGAGCCAGGAGCTGACCCTCCATGCCGCCCCCCTGGAGATGGGCGGTTGGCTACAACAACAGCTCTGGTCACGCTGCCAGGGCGCGATCATACTCTCGGCCACCCTGACAGCCCTGAACCGCTTCGATCACTTCCGGGCACAAGCCGGATTGGGGTCTGAGGATGGCACTCGCTACCTGAGGCTGAAATCCCCCTTTGATTACCAGCAGGCTGAGCTACTCATCCCAACCATCTCCTGTGAACCGAGCGATCCCGGCTACACCCTGGCGCTCATCGAGCGGCTGCCCGATTTTCTGGATGGTCAATTGGCAACACTGATCCTGTTTGCCTCCTACTGGCAGATGCAGGAGGTGGCCAGCGGACTGCGCGCCCTAGGCCATACGCTGTTAGTGCAAGGCGAAGCATCGCGCGAGGCCCTGCTAACTTTACACAAGAGCCGCTGTGAATTCGGCACCCCCAGCATACTGCTGGGCACAGGCAGCTTCTCTGAAGGGCTGGATCTGCCGGGAAACCAACTGACTAACCTCATCATCACCAAGCTCCCCTTCGCCGTTCCCACTTCCCCTATTGAAGCGGCGCTCGCCGAGTGGGTCGAGCGCAAGGGCGGCAATCCCTTCTTGCAGATCACCCTGCCCGATGCCTCACGCAAATTGATCCAGGCCTGCGGCCGACTGATCCGCAAGGAGGGGGACAGCGGCCGGATAGTCCTGCTGGATCGTCGCTTGGTCACCCGTCACTACGGCAAGGGGCTCCTCGATGCCCTGCCCCCTTTCCGTCGATCCATCCACTATTGAGACCCTGTTCCCTTGTGTCAGCGTTCCATCCACGCCTGAGGCCCTGATCCCTTTGCCTCAACGCGCCATCCACTATTACTAGCTCTCTGTTGCTGGGACAGGGTAAAGCTGCAAGAATGGCCAGGCGTCATCAGTTCGACGCCAAAAATATATTTAAGGAGAGACGATGCGCTTGACACACTGTTTCATCGGAGTCGGGAGCCTGCTGTTTGCCATCGGCGCTTGGGCTGCGACCGCCATTGCCATACCGCACCCTTATGTGGCCTACCTGCTGGATGGCAAGCCGGTTAGCAATGATCTCTTCTCTTCTCGCTCATCCCTCACTCTCTCGCCTGGCCCGCACCAACTGGTGATCCGTTTCGAAGGGACCTTCAAGGATCAGAGCGAAAGCCGGTTGCTCAGCGGCGAGCCTGTTGTCATCAACCTGGTCACCAAACAAGATCAACAACTGGCCATCGAGTTTAGCTATCCACGCAGTTACAGCGCAGCAGAGCAATACCTGAAGCAACAGAAGCTGCAGTTTATCGACCAGCGTACTGGGCATGCGGTAAAGGCTGACTATTTCGTGATGCCAAAGAAAGAGGGCCTGCAAATAGGCCGCAACTATCAAGAAGAGCTGATCGCCATGGGTAAAGCCTTCGCGCAACCCGCAGGCCAAGCAGCGGCCCCCCAGGTCACAGCTCAAGCCGTGGCGGGCACAGCAGCCGTTGCCGCAGCAGCACAAATCACACCGCAAACAACCGCCAAAGGGCAAACCCTGGATAAGAATACCCAGGCGCTTGAGATGCTTAAATACTGGTATAACCAGGCTAATGGCGATACACGCAAGGCGTTTCAGTATTGGGTCATATCCCAGCAATAACCACGCTGACACACACCGAGCTTAGTCGGGAAACAGATGTAAAAAAGGCGCCTAATGGCGCCTTTTTGTTTAGTGCTCAAATTCAGATCACCTTGGCGATGGCCTGACACAGGGCATCTATGTTGCCACTGGTGATCCCTGCCACGCTAATGCGCCCTGAACCCACAATGTAGACAGCGAACTCATTCTTCAGCCGCGCCACCTGCTCCTTATTCAGACCAGAGAAGGAGAACATGCCATTTTGCTCTGTCATAAAGCTGAAGTCCTGGCTGACGCCATGGCTCTTCAACTTGGCCACAAAGAGCTCACGCATTTGCCATATGCGGTCCCGCATCTCCTTCACCTCGGCCACCCATTGGGCTTTGAGAGTCGGATCCTTGAGCACTGTGGTGACGACAGCGGCACCATGAGCTGGCGGGTTGGAGTAGTTGGCTCGGATCGCGGCCCGCACCTGGCTAAAGGCCACACCGGCAACACTATCTGACTCAGTCACCAGAGTGATGGCACCAACCCGTTCATTGTAGAGACCAAAGTTTTTCGAGAAGGAGCTAGCGACCAACAATTCCCGATTGTAGCGGGCAAACAGACGCAAGCCTGCGGCATCTTCATCGACCCCCCGAGCAAAGCCTTGGTAGGCGAAATCGAAGAAGGGCAGCAGTTTGCGTTCGGCGCAGAACTTGGCCAGCGCTTCCCACTGCTCCATAGTGGGATCTATGCCGGTGGGGTTATGGCAACAGCCGTGCAGCAGGACCACATCCCCCTCTTTAGCGGCAGCCAAAGAGCTCAACATGCCCTCAAAATCCAGGCCACGCGTAGCCGGGCTGTAATAGGTATATTCACCGGTTTCCAGACCCGCGGCACCAAATACCTGGAAGTGGTTTACCCAGGTAGGATTGGAGATCCAGACCTTACGGCTCAACTTTTGGCGGGAGAGAAACTCGGCGCCGATGCGCAAAGCACCAGTACCACCGGGCGCCTGTGCGGTACGGGCACGTTTGCTGGTGACAATTTCATTGTCAGCACCAAACAGCAACTGTTGCACCAGTTGGCCATAGTCGGCATTGCCTTCGATGCTCAGGTAGTTTTTGGTTTTCTCGGTTTCCAGCAGGATCTGCTCAGCCGTCTTGACACAATTGAGAATGGGCGTGTCACCAGCATCATTCTTGTAGATCCCTACACCCAGGTTGATCTTGTGGCTACGGGTGTCATTTCGAAACTCGTCGGTCAGACCCAGGATGGGATCGGCGGGTGCAGCTGTTACCTTTTCAAACATGTTTGTCCCTGTCTTTGCTTGGTTTGTATCGATGGCGGCAGGCCGAGTCGAGGACCTGGGCGTCAATAGGGCGCACCAGACGGGCGCGCCAGCCAGTTATACCACCCAACGGGGTGGTAAAAAATGATTTTTGCCTCTGATAACCCACATCTGAGTCATACATTCTCCCCCGAGAGTTGATGGCTAGAAAACAGCACCAGACTCTCCTGCTCCAACCACAGTTGCTGGCTGATAAGCGGCGCCAATAAATTTTGCAAGCCTGAGGGTAACTTGATCTCATCCCAAGCCACATCAGCAGCCAAAGGGCGGCCATAACAGGCAGCCAGTTGGCTGACATCTTGGGGTAACGGCAACCGCAAGGGACGCTTTAGCCGCTCGGCTAACGCCATGGCTTGGGCCAACGCCTTCGGATGCCAGTCACACAGATGCCCCCAGGCAAAGCCGGGTGTTAATCGCAAGAGAAATTGTTCGGCCAGTTGCGTATGGGCAGCAGGGGCCAGCAGCAGCAACTCGTCGGCGGCAGGCGCCAAGGTTACAAAGGCAGCCCGGCTATCCACTGTGATGAGCCGCGCGGGGGCTCGCTCCTGCCACAACACCTTGTGCAGGCGCTGTAGCGCAGCCTCAGGCAGGATCAGCTCGCCGAGTAACGCAAGCTGCGGCCTAGCATCTAACAGTTCACCCTGGGCAAAGAAGAGTGAAAAGTGGCCATAGCCTCGCAACCTGAGCAGTCCGTCCTGCACCGGCTGAGTGCCCTCAGCGACCAGGGCAGCAAGCTCGAGCTCAGACCAGGCATGCTGCCGCCCACCTTTAAGCAGCGCCGCCAGTACATGGCGGTGGCAACGCGCAGGCAACTCCAAGGCCAAGGTTTGCAAAGCGCTCTCGGCATCTGGCCGAGCTAACAACGCGTGCTCTAGTAGCGCCTGTTGCAGATGATAACGTCCGGCTCTGGTGGCTTGATAGCAGCCGAGTTCCGGCAACGCCTCCACCCACCCCTGCTCTTGCCACAGGGTCAGTTGCATCAAGGCCCAACGCTTGCGAGCCTTAATGCTGGGTTGCGCCACCAAAGCCTCCACCAGCAAGCGGGTCGGCTTATCCTCCAGTCCGTCGATCTTCACCCTGCATCCCTGCTTTAAGAGAACTTATTGCCGCTGGCGTATCTTGCGGATACCCGCCTCGTAGAAGCCTTCACTCCCCCCTTCCGGCCGGGTCTGAAAATACTTGAGAAACCACATGTACTGTTCACGGCGCGGCTCCAGCAAGATCTCAATCTCCTCATTCATCTTACGCGTGTCGGCCACCAGATCGTCTGTCGGGTAGGGCTGCAATGCCGGACGGAAGATGAGCTCATAACGGCGTGATCGCTGATCATACGAGCAAAACAGCGGGAATACGGTGGCGCCCGTCAATTTGACCAGCTTGGGCAGTGCCGGCAGCGTCGCCTTGGGCTGACCAAAAAATGGCACAAACAGGCTGGCCTCTGGCCCATGATCCTGATCGGGTAAATAGAAGAAGTGAAAGCCATCGCGCATGGACTTGATCACCGGCTTGATGCCGCTACTGCGCTCATACACCTTGCCGCCGAAGCAGGCCCGTTGCCGATTGATAAACCAGTCATACACCGGATTCTTGGCACTGTGCATCATGGTGCACATGGTAAGGCCTTGAGCTGTGAGATAGAGCCCGGCCATGTCGATGGCCCAGGAGTGAGGGATCATGAAAATCACCGGTTTCCCTTGCGCCAACACAGGCGCCACATGCTCCCACCCCTGCAACTTGAAGCGCCGCAGGAATAGGGCTCGCGGTAAAAAGGTAGCTTCGGCGAAGGCGAAGAAGGTCTTGAGTCCAACCTTGATGGAATCCAGGAGCAGGGCTTCACGCCCCACCTCATCTAACTCGGGAAAACAGAGCTCAAAGTTGGTGCGCGCTATGTAACACTGCTTCTTGGAAAAACGGATCACCAAAGGTGCAAAACTGCCCGCCATGGCGTCACGCCATCTGACTGGCAGCCAGGAGAGCAGCGCCAGCAGACCCAGACTAAGCCAGGTTAACCCATGTTTAGGATGGAGAAACGCCCACTGAAAGCGATGATCAAAAACCGGATCGCGAGATATCGACATGAAAAATCCGTAGCAGATGAAAGAGGTGACGCCTGGCATGATAAAGAAAAGCCCGAGCAAGATCATCTGCCCGGGCCTATTCGTGTTGACTCAGACGTAAGCCAAAATTTGCTGTGCTAATGCCTGCTTGGCCTTCTCATCCAACCAACTGGCTTCGACAGAATTGAGTGCCAACTGCCGTAACTGCTCTTTGGATGCCTGCAGGTGATCCACCAAGGCCTGGTAGTTAGCCCCCATATAGCCCCCGAAATAAGCCGGGTCATCGGAATTGACAGTGACGCAGAGCCCCTTATCCAACAGCGCCAGAATATTATGTTGTGCCATATCCGAAAAGACACGCAAACGGACATTGGAGAGCGGACAGACGGTTAGTGGCATCCGCTCTGCAGCCAGACGCGCAATCAATAAGGGATCATCACTACTGCGCACACCATGATCGATACGATCCACATGCAACAGATCCAAGGCATCCCAGATATAGCTGGCAGGCCCCTCCTCTCCGGCATGGGCCACCAGGCGAAAGCCCAGTGACTTGGCCTTGGCAAAGACACGGGCAAATTTTTCCGGGGGATTACCCAGCTCGGAGGAATCAAGCCCGATGCCGTGGATAAGTTGCCGATAGGGCATGGCCTGCTCCAACACGGCAAAGGCCGACTCCTCACTCAGATGACGCAAGAAACTGAGGATCAGGCGACTGGTGATGCCATACTGCTGCTCCGCCTGCTCCAGAGCGGCCTGAATACCGTGAATAACGGTTGCCAAGGAAATGCCGCGCTCTGTGTGCGTCTGCGGATCAAAGAAGATCTCGGTATGCAGCACCTTATCTTGGTGACAACGTTCCAGATAGGCCCAGGTGAGATCGTAAAAATCCTGCTCCTTTTGCAACACGGCCGCCCCTTGATAGTAGAGGTCGAGGAAGGATTGCAGATCAGTGAACTGGTAGGCCGCCTGCAGCGTCACCACATCAGGATAGGGCAGCACCACCCCATTCCGTTTGGCTAGGGTAAACAGTAACTCAGGTTCGAGCGTCCCTTCGATATGCAGATGCAACTCAACTTTAGGCAACCCGGCAACAAACCTGTTCATTCAACACTCCCCCACACAACTCAGCGCCAACAGGCATAAATAAAAGCGGCCAATTGTAGGTGGATGTCACGGGAAAAACCTCGACTAAATCGAGATTCGGCTTCGAAACCAGGTAAAAATCGCGCTCAATCACAGAGGCATGGAGATATTGCGCTCATGACGCCTCTGGTTTGTCTTGCAATGCCCTCCCCAGCCAGTTACAAACAGCGAGTATCGATTATCTCTTGCTGAGGAGTGTTGTTTGAGTAACAAGCGAAGTGTCATCTGCGATATTGACGGCGTGATCCTGCACAATAATACGCTCATCCCGGGAGCCAATGAGTTTGTGCACCGACTGATTGAACAAGAGACACCCCTGCTCTTTCTCACCAACTATCCGGGCCAAACCCCCAAAGATCTACAAAACCGTTTCCAGGCGGCAGGGGTCAATGTTCCGGAGGAGTGCTTCTATACCTCGGCCATGGCCACCGCGGCCTTCCTCACTCGTCAGGAGGGGCGCAAAGTCTATGTGGTGGGTGAAGGGGCGCTTACTCATGAGCTCTACATGGCAGGCTTTAGCATCACGGATATAGATCCTGATTTTGTGGTAGTTGGCGAAACCCGAAACTATAACTGGAACATGATCCAGCTGGCGGCCCAATTTGTGGCCCGTGGGGCCCGCTTTATTGCCACCAACCCGGACACTCACGGACCCCACATGTACCCGGCCTGTGGGGCCTTGTGTGCCCCGATCGAGCGCATGACTGGCAAACAGCCCTTTTATGTGGGCAAACCCAGTGCCTGGATCATCCGCGCCGCGCTGAACAAGATGCAGGCCCATTCGGAGAGCACGATCATCATAGGGGACAATCTACGCACCGATATTTTGGCCGGATTTCAAGCGGGTCTGGAGACTGTGCTGGTGCTCTCGGGCGTCAGCAAGATGAGTGATATCGACCAGGTACCGTTTCGTCCTAATCACATCTTCGAGTCTGTGGCTGACATAGATCTGATTTAAGACGTCTATTTTCCAGCCATTCGCACCATTCTTGGCCCTCAATGACCCGAAACTGACATTTCTGCTTGCAGAGGGTTGGCGCCCTCTGGCAGATTGGCGGGTGAGGAATGAAAAGGACAAGTGGGCCAACGTGGGGCCCAACTATTCGAGGATAAAGGAAGCATGTGTTCTATTTTTGGTATTCTGGACATCAAGTCCGATGCAGTAGCCTTGCGCAAGACTGCGTTGGAGATGTCCAAGCGTCTGCGTCACCGCGGCCCTGACTGGTCCGGTATTTATAGCACCGACAAGGCGATTCTGGTTCACGAGCGTCTCTCTATCGTGGATCCGGGTAATGGTGCGCAACCGCTCTATAACCCTGAACGAACTCACGTCCTGGCCGTTAACGGCGAAATCTATAATCACAAGGAACTGGAAAAGACACTGACTGTCGACTTCCAATTCCAGACTGGCTCGGATTGCGAAATTATCCTGGCCAAGTACAAGGAAAAGGGTCCGGCCTTTTTGGATGAGATCAACGGTATCTTTGCCTTCATCCTCTACGATGCCGAGCAAGACGCCTATCTCATTGGCCGTGATCACATGGGCATCATCCCCATGTACATGGGTTACGATGAAAACGGTAACTTCTATGTTGCCTCCGAAATGAAGGCGCTGACCCCAGTCTGCAAGAGCGTGCAAGAGTTCCCACCAGGACACTACCTGTGGAGCAAAGACGGCGAGCTTACCCGCTACTATGAGCGGGACTGGATGGAGTACGACAACGTCAAGGACAATGTCACCGACAAACTGGCGCTGCGCGATGCCTTGGAAGACGCGGTCAAGCGTCAACTGATGTGTGACGTACCCTACGGTGTGCTGCTCTCTGGTGGTCTGGACTCCTCCATCATCTCTGCCGTCACCAAGCGCTATGCGGCTCGTCGTGTGGAAGATGATGGCAAGTCAGAAGCCTGGTGGCCCCAGTTGCACTCCTTCGCCGTAGGCCTCAAGGGCTCACCGGATCTGGCCGCGGCGCAAAAAGTCGCCGACCATCTGGAGACCATCCACCATCAGATCACCTTCACGGTGCAAGAGGGTCTGGATGCGCTGCGTGATGTGATCTATCACCTGGAAACCTACGACGTCACGACGATTCGTGCCTCTACCCCCATGTACCTGATGGCTCGCTACATCAAGGCCATGGGCATCAAGATGGTGCTCTCCGGTGAAGGCTCCGATGAGCTGTTCGGTGGCTACCTCTATTTCCATAAGGCTCCTGATGCCAAGGAGTTTCACGAAGAGACAGTGCGTAAGCTCTCCCAGCTGCACATGTATGACTGCCTGCGTGCCAACAAGTCCATGGCGGCTTGGGGCGTGGAAGGCCGTGTACCCTTCCTGGACAAGGAGTTCATGGATGTGGCCATGCGCCTCAATCCTAAGGACAAGATGTGTGGCAACGGCAAGATCGAGAAGCACCTGCTGCGTGAGGCCTTTGAGCACTACCTGCCTAAGGAAGTGGCATGGCGTCAGAAGGAGCAGTTCTCCGATGGCGTGGGCTACTCCTGGATCGATAGCCTGAAGGTGCATGTTGAAAACGAAGTGAGCGACCAGATGTTTGAAGCGGCCGCGTTCCGCTTCCCGATCAACACCCCGTTGACCAAGGAAGCCTACTTCTATCGCGCCATCTTCGAAGAGCACTTCCCACTGGAATCAGCTGCCCGTTGCGTGCCTTACGGCAAGTCTGTCGCCTGCTCCACGCCCAAGGCATTGGAGTGGGATGAACAGTTCAAGCTGATGGCCGACCCCTCAGGCCGTGCCGTCATGGGTGTGCACAACGAGGCACTCAAAGCCGATTAAGGTTAGTTCATACTGCAACCAGTAAAGGCCTGCAACTGCAGGCCTTTTTTATGGCTGCTTTATCACGTCAGCGAAACAGAAGAGTCCAAGCTTGCACCAACATGCGTCTTTCTCCCCATCAGTGGATTCTATTGATCCCACCTCACGCACCAAATTTGCACCTTACCTTGATACAGCGCTAACTCTATTCAGTTCGATCCATTGATGTTAAAATAGTTTGATAAAAATCAATTTCTACGTGATGAGCTCTATGATCCCGGATAAGAAACTTGGCAAAAGAGTGCAGTTAGGCGGGTGTGCCATCCATTGTCAGGATTGCAGCATCAGTCAGCTTTGCATTCCATTCAGTTTGAATGACAACGAGTTGGATCAACTCGATAATATTATTGAGCGCAAGAAGCCTATTCAGAAGGGTGAAGCCCTATTCAAGGCTGGCGACGAGCTCAAATCCCTCTATGCCATTCGCTCCGGCACCATCAAGTCTTACACCATCACAGAGCAGGGAGATGAGCAGATCACCGGCTTCCATCTGGCTGGCGATCTGGTGGGCTTTGATGCCATCCATCGCCAGCAGCACCCCTCATTTGCCCAGGCC
Organism: Pseudaeromonas sp. HNCC25DJ180; assembly: GCF_055413345.1. NCBI lineage: Bacteria > Pseudomonadati > Pseudomonadota > Gammaproteobacteria > Aeromonadales > Aeromonadaceae > Pseudaeromonas > Pseudaeromonas sp. HNCC25DJ180. The sequence goes on from NZ_JBVAYF010000012.1 coordinate 101,070, forward strand.
CTGGAGACCTCCATGGTCTGTGAGATCCCTTATGACATACTGGATGATCTCTCCGGTAAGATGCCCAAGCTGCGTCAGCAGATCATGCGGCTGATGAGCAATGAAATCATGGGTGATCAGGAGATGATCTTGTTGCTCTCCAAGAAGAATGCGGAAGAGCGACTGGCCGCCTTCTTGTATAACCTCTCCACCCGTTTTGCCGAACGGGGCTTTTCCGCCCGCGAATTCCGCCTCTCCATGACCCGTGGCGATATTGGCAACTATCTGGGCCTCACGGTCGAAACCATCAGCCGCCTACTGGGACGCTTCCAGAAGCTGGAGCTTATCAAGGTGAAGGGTAAATACGTCACTATCGTCAACAACAACTCCCTCGCCGAACTGGCGGGGATGCCCTCCTGCCCCGCTAGCTGATCTATTGCACGGCCTGACAATACTCAATTTGTTGGCCGTGCTCATACTTTCTGCCCCTATTTAAGCTAACCTAGTCTCAAGCGAACTCTTTTTTCGATGTTCGAGGGGGACTCATGATCAAGTACCGCAATCTTCTGGTTGTCATCGATCCCAATATGGAGACGCAACCAGCGCTGTATCGTGCTGTGGAGATAGCCCGCTTGCAGGATATCGCCACCATCAAAGTGTTCATGCCTATCTATGATTTCTCCTATGAGATCACCTCCATCCTCTCATCTGAAGAGCGGGAGGAGATGCGTACCGGCGTGGTGGCCCAGCGCGAGGAGTGGCTGGAGACGCTAATCCAACCCTATCGCGATGAAGGATTGCATTTGGATCTCAAGGTGATCTGGCACGGCCGCCCCTTTGAGAGCATCTTGCAGGAGTGCCAAAGCTTCCAGCACGATCTCATCATCAAGAGTGCCCACCAGCACTCGTTACTGGAGACCTTCATCTTCACCCCCACCGACTGGCATCTGATCCGCAAAGCCACAGTGCCCCTGCTGCTGGTGAAAGAGCATGACTGGCCCGCCGATGGCAATATTCTGGTGGCGTTGAACTTCAGCAATGAGCCCGAGCAAAATACGCTCAATCTCAAGCTGTTACGTGAAGCCAGCCAGGTGGCTCACTTGGTCAAAGCCAAGTTGCATCTGGTCAATGCGGTGCCGGCTCCTGCGGTCAACATAGCCCTGGAAGTGCCCGGCTTCACTCCGGAGATCTATAACGAGGCCATTCGCCAACATCATGTGACCATGATGGCCGACTTTGCTGCCAGGCATCACATTCCCACCGAGCAAACCCATGTGCTGGACGGACTGCCCGAAGATGTGCTGCCAGAGCTGGCCCAGCAACTGGACGCCGAACTCATTCTGCTGGGCAGTGTGGGGCGTACGGGCTGGTCTGCCGCGCTGATAGGCAACACAGCCGAGCAAGTCATCGACAGTCTCAATTGCGATCTACTGGTGCTGCGCGCCGATCCAGCCGCCACAGAGTAAGTCGCAACCACCCTTGCCGTCATTCGGGAGCTGGCTATAATAGCGGCCTATTTTCTCCCGGATGACCGCACCATGTCTGACGAACCGAACAGCAAACAGATCTACAACCTCAACAAGCTACAGAAGCGCCTGCGGCGCCATGTGGGTCAGGCCATCTTCGATTTCAACATGATTGAAGAGGGCGACAAGGTGATGGTCTGTCTCTCCGGCGGCAAAGACAGCTACAGTCTGTTGGATATACTGCTTAATCTGCGGGCCAGCGCCCCCATCCACTTCGATATCGTAGCGGTGAATCTGGATCAAAAGCAGCCCGGCTTTCCTGGCCATGTGCTGCCGGAATATTTGGCGACCCTGGGTATCCCCTACAAGATAGTGGAGGAGGACACCTACTCCATCGTTAAGGATAAGATACCGGAAGGCAAAACCACCTGCTCTCTCTGCTCACGCCTGCGCCGTGGCATTCTCTATCGCACCGCAACCGAACTGGGGGCCACCAAGATAGCCTTGGGTCATCATAGAGACGACATTCTGGAAACCCTGTTCCTCAACATGTTCTTCGGTGGCAAGATGAAGTCCATGCCACCGAAACTGGTGAGCGATGATGGCAAGCATGTGGTGATCCGCCCCTTAGCCTACTGCAAGGAGAAGGATCTGATCCGTTACGCCGAGTGGAAGGCCTTCCCCATCATTCCTTGCAACCTGTGCGGCTCTCAGGAAAACCTGCAACGCCAAGCCATCAAGCAGATGCTGCAAGAGTGGGACAAGCGCTTCCCCGGTCGTATCGAGACCATGTTCAAGTCATTGCAAGATGTGGTGCCTAGCCACCTGCTGGATCACAAGATCTTCGATTTCAAGAGCATTGACCGTCACAGCGGCATCATCAATGGTGGGGATATCGCCTTCGATAAACCCGAGATAGCGCCCGTGCCGCTGCTGGATATCGAGGAGAGCGACAAGCTGCAGATCATCGAGCTCACCTGATCTGCACTGCGCTTCAAGCTCCGTAGTAACAAAAAGCCCGGGTCAAATGACCCGGGCTTTTGCACTCTAGAGCGCGTCTTAAGCGCTGAGGCGCTCCTCACCACTGACATAGCCGAAGCCACGCAGCCCCACCACATGCACATGTTCGTGCTTGCCATGAACCTTACGGATCAGCTTATAGGTGGTGCCCTTCTCTGGGCTGATGTTTTCCGGGGCGGCGATCAGCAGTTGCATATCCTGCCGCTCACAGAGCTCGAACAGGGTGGCGATGGACTTGGCATCCAACCGCGCCGCCTCATCGAGGAACAGCAGACGGCAAGGCAGAATATCCTTGGCGCGCAACCGCTTGGCATCTTCTTCCCAGCTCTGCAGCACCATCAGCAAAATAGCCTGACCCGTCCCTATCGCCTCACCCGTGGAGAGGGCCCCACTCTCGGCCCGTAACCAGCCATCGACACCACGCTGAACTTCGATCTCCAGCTCCAGATAGTTACGGTAATCGAGTAGCGCCTCACCCAGCACCTGATGGCTGCGCTCGCCCTGGTCGATATGTGGATTCAAGCGCTGGAACAGCTTGGCCATGGCCTCGGAGAAGGTGATCTCCCCGTCGGCAAACAAGTCCTGATGCAGTGTGGCCTGATCCCCCAGGGCATTGAGCAGACGGGCATAGGCCTCGCGCACGTTGACGTTGAGCCGCACCCCGCGCACCTGACCAAAGGTGATATTTTGCAGCCCCTGGTTGAGCACCCGGATCCGGTTCTGCTCACGACGTATGATGTTGGTGATCTTGGCCGCCACCTCGGTTGAGCTCAAGGAGAGGTGCGCCTCTCGCTGCTTGAGTTCATCAGCCAGACGGGAGAGCTCGATTTCCATCTCCTCTATGGCCTCCACCGGATCATCTGAACGGATAATATCGTGGCGGATACGCTCCTTGAGATAACGATAGACCACCACATAGAAGCCCACCTTCTGCTCCGTGTTGCGGTTGCCTTCGGAGAGTCGCAGCGCATCCCGCAGCTCTTCATCCTGACTCACCGCCAGACGCAAGGCGCCCAGGGCCTTATCCGACATTGAGCGCAGCTCGTCGGCATCCAGATAGGCCAGCTCGCGGCGATTCAACCGCTTCTCCACATCATTGTCCCGGGCCAGGCGCAGCACCCGGTTCCAGCTCTGTTTGTGGTGGATCAGCAGCTTGCGTGCCAGACGATAATCCTTGCCCTCATGGCCCAACCGCGCCTGAATGCTGTCGATATCCCGGCGACATACCTGGAATTGCGCCTCGGCTTGGGTGCGGCGAGAGCGGGTGCGCACCAGTTGCTCCTCCACATCCCGCTTATGATGGCGCGCCTTCTCCTCCATATCCGGAGTTATGGTCAGCCCCATGGCGGCCAACTCCTGCTCGAACTCTCCCAGCGTCTGGCGCTTGGCCTCCACGCTGGAGTGCAGAGCCGTCTTCACCTGCATGGACTCAGTGAAGCGCGCCTGGATCTGGCTAACCGAACTGGTCAACTGCCGACGGGCCAGCTCGGCCTCCGCCAGCTTGGCCTTCAAGCGTTCGCTGATCTGGGAGGTCTGCCCCAGCATGGCTTCGGCATCCTGATAGGCAAAATGACCACTGCGAGCCAGCAACTCATCCAGGGTAAAACTGCGACGCCGCGCCTGGGTCAGCTGTTGCTCCGCCTCGTCATAGCCTTGCTGTAACTCATCGAGATTCTGCGGATCTTCCCGCAACAGATGGGCCTGGGAGGCCAGCTCATCCAGCCATGGCCCCTTGTGCCGCAAAAATGTCTCAGCCTGCTGCAGTGCGGCTAATTCAGCTTGCGCCAACTGCAAGCGCTCGCTGTCATCGCCCGCGTTGAGCAGATGCAGCAGGGGGCGCAATCGCTGAATGAGAGCCAACGCCGCTCGGGCTGACTCCTGATTGGCTCGGTATTGTGCATCCTGCTGTTGCCGCTCACCCTGGGCGCTTTGCAGCTCACGCATCTTGGCTTGCAACAGCTCCAATTCTGCCTCGGGATCGGCCTCAAAAGCGACGCTCAAATGCTCGGCAATAAATTGACTGAAGTGGTGATAGGTGCGGCTATGCTTTTGTTGCTCAAATGCAGAGGTTGCATAGGCATCAATCAGCGCCTCACGCTCCTGCTCCAGCACCGCCACTCGTTGCTCGCGGGCCGCGCGGCCAAATAGCGGCACCTTGGGGTAACGGGAGTAGCGCACCTGACGCTCGCTGGCGCGCACCACCAGCGCCTGCTCTAGCTCTCGAGCATCCAGTAGATCCTCATCAAAGGATTCAGGATTGCCCTGCACCAGGTAGATATCGTCCGGCACATCCTCCAGACTCTTCAACCGCTCTATGGCCCCTTCCAGATCGGCGACGACCACGGCAGCACGAGCGGGTCCATACAGCGCTGAGTAATAGGGCGCATCCTCTATGTTGATGTCATCGTAGACATCACACAGCAGCACCCCATCCAACTGTTCGGCTACGCGCGCAAGGCGCTCGTCTACTTCGCCCCCCACATTTTGTAGACGACGGATCTGGGCCTCCAGCTCCAGCTTGCGCTGTTGCAGCCGATTCTTCTCGCTCTCGGCCTGCCGCTCTCGCTCCAGGGCCTTGTGCATCGCTTGCGAGACGGCCTGCGCATTTTCCAGCGGCTCAGCCGCCAGCTCACGCAACTTATCGAGTTTCTCTTGGGCCACCAACCAGGCCGGGGCCACTTTTTTGAGCTGCTCGATGCGAGTACGGGCTTGAATGAGTTGCTGCTCTACCTGAGCCGCCTGTTGCCGTCCACCTTCCAACTGCTCGGTCAAGGAGTCCAGACGAGCCTGCTGCTCTTCACTCACTAGCTCCAGGCTCTCTTCATCCACTACCTGGATCTGGTAGTGACGCTGCAACTCCTGGCTATGACGTTGCGCCAGTTGGCACTGTTCACGCTCGCGCTCCAGATCGCCCACCGCCCGCTGGATCTGGGTAGTGCGCGCCAACAGATCTCGCGACTGCTGGCTCTGGCGCAGCAACTGCTGGGCCGTCTCCCAGGCCTGCTCCCGCTCGACGGGCCCCGCTATCTTGCCCAACAGGGTCAGAGTCGACTCATACTGGCTGGCCGCGGCCTTGGCCAGATTGAGGCGCTGCTGCACCGCGAGCAGGGCATCGGTCAACTGCCGCTCCTGCTCCTTGAAACGACCCTGCTGGTGAGCCACACCGGTCACATCCAGATCCGGCAACTGACACAGCTCACGGGCACTCTCCAAGGCCTTGATGGCTTGGCGATACTGAATAGCTCGGGTCTGCTGAATGTCCAGCGCCTGCTGATAATCGGCCAACTGGGTCTTAAGGCTATCCACCTCCCCTTCGGTCAGTTGCTTTTTCTGCTCCAGATCCTGGCGCTGTTCACCCAGCTCCTCGACCATAGCCAATTGCTCTTCCAGGCGCATGGCCAGCTCGCTGACATCCTCCCGGTACTGTTCAATCTTTTTACCCAGGGCCACCCCGTTGATCACCTTGGCCAGCAGCTCGGAGGCCGCCTCCAGCTCATCCGTCAGGTGTTTTTCCCGTGCCTGCATCTGCTCGGCTTCATCGGCCAGGAAGATGGCGCGCTGCTTCTCTTCGCGCAGCAGACGGTGCTTATCCTGCAGTTGCCGCCGCCCAGCCAGTGCCGTCTCGGAGAGATGCGCCTTCTCTGTGCTGTTCCGCATGTAGTCGGCCGCCACATAGTGGGTGGTCTCTGTAATGAGGTTACGGAACAGATCCCGCTGGGACTGGGTCTCATGGATGGCATCCAGAGTGCGGCGGTTCTCATAGATGGCAGCCTCCATATCCTGGAACGCCTTGCGCACCCCGGAGTTTTCCGGCAGCAGGTATTCACGCAAGGAGCGGGTGATGGAAGAGGAGATACCGCCATAGAGTGAGGCTTCGATCAGGCGATAGAAACGGGCCCGATCTTTTTGATCCCGCATCTTCTTCGGCAATATGCCGTACTCGAACATGAAGTTGTGATAATCGGTCACCGAATTGAACTTGGCGACTTTCAAGGCACCCAGTTCGGCGGCCACCTTACGCAAGTCGGCAAAGGGACGCACCTTGGCCTTGTCGCCATCGAGCTTCTCCAGCAGCAACTCGGTAGGCTGGATCCCCTCGGGCACCTCCAGCAAGGCAAAGGGGGTGATGTTGACCTTGTTATCGCGGTTCGCCACCTGCTCCAGATGTACACCAACCCAGATGCGCTGATCCCGGGAGTTTTGCACGTCGATCAGCGAATAGCAGTGGCCCCGCTGCAGCTTGCCATACAGCCCCTTGTCACGGCTGGCACTGGAGCTGCCCGCCTCTGTGGTGTTGCGGAAATGGAGCAGAGTCTGATCGGGAATGAGCGCCGTGATAAGCGACGCCATGGTGGTGGATTTCCCCGCCCCATTCCCGCCAGAGAGCGTAGTTACCAGTTGGTCAAGTTCGAAGGTCCGGGCAAAGAAGCCGTTCCAGTTGACCATAGTCATTGATTTAAACTTACCGCGCATGGTTATACGTCCAGTCCCAGTTGTTCTTCATCCAGCTCATCTTCACTCTCATCCAGAAGGTGCTCACTGGTGGGCAACTCATCATCATGCAAGATGGCCTCGCCTTCGCGGATCATGCGCAGTTGCACGGCGCGAGGATCCTCATCGCTGCGCACATCGGCGCCAAAACGGAACACCGCTTCGTTGACCCGAAACTTATCACCGCTGCCAATAGAGACCACCATGCCCAACCGCTTGAGGCGGCGCAGGGAGGTGCGCATCTTCTCCAGCAGCTTGCGTTTATCCAGATCCGAGCCACCGCTACGCTGGTTTACCATGCGCAGCAGTTGTTTATCATCGGCCAGGGTCAACAGCTCCTCCTGCAGATCAGTCAAGGAGAAGAGTCCTTCATTGGCCAACCGCTCCGGGCTGAGGTAGAGATAACAGAGCACCTTGCCTACCAACATGTCGAGTTCGGAGAGCACAGAGGTGCCGATCTCGGACGTCGAGCGCGGACGCAGATAGAAGAAACCCTCCGGCGCCTTGATGAACTCGACCTGATAGCGGCCATAGAAGCGCTCCAGCTCATCATGAAACTCCAGCAAGAAGGAGTGATTCTGCAAGTCATCCGGGCTGATATGCCGGCCGCTACGCAGCCAGGTATCCAATTTGGGAAACAGCGGGTTAGCAATGGCCTGCGCCATGCGCAGGGCCAGTGGAAATTCAGTATTGATCAATGACATGGGCCTGTACCTTAGCTCCCGCTCCGTTGATGGGTTTCCATTTTGGCTGTTTGGCGCCGGTTAGCTCGGCCTCGGCATGGCCTAAGCGAATGGCGGCATCGATGAGCAGACGGGCCACATCGAAATGCTGATATTGGGGGTAGCTGGTTAAATAGTCGCGCAACACCTCGGCCATATCCAGGGGCTTGCCCAGCTCCCGGAAGGCATCCAGATGCACCTGGATGCGCTCCACCAGTTGGTTATTCACATCCAGCATCTCATGGTACTCCAGCTCGGTGGGCAGCTCGCCTGTCACCTCATCACCATGGAGTGCCAGTGTCTCATCACGCAGCTCCAGCAGACGGTGCTCCTGCGCCACCACCATCAGCCAGTTATGGTTCTGGAAGTCGCGGATGGAGTCCCGCAGCCGCTGACTGAAGGCACGGTTTTTATCCATGTCGATGGCGGTACGGATAAACTTGTGCACATGGCGATCGTAGCGGGCCCAGAGCTCGATACACTGCTGGCCCCAGCTGATGATGGCATCCAGCCGCGCCTGCAGGGCATGGGTCAGCTCATCGATATGGAGCAACTCTTCCCGCCCCTGGCACGCCTCCTGGATGTTGAGCAGACCATCTTGCAGATCATGGCCTGCGGCATCCAGCGTATCCTGCAGCTCGCGCAGGGTCTGGCCGGTTTCCCGCAGCAGTTTTTCACAACTGTGGATCGCCTGGGTCCAATCCTGGTTCAGCAGATCGGCGATCTCCGCCTTCACCTGGTTCTGATGCTCATCCATGGCCCGCTGGGTCAAGTCGATGCGGGAGAGGATCTCCTCCACCGAGAACTTGAGTCTGGGGTAAACCTGCTCGTTCCAGTGCGCCAGCTCATCGTTTTGGCTGGCCGCGGCATAAGCCTTGCTCAGCTCACTGGCCACCTGCTCCAGCAGCAAGGAGAGCTTGATGCTGCTCACCTCTTTTTGTTCGACGAAGAACTCGACTATGCCCACCGCCAGGCGCGTCAGACGATAGAGGCTCTCGCCCTCCACCGGATCGGCATTGAAGCGGGAGAGCAACTTCTGTCGCACCAGTTCATTGATGGCATTGTTAGCCCTGTGGGTCTGGGTCTCATCCATCTGCTCGAAGATCTGGCTCACATAGCCAAAGGCATCGTGTAACGCCGCTTCGGTGAGCTCCTGGCTGGTATCCCCCCGGGACAGGGCCGAGATGGCAATGAGAAAGGCCAACTTGTCGTTGGCCAGGGTCAGCGCCAGCCCCTCTTGTTTCACCCACCCCACCAGCTCCGGCAGAGTACGCTCCACTGGGGAGTGGAAGACAACCTCAGTCATAACATGTTTTCTCGATAGACTTGGATAAGGGTCGTTGCGCCATCACATGGATGTAACGGCCCAACGACACATAGGGCTCTTGACGGCAGTAACGCTGCTCCATCTCCAGCAGATCATCAAATTTCTCCTGCTGATCCTGCTTGTGGCGCATGTAATCATGGATCACCCGCACGCCAGTTTTACCTATGAGCTTGAGCCCGCCCCGCTGCAACCAGTCATATACCTCTTCCGGTACCTGGGGATTATTGGGGGTCAGCTTCTGTTTGCGCTTCTTGATGAGCCCGGCGCGTATGTAGTCGAAGTTGCCCACAACCAGGCTCTGAAACAACAGCGCATGACGGTTGTAAAACAGCAGCGACAAAATACCGCCAGGAGCCAAAAAACCGAGCAAGGATAACAAGGTCTGCCGAGGTTCACTCAGCCATTCCAACACGGCGTGACACAGTATGAGATCAAACTCACCCACAATATGCTGATCCAGCTCCTGGATCGGACAGTGGATGAGGCGGATACGATCGCCTAATCCCTTGGCCTCGATCTGCTCGCGGCCCAGCTCCAGCATCTCGGCCGAGAGATCGCATAGCTCAATCTGATGCCCCATAGCTGCCAGCTGTTGGGCAAAATAGCCAAAGCCGCCACCAGCGTCCAAGATGCGCAGAGGCCGGTCGCCCAGTCGGCTCAGGCAACCTTGTAGATCCTGCCAGACCACAGCCGCCCGGATCCGCCCCTTGCTTGTGCCATAGATATTTTGGGCAAATTTATCTGTCAGGCCATCGAAGCTATGATCCATGCTCACCCTAACGGTTCCGTTTCACTCAAAGGAGGGCTATTCTGGCACATCGCCTAACCCCTGCAAACGGCACCGATTGCAGCTGCTCAGAGATCACTCATGTTCTGGTTAAAAAAATGGCTTGGCGGGCTTTTGATGCCCCTTCCCCTCGGTTTGACCCTACTGTTACTGGGGCTGCTGCTGCTCTGGTTCACGCGGCGCCAGAAGCTAGGCAAGGGGCTTTGTACCCTGGGCACACTGTTACTACTCTGTTTTTCGCTACGCCCCGTGGGGGTAGATCTATTGCGTCCTCTGGAGCAGCAATACCCGCCCTTCCCCACAACTCAGCAGGTCGATTTTATTCTGGTCCTCGGCCACGGCCATGTCAGTGACCCGTCAGTCCCTTTAACCAGCCAACCTACTAGCACCACCTATGCACGGATCCTGGAAGCCATCCACCTCAAGCGGCTCAACCCTCAGGCCAAACTGGTGCTCTCAGGTAATGTCAGCAGCGATCCTCTCTCCTGCGCCGAGATGTACGCCCGCATCGCCGAGTTTTATGGCATTCCCCGCCGCGATATGATCCTAATCGAGGACGCCTTCGACACCCAGGATGAGGTCGCTCACTATGGCCAAATCATAGGCCAACATAAGGCCGCCCTGGTCACCTCGGCCAGTCATATGCCCCGCGCCATGGGACTCATACGTCAGGCTGGATTTGAGGTGATCCCCGCCCCCACCGACTATCTGGGGCGAGAGGAGCAGCGCCCTGTCCCCTCCTATGGCTATCTCCCAAGTGGACGCTATCTCATCTATTCCGAGACAGCCCTGCATGAGTGGGTAGGCCAGATTTGGCACAAACTTCGTGGACAGTCCAAAGATTGAACATTGTCTAGGATAAAAACTGATATGGATCAGTAAATTCCTTAAAATAATACCAAGCATGATCAAGCCCTGACTATTCGGGGCGGTCATCAGCTCTTATAATGGCCCACAGCTAACACATCTGGAGGATGAATAAATGAGACAACCATTGGTAATGGGTAACTGGAAGTTGAACGGCACCAAAGCCTCTGTAGAAGCCCTGGTTAAAGCACTGGTTGAACCAGCTGCCAAGGCTGAAGGCGTTGAAGTAGCCGTCTGCCCGCCGGTTATCTTCCTGGGTTTGGTTGAGAAACTGGCTGAAGGCTCCCGCATTCAGTACGGCGCACAAAATGCTGACGTACACACTTCCGGCGCGTTCACCGGCGAAAACTCTCCGGCCATGCTCAAGGAGTTTGGTTGTAAGTATGCTCTGGTTGGTCACAGCGAGCGTCGTACTCTGCATGCCGAGAACGATGACGTGGTTGCCGCCAAGTATGAAGCCATCCAGAAGGGTGATCTGATCCCGGTTCTGTGTATCGGCGAAACTCTGGCTCAGTTCGAAGCTGGCCAGACCAACAGCGTGGTGGAAACCCAGCTGAAGGCCGTTATCGACCGTTGCGGCATCGACTCTTTCACCAAGGCTGTCGTTGCCTACGAACCTGTATGGGCCATCGGTACCGGCAAGACTGCCACCCCAGAAATTGCCCAATCTGTACACGCACATATCCGCGCCTACCTGGCCGGTTTCAGTGCTGACGTGGCTGCCAAGGTACAGATCCTGTACGGTGGCTCCGTAACTGGTGCTACTGCTGCTGATCTGTTCGGTCAAGCAGACATCGATGGTGGTCTGGTCGGCGGCGCTTCTCTGAAGCCTGACGATTTTGCCCAAATCATCGCTGGCGCCAAGCAATAATCCACGTGAGGGCGTCATAAGACGCCCTCACCGTGTCTGCACCTGCAAGCCCATGGCGTACTTTCCCTCTGTGACGGGGGGCCTTGTGTGAAAGTAACGCCACTGCCATACTCCTGCGATTCGGCAGCCCATGGGCACCCTGGCGCGACACGGGGGCCTGCCTGCCCCACCAATTTATACAAGAAACTTCGACTTATAGAGGCACACTATGATCAAGAAAATTGGTGTTCTGACCAGTGGCGGTGACTCACCAGGCATGAACGCAGCCATCCGTGCTGTAGTTCGCGCCGGTCTGTCTGCCGGTCTGGAGGTTTATGGTATTCGTGATGGCTACCTGGGCCTGCATCAGGACCGCATTAGCAAGTTAGAGCGCCACAGCGTCTCTGACGTGATTAACCGTGGTGGTACCTTCCTGGGTTCGGCTCGTTTCCCGGCCTTCAAAGAAGAGTCAGTCCGTCGCGAAGCCATCGAAAACCTGAAAAAACATGGTATCGATGCACTGGTCGTGGTGGGCGGTGATGGCTCCTACATGGGCGCCAAGAAGCTGACCGAGATGGGTTACCCCTGTGTTGGTTTGCCGGGCACTATCGATAATGACATCGCCGGTACCGAGTTCACTATCGGCTTTGACACTGCCTTGAACGTGGTCATGGAAGCCATCGACCGCCTGCGTGATACCTCCACTTCCCACAAGCGTATCTCTGTGGTCGAAGTCATGGGTCGTCACTGTGGTGACCTGGCCATGTCAGCCGCCGTCGCTGGCGGCGCCGAGTTTGTCGTGGTTCCGGAGAAAGGCTTTAACAAGGCTGAGCTGCTGGCCCAGATCGATGATGGTATCTCCAAGGGCAAGCGCCACGCCATGGTGACCATCTGTGAGCACGTCACCGATGTGAATGCCCTGGCCAAGGAAATCGAAGCCCATACCGGCCTCGAAACCCGCGCCACCATTCTGGGTCACATTCAACGTGGTGGTAGCCCGACGGCGCGTGATCGTATCATGGCCAGCCGCATGGGTGCCTATGCTGTTGAGCTGCTGCTCACCGGCGTGGGTGGTCGTTGCATTGGTCTGCAAGAGAACAAGCTGGTACATCACGACATCATCGACTGCATCGAGAACATGAAGCGTCCGTTCGATGACGAGATGTTCGAACTGAGCCATAAGCTGTTCTAATAGCTGGCTAAGTTCGCGATAAAAAAAGGAGGCTGTCGCCTCCTTTTTGTTTTCCTGTTATCTGGATCCTCAGTGCAGGATCCGCGCTCGCAGCGTGCCATCAATGGCTTTCAACATAGCCAGCGCCTCTTCACTGCGCTCGGTTTCCACATCGATCACCACATAACCGATATTGGCTGTCGTCTGCAGGTATTGCGCCGCAATATTGATGTTTTGCGTGGCAAACGCCTGGTTGATCTGGTTAAGCACACCAGGCTGATTACGGTGGATATGCAGCAAGCGACTGACCTGGCCCAGCACAGGCAACGAGACTTCGGGGAAGTTGACAGCCGTTAGGGTGGAGCCATTGTCGGAGTAGCGTACCAACTTGTTCGCCACCTCGATGCCGATGTTCTCCTGAGCTTCTAGGGTCGAGGCACCAATATGCGGCGTCAGGATCACATTATCAAAGCGCTGCAGCGGTGAGGTAAAGCGCTCCTTATTGGTCGCAGGCTCTACCGGATAGACATCCAGGGCTGCGCCAGCAATATGCTTGCTCTCCAGGGCGGCCACCAGATCGTCGATCACCACCACAGTGCCGCGTGAAGCATTCAGGAAGATGACATTGGGCTTCATCTTGGCAAACTGCTCGGCAGCTATCATGTCACGAGTCGCTTCGGTTTCCGGCACATGCAGGGTCACCACATCCGCCAGCGCCAGCAATTCATCCAGTGAACTGACCTGTTTGGCATTGCCCAAAGAGAGTTTGTTCTCGATGTCATAGTAGTAGACCTGCATCCCCAGGCTCTCGGCGAGAATGCCCACCTGAGTACCTATGTGACCATAGCCTATGATACCCAGCTTCTTGCCGCGGGCTTCCACCGAGTTGTTGGCGCTCTTGTCCCACTCGCCTCGATGGGCCTTGGCATTCTTCTCGGCTATGCCGCGCAACAGCAGCAGATACTCACCGGTCACCAGCTCAGCCACACTGCGGGTGTTGGAATAGGGGGCATTGAAGACCGGGATGCCTAATGCCTCGGCGGCGGCCAGATCCACCTGATTGGTGCCAATGCAAAAACAGCCTACCGCCACTAATTTGGGCGCAGCAGCCAGAACGGCATCAGTCAGCTGGGTACGGGAGCGAATGCCAAGAAAATGCACATCCTGCAGCTTGGCCAACAGTGCCTCATCATCCAGAGCACCCTTCTGATACTCCACTTCGCTGTAACCTGCAGCCTGGAATATCTCCACGGCACTGGGGTGTACCCCCTCCAGCAGCAGGACCTTGATCTTGGCTTTATCCAAAGAGTAACGGCTCATTCTGACTTCCTTTGATTAACTTATTGAGGGCAAACAACCCGCAATCACTCCCAAAACTGTTGTAAAGTTACAAACAATTAACATAGATCACCGGCCAACCATTGAGTTCCATGACTGGGGTCACTTGTCTGCACCAATACCCTGCAGAATGGGCCATATCACGCTGCAACCATCATAGCCGCCAGATACCTAGTAAAATAAACAGATTATTTAGCTAAAGGTAAGCAGTTTTTTCGATAAGGCGCGCTATTTTCTACCTACGTGCTATGCCAACCCTTGAGTTGGCATCCATGTTTTTGGTGAAAAATTTCATCAAAACACCCTCAGCAAACCACGCAATCGGTAAGCTGCTGTTGCGTGGCCAATCCCTCTGGCAGGGAGCGGTCAGTAAACAGCGTGTCGACCTCGGCTAGCTGCGCCAGATGCACCATGCCACTGGGCATGAACTGCCAATGTTCAATGAGTACAAAGACTCGTCGAGCCAGCTCTAGCATGCTACGACTGATTTGGCGTTCCTGCAGATCCGCAAGCAATAACCCACCCTGTTCATCCATTCCCGACACACCCAAGATGGCAAAATCCATACGAAATTGCCGGATATGCGCGTGGCTGGTCTCCCCCAGGATGGCGCCATCACGATTGCGGATTTCCCCACTCGCTATGCTCACCATGAAGTCATCTCGGGCCGTCAGCAGGCTCGCCACATTCAGGTTATTGGTGACAATGCGCAGATCGCGGTGATCCAACAGGGCCCGAGCTACAGCTTCCGGTGCTGCGCCTATGCCGATAAAGAGCGAGGCACCATCCGGGATCCGGCTCGCCACCACTTTGGCAATACGCTGCTTCTCTTCCCAATGGGAGTCGCGCCCACCGCTATAGGCTTGGCTCATCCCGGCACTGGGCAGCGAAGCCCCACCGTGATGGCGTTGGATCTTGTTCTGCTCTGCCAGCTCGTTCAGGTCACGACGTATCGTCTGAGGACTGATATCAAAGTGCGCCACTAGCTCCTCGGTCGAGGCAAAACCACACTGGCTGAGTAGCTCAATGATTTCCTGATGCCGTTGGGCTTGTTTCATCACACACTCCTGAACTACGCGCTTTGGGATTTGAACGCTTGGTCGATGGCGTTTTGGCCAAGCCGAACCTGACTAATCCGGTAATTCTCCGCTTATCTATGTCGCGAGAAAAGCCCACGTCTGCAATTGGGTCACGATCAAAAACGTCTTTCCCTCCCCCATGGAAGATAGCTACCATATTACTAGGAACAATCAGTAGACGACTGGTCTAGTTGTAATATAGAGTTATCGCCATGAAGAGTGAATTTAGCGACACCCGGCTTCACCTGCTGGAAACCGGCACCCGACTTATTTTGGGTAGAGGCTTTTCCGCCGTTGGGTTGGCCGAAATATTACAAACCGCTGGCGTGCCCAAGGGCTCGTTTTACCACTATTTTCGTTCAAAAGAGCAGTTTGGTATTGAGCTGGTAGAGCACTATTTTGCTCTCTATCTGGCTCGACTAGAGACACTATTCACCGATGAGAGCGTGAGTTACACCAACCGCATCATGGGGTATTGGAGCCAGTGGCATCAGCTTTATCGTGATGGTTGTTGTGAAGAGCAGTGCCTAGTGGTCAAACTCAGTGCCGAAGTTGCTGATTTGTCCGAACCTCTGCGCCAAGCACTGTTAAGTGGAACAGAGCGCATTACCAAGGCGTTGACTTGCATACTGGATCAGGCCCAAAGAGCCAAACAGTTACAGCTAGCCATTTCCGCAGAGGCGATGGCTCAGGAGCTCTATCAACTCTGGTTGGGGGCTAGCCTGCTGACCAAGCTCAGGCGTGATGATACCGCCTTGCAGGCCGCGTTAAAGAGCACTCAGCGCTTACTCGGTATTGGGCTTTAACTGAAAAATTGCGTTAGTAATAAGCGATGCCTTGCGTCGCTCTTTTTGCAACAAGAGCGTAGAGGACCAGTCTATTGAGTGACTCTTGCGAGGGGTTCTCGTGTTGCCATTTGTATACTCACATCTAGCCGAGTGGTGTGTGGCTGACGGGGAAAAACGGTGTCAGCGGGTGGTCGCAATCTAAGCAGACAAATAGCGAGGGCCGCACAGTGCGGCCCTCGGACGTTCAACCCGTTAGCTTAACCGCGACGGGCGGTAACCGCATCGGCCAACTGGCGCAATAGCTGTTCAGTGTCACCCCAGCCAATACAAGCATCGGTGATGCTCTGACCATAGTTCAGCTCACAAGCCCGGCCTTCAACCAGATCCTGACGCCCTTCAACCAGATGGCTCTCGACCATGACGCCAAATACTGTCTTGCTACCACCAGCAACCTGGTTGCAAACATCGGTACACACTTCCATCTGCTTCTGGTACTGCTTGGAGCTGTTGGCATGACTAAAGTCCACCATCACCTTGGCAGACAGGCCGGCCTTTTGCAGCTCCTGGGCGACCGCAGCCACATGGGCGGCACTGTAGTTAGGCTCTTTACCACCACGCAGTATGATATGGCAATCCGGGTTACCACCCGTCTGTACTATGGCCGAGTGACCAAACTTGGTAACGGAGAGGAAACAGTGAGGCGCACTAGCCGCATTGATGGCATCAATGGCCACCTTGGTGGTGCCGTCCGTGCCGTTTTTGAAACCGACTGGGCAAGAGAGGCCGGATGCCAGCTCACGGTGTACCTGGGATTCGGTGGTACGAGCGCCGATAGCCCCCCAACTCATCAAATCCGCCACATACTGGGGAGAGATCATATCCAGGAACTCACTGGCAGTCGGCATACCCAGCTCGTTTAAGTCCAGCAGCAACTTGCGACCAATACGCAGACCATCGTTGATGCGGAAGCTGCCATCCATGAAGGGATCATTGATAAGCCCCTTCCAACCCACTGTGGTACGCGGCTTCTCGAAGTACACGCGCATGACGATTTCCAGGCGATCTTTGAGTTCATCACGCAAGGCCAGCAATTTCTGACCATATTCAATCCCGGCCTTGGGATCATGGATGGAGCAGGGGCCAATGACCACCAGTAGGCGATCATCGGTCTCGGTCAGGATGCGATGAATGGCATCACGGGCTTCAAATACGGTTGCCGATGCCGTTTCGGTTGCCGGATACTTCTCCAGTATCGCGACCGGCGGCAACAGTTCCTTGATCTCTTTGATACGAACGTCATCGGTTTGATAGTGCATTTTATATTCCCATATATTGAATGCCGCGTAGAGCCAGACTTAAGGCGGACGTATGTATTAGGTGTGAGAGAAAGCTGGGGAACCGCATGATCGTAGCAAAACACGATGGTAAAACGGAAAAACCCGGGCACAGCCAACACCCACAAGCCCGACACCTCCAGTTCGAGGCCCTGCTCCCTGGCGACAGTATGAACAGACCCGACAATCTAGAAGTTTTGCCAAGCCCCTGTCAACGTCATTAGCCGCCATAAGCCGCTTCCTGAGCAGCAAAAAGCAAGAAATGTCGCGGCAAACGAGGGCTTGACGTAGAATAGCGCCATGAGTGCTGGCCGCTTACCCCTACATCTGGCTAGCCATTTTCTTTTTTGTAGTTGTTCCCAGGCCTAAGGCCGTATATCTGGAGCGTTATCTTGCGTTTTGACGAGCTGTCACTGAATAAGCGCCTGTTGCAGGCCATTGAACATCTGGGCTTTACCCATATGACTGAAATCCAGCAACGAGCCATTCCCCAGATCCTGGCCAGCTACGATCTGGCCGCCTCCTCCAAAACCGGCTCAGGGAAGACACTCGCCTTTTTGCTACCCATGGTACAACGCCTGTTGACCAGTAAAGTTCTGGGCAAGCGCGGCCCTCGCGCCCTGATCCTCGCCCCCACGCGCGAATTGGCCAAGCAAGTATATGGCCAACTGCGTCTGCTACTGGCAGGCACCAACCTCAAGGGCGCGTTGATCCTGGGTGGCGAAAACTTCAACGATCAGGCCAAACAGCTGCAACGGCTACCCCAGGTACTTATCGGCACCCCAGGCCGCATCGCCAACCACTTGGCCGAGCGCACCCTGTTCCTGGATGGCTTAGAAATACTGATACTCGATGAGGCCGATCGGATGCTGGATTTGGGCTTTGCCAATGAGCTCAAACAGATCCACGAAATTGCCAGCCATAGATTGCGCCAGACGCTGATGTTCTCCGCCACCCTGGCCCACACCGAATTTGAAGAGCTAGCCACAGTGCTGCTGGATGCACCACGGCGTATCACGGTCGGCCAGGAGTTGGCCCCCCATGAAGATATCGAGCAGCGCTTCCTCCTGTGTGACCACCTGGATCACAAACAGGCGCTGCTGGAACATCTGCTGAGCCACGAGTCCTATCAGCAAGCCATCATCTTTACCGCAACTCGGGCCGATACCGAACGCTTGGCTCAACGCTTCAATGAGAAGGGGATGAATGCGGCCGCCCTGTCGGGTGATTTAAAGCAAAATGCACGTAACACCATCATGGATGGCTTCAGCCGAGGTCACTTCAAGCTATTATTTACCACCGACATCGCCTCACGCGGGTTGGATCTGGTCAATGTCTCCCTGGTCATTAACTTCGACATGCCCAAGGCCCCCGAGGAGTTTATCCACCGGATTGGCCGTACCGGCCGGGCTGGCGCCAAGGGGCTCGCCATTTCGTTGGTCAGTGCCAAAGATTGGGCTAGCTATCAGGCGGTCAAGAACCTACTCAGCCTGGAGATCCCCTTTAGCGAAGTCGAAGGGTTGACCGGGAAATTCAAGGGTGTGATGGGCAGGAAGCGTAGTACCAACCCAGCCGTGCATCCGCTGCTGGTGGCCAAAGAGCCGAAGGTGTCAGGCAAACCGGCCCCCCACAAGGCACGCCCGGCCAACAACAAAGATCGCCCTCATAAGCAGCAACCGCGACAAGATATGAATCGCGATGGCTTTGCTCCCCTGCGTAAACGCAAGGTTACCACGGACGAATAATCACGATGCACATCGCCCATCGATGCAAAGCGGCTCAGGCCGCTTTTTCTTTTGCACCATTCACCGAGGAGGAAAATCACATCTTTATCAATAAGCAACGCAGCAAAGAGTAGAGTCTCAATTACACTTAAAGAGCCCACCCTTGGTTGGAGACGCTCGTGCTGAGTTACTTGCAGGTAAAAGGCCGTACCTTCGTCATGGGCGATCTACACGGCTGCTATGAATGCATGCAGCAGACGCTGCAAGCGCTGGCGTTCACGCCAGAGCAAGGCGATGTGGTGCTAGCCTTGGGGGATTTGACCGATAGAGGGCCGGATAGCCTCTCCTGCCTGCGTCTGCTACATCAGCCCTGGTTTCACACCATTCGGGGTAACCATGAGCAACTGATGCTGACGGCCCTATTAGGTCAGAGTGCGCAAGCTCGTAAACTGTGGTTTATGAATGGTGGCTCCTGGTATGAAACCCTGGATGCGACGACGCAAGAGGAAGTCATGACCTTGTGCCATGACAAGATAGCCACCCTCCCCTATGCCATGGAGATCACCACCCGCGCCCAGCACAGAGTCGGTCTGGTCCATGCTGATCCGGTGTTCAGTCACTGGCAACTGCTGGTCAATACCCTGCGTGCCCCAGCCCCGGATCCCGAACTGCTGGAAAAACTCCTCTGGCGCCGTGAACGGTTGCACCATCTGCGGCAAGCCCACGCCATCCACACCCCCGAGCATCCTGCCCCCCCCAAGGATGATCATATAGCCGGCATCGATCTGATCTGCTTAGGGCACACCCCGATACCGGGTGAGGCACCCTGGGCCTCCGGCAACTTACTGTGGCTGGACAACGGCTGTTTCTGCTTCAACGAGCTGCCATTGGTGATACTCGATATTGACGAATGGCTTGAGCAGCACCCGCCACAGCATCACTCACACCACCTTTGAGCTGGCTCAGGTGAAAACACATAAACAAAAGGCCAGTCGATGGACTGGCCTTTTCATCACACGAGTATGGCTTACTTATCGGGTGACCAATACTGTTGATTGGTCCGGATCATCCCCTGAATTTTCTTCACATAGCGATCGCCCTGTGTCGAATAGCGGCGGAAGCCTTTAGCCAACGCCACGGCATCCAAGGGTTTCACCTCGGCACGCATGTCTGCACGCATCTTCCGCACCTGGTTATAGGCGGGATGAGTGTTGACATTACGCATGTAGGCCTGAATAGCCAAGGTCGGTGACTCAAATGCTTTCACCTCCCCTGAGCCTTTGCGTCGATATGGGCTGACACCGCAACCCTTTTCGAAGCAATAGTGGCCGAAAAAATTGTTCAACTGCCGCGCCATCTTGGAGGTTCCCCAACCTGACTCGGTAGCCGCCTGACTAAATACCAACTCTGAGGGCAGGATATCCACCCGTACCAGAAGTTGGTCAATCCCACTAGAGTCAGCCACCATACCCTGGATACGGTATTGGCGACCCAACTCCTCGAGCCAATCAAGCTGTTCAGCCGAAAGCTCAATGCCCTGGGACAGCTGCCGTTGCAGCTTTTCCAGCTTATTACGCTGGGTCAGGATATTCGCAGCCACTATCTCGTAGGACGGACGTAGATAGTCAACGAATGCCTGTTTACGCTCATTGACATCCTTGATGGCTTTAAAATCGGGAGCCTCAGCCGCTATATCTACCGCTGCCATACTCTGTGCAACGGCGGCTATTTCAGCCTGAGATCCCGGGTTGCCAACTACTGCGGCGGGTACCGCAGCGCTGAGCAATAACAACGTCCATAGTCTGGTCAACTTCATGCAACAAAGCTCCCCTTGTCGTGAGTTGCAGCCTCCGTCTGCTGAATATTGACTGACAGACGAACACCGCACACTTCGCGGTAGATAAGACCATTCATAATCAAATAGAACGGCATCATCCAGATGAGCCCCAAGCCGAGTGGCAACATGGCCAGGACAAATAAGGCAACCAGCACAGCGTAGATCAACACTAGCTGTGGCCAGCCCTTAATAAAGAGACGAAAGGAGGTCAGCATGGCTCGCGCCGGCGACAACCCTCGCTCCAACACCAATGGTATGGTGTACAACATGGTCATGCTGAAACAGGCGATGGGAATCATCAGCCAGGTTTCAGACACGCCCATATGCATGACCAGACTCTCAATCAACCCTTTGATACCGTTGATGAGCAGGCTGGTCTGGGCCAATACAACAAAATGGCCCCAATAATCGAAAATCATGCTGGGTTTGACTCGCCCCCCCAAGGCCCGACGCAGACCCAACATATCCAGGCTACTGCTGATGGGCGAGAGCAAAGCCGCTATCACCAAGGTGACTAGCATATCCTGAGCGAAAGCGTGGCCATCAAGCAAACCGCTGAACGCCACCAAACGAAAACTGAGCAAGGTGAGACCAATCACCGCCAGAATGGCAAAAAAAAGCGCCAATCGGCTACTCAACGTCAACCGCCAAGCCTCTTTGAACAAGCGCGGCAAGTCGAGTTGATACCCCTCGCGCAGTGAGCGATCCAAGTCTCCGCCTAGGGTGATCCGCTCCTTTAATTCATCACGCATCGATACTATTTGCACCAGCAAAGCGGTGATTATAACAAAAAATCGCCAAATCACACATTTTTAGCCAACCAGGAGTCATTAGCAGATGACAATCTACTGCCGACGCCGACTTAAATAGGCAGGCACTCATAGCGCTGATTAAAAGAAATAGCCTTAATTTTCAACTTATTGCACTGGTAAGCTGCACTTTAAAGGGTCAGACACCGCGTGCCATTCACACTGGGCTGGAACCCGACTGTTTATGCAGGCTCTGTCACACCATTGACATACTCAGGTGGCATCATCTGCCACTATCTGAAGTGATCGGGTGCATGAGTATTGTCTGGTTGTAACTCGACAGCAGTTAATAAGAGCATAGTTCAGCAACGAGCCTATCTTAACTCCTCATGCTGGCTCTTGGCCTGCGTACTATTTCAACTGATGCTGCTCTGGCATGCAGCCCATGAGCACACTCTCCTCGCTCCCGACGACTGTGCCCAATGCCAGCAAGTACACCAATATCAGACCACCCTACTGAGTCATGTTGCCCCCCCTCCTATTCAGCGTCAGCCCATCCGGCTTACCCGAGTCCTGCCCCCCCTGATCGGTTTTGCCCTCTTTGTAGGCATTCACGCGATTCGGGCACCACCCAACTCGGCTCTTTTTCCACAGTAGTTCTCATCTGACTATTTTCGCCTTAACATTGAGAATCCATAGAATGAAACTTTTTCCCCTACTGATGGCCAGCACCCTGTGTTCGGTTAGCGGCTACGCCGCTCTGGCCAGTGCGCAAGAATCGAGCCAGCATCCACATGAGCATGCCGCCCATGTCCACGGCCATGCCAAACTGGAGCTAACCCTAGACGAGCAGACATTGCTCATCCAACTCCATGCTCCAGCGGCCGACCTGTTAGGTTTTGAACATGCCCCCATCACAGATGCCGAGAAAACACAGTACCAAAGAGTGCAAGTACTGCTGGGCCAAAGCTCTACCCTCTTCACCCTGAGCGATGAGGCAGGTTGCCAAAGTAGTTCAGTCACCCTCAAGGGCATGGATAACGATCACCCGTCCATACCTGCAGGGGAACACGCCGAGCATATGGATATAGATGCCAGCTATCTATTTCATTGCCAACAACCCCAAACACTACATCGAGTTCAATTGGCACTGTTTCATCATTTCCCTAGCCTGCAAGAGGTGGCCTATCAAACCATTTCCTCCGCGGGCCAAAGTGCAGGAGAGCTAACACCAGAGCAGCCGCAACTGCAGTTGGAGGAGAAACCGTGAGCGCGGCCATTTATCTGCACCAGTTGCGCTTTGCCTGGCCGGGTCACAGCAACATCCTCAACATTCCTCAGTTACAGATCCAACCCGGTGAACGGGTATTTATTCAAGGGGCCAGCGGCAGTGGCAAGTCAACCCTGCTGGGCATACTGGCTGGCATTCAGCTAGCCTCCGCTGGCAGCGTCACGGTACTGGGCCAGGATCTGGCCCAGCTTTCCGCCAGCCGCCGGGATCGCTTTCGCGCCGACCATATGGGCTATATTTTTCAGCAGTTCAATCTGCTGCCCTTCTTGTCAGTGCTCGAGAACGTCACCGCTGCCCTGACCTTTTCTCCCCATAAGCGCAGCCGGCTCAAAGCGGCCCCTCAAATCGAGGCTGCTCGTCTACTGGCAGAGTTGCAACTACCAACCCACATCTTGGCCAAACCGGTCCACCAGCTCAGCATAGGGCAACAGCAGCGCGTAGCCGCCGCCAGGGCGCTAATTGGCTCACCAGCACTCGTGATTGCCGATGAGCCCACCTCGGCATTGGACAGCGATAATAGGGAGGCCTTCATCCGCCTATTGTTTACCGAATGTGAGCGTGTCGGTAGCACCCTGTTGTTCGTCAGCCATGACAGAGGGCTCCAGCCACTCTTTCCTCGCTGCATAGACCTTCCCACGCTTAATCATCAGGAGGCGACCTTATGTTAGTCCTCGCCCTGAAGAGTCTGTGGTCCCGTCGCCTGACGGCGGGACTGACCCTGCTAGCCATCGCCATCAGTGTCTGCCTGCTGCTGGGGGTCGCCACGGTAAAAAATCAAGCCAAGGAGAGCTTTGCCCGTACTATCTCGGGCACGGATCTGATCGTAGGGGCTCGCTCTGGCTCCTTGAATCTCTTGCTCTACTCCATCTTTCACCTAGGCGATGCGACCAATAACATCGGCTGGGAGAGCTACTCGGCACTCAAGAAAAAACCGGGGGTAGCCTGGACTATCCCTTTGGCGTTGGGAGACTCCCACCACGGCTACCGCGTGGTAGGTACGTCAGCCGCCCTCTTTGAGCACTACCAATATGGCGATCATCACCCCCTAGCATTCACTCAAGGCCGCCCTTTCCAGCAGCCTTTTGATGCGGTACTCGGTGCTGAGGTAGCCCAAAAACTGGGTTATCAGCTCCATGCCCCGGTGGTGATAGCACATGGCTCAGGCAAGCGCTCCTTTACCAAACACGACAACCTACCATTCCAGGTGTCGGGGATTTTAGCCGCCACCGGTACACCTATTGATCGCAGCGTGCTCATTCCCTTGGCCGGGATAGAGGCTATCCATCTGGGATGGGATACAGGGCGCCAAGACAAACAGGTAACCGCCACCGAGGCCCTGACTCGGGATCTGACACCAAAGAGCATCACAGCCGCCCTGGTGGGGCTAAAGAGCAAGATCCTCACTTTCGCCCTGCAGCGTGAAATCAATACCTATCCGGATGAACCCCTGCAGGCGATTTTGCCTGGCGTCGCCTTGCGGGAACTCTGGAGCCTGATGTCGATGGCGGAACAGGCTCTGAGCCTAGTCTCCGGCTTCGTGGTCCTGGCCGGTTTGGTCGGGATGTTGACCACCCTGCTGGCCGGGCTCAACGAACGCCGCCGTGAACTGGCTATTTTGCGGTCGCTGGGCGCCGGGCCACGGCAACTATTCCTGCTGCTGGCACTGGAGGCTCTGCTGCTGGTCACACTGGGAATAGTAGCCGGTCTCACTCTGCTCTATATGAGCCTGCTCTTGGTTGCACCCTGGTTACAGAGCCAATATGGCCTGACCCTACAGTTACGTGGGCTAGGCGCCGAAGAGTTCATCTTGTTGGCCTCGGTCTGGATCGCCGGTCTGCTATTGGGCTTGCTGCCTGCCTGGCGCGCCTTCCGCTATTCCCTACACGACGGCATGACGCCAAGGAGTTAATCGACATGGGTTACTGGTTTTACTTATTCTTGGTGCTCATCTGCCAGCCCCTCCTGGCTGCCCCCCAATATCGCACTTTACAGTGGGAAGATCTGATCCCGCCGGCAGCACACCAGCACGCAGCCACACCAAGCAGTGCGCAAGCTGATCATAATGGCGGAGCCGCCCCACAGGCTACCGGAGCCATAGTGCCAGAGCTAAACGAGCAAACCGTGCGGATCCCGGGCTATGTGGTACCCGTCGAGGGTGATGAGAAGAGTGTGAAGAGCTTCTTACTGGTTCCGTTCTTTGGTGCCTGCATTCATGTACCGCCACCACCCACCAACCAGATCGTCTTCGTGACGCTGGAGCAACCTGCCCCCATGGATGATCTATGGGATGCCGTCTGGGTCTATGGCACCTTGAAAACCACAGCAACCCAACATGAGCTTGCCGCGGCCGGTTACACCATGGCCGGAGTCCAAATTAAAGCCTATGACTAGCCAACACGATTAACGCGCCCTCACAAGAAGAGCAGACATGAGTAAACACCGACACAGAGTGTCGGTGTTTACTCTTTTAGCAGAAAGGAGTTTTCAACAAACAAACCGGGTCCTGACGATGGCCCGCCAGGATCACGCAGGTGTGGCAAACGCCTGTAGGCTACTACGCCACTCGGTTGAGTTCAGCATGGCGTCAACCCAGGCCGGAACCGTGCGGGAAGCCAGGCCATACTCCGCCAGGGCAAAGTGGCTCTGCTGCGCAGAGGGCTCCAAGTTCAGCTCTAGCGTGAGCGCCCCATAGTGTTTGGCTTCCGCCACAAAGCCCGCCGCAGGGTAGACATTGCCTGAGGTGCCAATCGCCACAAAGAGATCGGCCTGAGCCAGCGCGGCATAGATAGCCTCCATCTCCAGTGGCATCTCGCCAAACCAGACAATATGGGGTCGCAACATCTGCCCAGGCTGACAGCAGGGACATCTATCCGCCGCGGTAACTGGCTCATACCATTTATAAACTCGGCCTGAGCGCACACAGCGCACCTTGAGCAGTTCACCATGCATGTGTAACACCTGAGAACTACCGGCTCGTTCATGGAGATCATCCACGTTTTGGGTTACCAACAGAATGCGCTCGCCCCATGCCTGTTGTAATTTAGCTAACGCCTGATGTGCCAGATTAGGTGCCACACTTTGCAGTGCCGCACGTCGCTCATTGTAAAAAGTCTGAACCAAGGAGGGATCCCGGATAAACCCTTCCGGCGTCGCCACATCCTCAATCCTGTGTTGCTCCCACAGACCATCGGCGGCGCGAAACGTCGCGATACCCGATTCTGCAGAAATCCCAGCCCCTGTCAAAATGACTACGCGAGGTTGATGAAGCATGCCAGGCTCCTGGATTAAGAGGGAAGAGAAAGAGTTGCAGCGAGTGCTCACCCTTAAAAGCAACAAGCCAGGCTAGGCCTGGCTTGTTAAGAGTACAACTTCACTCGTCATCATCATCGATGGCGTCAATCTCACTGGGACTGGCGTGTTCGACTCGAGCCTTCAACTTCTGGCCAGGACGAAAAGTCACCACACGGCGGGCGCTGATGGGAATATCCTCCCCCGTCTTCGGATTACGTCCCGGTCGCTCACTCTTGGTGCGCAACTCAAAGTTACCGAAGCCCGAGATCTTGACCTGCTCGCCATCTTGTAGAGCCTGGCGGATCTCCTCGAAAAACGCCTCCACCATATCCTTGGCGTCGCGTTTGCTAAGGCCCAGTTGGGTGAAGAGGTATTCTGCGATATCGGCTTTGGTAAGCGCCATAGATCAATCCCTCAAGGATGCATTGAACTCAGTGCGGAGGCCTTCCACCACCTTAGCGATGGTGTCAGCGATCTCCTTATCCTCCAAGGTTCGCTGGGTATCTTGCAGCACGAGACTGATCGCCAGACTCTTCTTGCCTTCAGGAACACCCTGCCCCTGGTATATGTCAAACAAGTTTATGCCAACTATCTGATTTCCGCCAATTTTTTTGGCAGTTTGCAGAATATCAGCCGCTGCGACCTGTTGATCTATGACTAAGGCCAAATCGCGGCGGTTAGCCGGGAAACGGGAAATCTCCCCTGCCCGTGGAATTCGGGCCTGCAACAGGCCATCAAGTGCCAGCTCGAACAGTACCACCTTGCTCTTGAGACCCAGTTTCTTCTCCAGATTCGGGTGTATCACCCCAATCCAACCCACAGGAAGCCCATCACGCAGGATCTGTGCAGACTGACCTGGATGCAGCGCTGAGTGAGAGCCACGAACAAAGCTGAAACGATGCGCTTCGCCCGTCAACTCCAGCAGGGCTTCTACATCGCCCTTCAGATCAAAGAAATCGGCACCGCGCGACGGAATACTCCAGTGTTCATCAGCCAGATTGCCACTGATCACGCCCGCCAGCAATGGCTCCTGACGAATACCGTTTTCTGCATCTGCATCTTTGATGAAGCGCAAGCCGTTCTCAAACAGACGCACCCGACCTTGCTGGCGATTCTGGTTATAGACCACGGCACTGATAAGGCCCGGCCAGAGGGAGACGCGCATGGCCGACATATCAGCCGAAATGGGGAATGGCAGTATGATGGGATCACACTCAGGGAAGAGCAAGGACATGGCCTTGGGCTCAACGAAGCTGTAAGTGATCGCCTCTTGGAAGCCTCGATCGACCAGCAGATGACGCGCCCGCTTAAGCGGCAGATCCGCCTCTTTCTGCTCGTTCATGACCAAATGGGCCATGGGTGGCAGATTAGGGATGTTGTTGTAGCCGTAGATACGCGCCACTTCTTCAATCAGATCTTCTTCAATGGCGATATCGAAACGCCAGCTAGGCGCCTTGGCTTGCCAACCATCGGCCGTCACGGTAACAGCCAATCCGAGGCGAGTCAGGATCTCGGTGACCACTGCATCGTCAAAGCTAATGCCGACCACGCGGGTCAGTTTTTCCCGACGCAGGGTAATCATCTCGGCCTTGGGCAGATATGCCTCGGCAACCACAGCCACTACAGGGCCTGCTTCACCACCGCAGATCGCCAGCAGCAGAGACGTTGCCCGCTCCATGGCCAGCGCCTGCAATTGCGCATCTACGCCCCGCTCGAAGCGGTGTGCAGAATCCGTGGAGAGACCGTAGCTGCGAGCACGCCCCTTGATTGCCAACGGGCTGAAGAAGGCACACTCCAGCAGAATATCTTGTGTCTCAGCACTCACACCAGAATCACGGCCACCGAAGACCCCAGCCAGCGCCAGCGGCCCTTGCTCGTCGGCGATCACTAGGGTGTCTGGCCGCAGAGTTACTTCGGACTCATCCAGCAGAGTTAGCTTCTCATCCTGCTTGGCCATCCGCACCTGCAAGCCACCCTTGAGCTTGGCGAGATCAAAGGCGTGCATAGGCTGTCCCAGCTCCAGCAGCACAAAATTGGTCACATCGACAATGGGATCAATGGAGCGCATGCCACAGCGGCGCAGCTTTTCCTGCATCCACAACGGAGTAGCCGCTTTGACATTCAGCCCTTTGAGCACGCGGCCCAGATAGCGCGGGCAGGCTTCACTGGCCTCAACGCAGATGGGGAAGCTGGCATCGCTGGTTACCGCCACCGCGCTCCATGCAGGCGCTGCGACATCACAACGATTCAACACGCCGATCTCGCGAGCCAGACCGGCAATACTCAGACAGTCGGCGCGATTAGGGGTCAGATCTACTTCAATGGAGACGTCATTCAACTGCAGGTAGTCGCGCAGATCCACACCGATTGGTGCATCCAAAGGCAGCTCTATGATGCCATCGGCCTCAACCGGGATGCCCAACTCACTGTAAGAGCAGAGCATGCCATGAGAAGGCTGACCGCGCAGCTTGGCTTTCTTGATCTCAAAATCGCCCGGCAGCACGGCTCCCACCTTGGCGACGGCCACGCGCAGCCCCAGACGGCAATTGGGCGCGCCACAGACGATATCGACCAGCTCGGCTTCACCCACATTGACTTTGGTTACGCGCAGCTTGTCCGCATCGGGGTGTGGTGCACACTCGACCACCTCCCCCACGACCACGTTGGAGAATTGACCAGCGACGGGCTCGATACCGTCTACTTCCAGACCAGCCATGGTAATTTGTTCAGCCAGCTCATTGGCACTCAAAGAGGCCTGGATCCACTCATCTACCCAGGATTTACTGAATTTCATCGTTTGCCCCTATCCTTACTTGAACTGCTTGAGGAAGCGCAGGTCGTTCTCGAAGAACGAACGCAGATCGTTAACGCCATAGCGCAGCATGGTCAGTCGCTCTACACCCATGCCAAAAGCAAAGCCTGAATACTTTTCTGGGTCTATGCCTACAGAGCGCAAAACCGAAGGATGCACCATGCCGCAGCCCAGCACTTCCAACCAACGACCATTCTTGCCCATCACATCCACTTCAGCACTCGGCTCGGTGAAGGGAAAGTAGGAGGGACGGAAGCGGATGGTCAAATCCTCTTCAAAGAAGTTACGCAAGAAGTCGTGCAGTATGCCTTTGAGCTCGGTGAAACTGGCTTTCTCATCGACCAGCAACCCTTCCACCTGGTGAAACATGGGGGTGTGGGTCATGTCGTAGTCATTACGATAGACTCGACCCGGAGCTATGATGCGGATAGGCGGCTGCTGTTGCTCCATGGTACGGATCTGGACACCCGAGGTGTGGGTACGCAACATCAAGCTCGGATTGAAGAAGAAGGTGTCGTGATCCGTACGCGCCGGGTGGTGATCGGGAATATTCAAGGCATCGAAGTTGTGAAAATCATCTTCGATTTCCGGGCCTGTGGCCACGGCAAAACCCAACTCACCAAATAGACGCTCAATACGCTCTATGGTGCGAGTCACAGGGTGCAAACCACCATTTTCCAGACGACGGCCCGGCAATGAAATGTCCAGGGTCTCGGCGGCCAATTTCTGGTTAAGTTCGGCAATCTGGAAGGCATCACGCTTGGCATTCAAGGCGTTTTGCACCTGCTCTTTAGCCTGGTTGATCAGTGCACCAGCCGCCGGACGCTCCTCATTAGAGAGACGTCCCAGGGTCTTCATCTGTTCGGTAAAGAAACCCTTTTTGCCCAGATACTGAACTCGCAGCTCATCCAGTGCGGCTGCGTCCGTGACACACTCAATTTCGGCCTGTGCCTTGGCAATTACTTCATCTAACTGTTGCATGTCTTCCTCAATTTCCCACACCCCGAGGTGGGGCGGTATCCAATTTAGCAGGGAAAGGGCGCGATGTTAGCCAAAAGCGCATACGCTGGCTACCCTCTCCCACCCAGACGCTTATTCAGGGAGCGGCTCCGACAACAGAGTCGGTTTATGAATGGCAAAGCCTTGCAGATAGTCTACCCCCATAGCCGTTAACCTTTCACTAATCACCTCATTTTCAACAAATTCGGCGACGGTTTTCACGCCTACGGCCCGCGCCAGTTCGGCCATGGAGTTAACTATGGCCCGATCGGTTTCACTCGTATCTAGATGACGCACAAATTGGCCATCTATCTTCAGCAGATCGATGGGTAACTCCTTGAGATGGCCATAGGAGGAGAAGCCACTGCCAAAGTCATCCAGCGCAAAAGAGCAGCCCAGCTCCTTGAACGCCTCGATAAACGCCTTGGTGGACTCAATATTCGCAATCGCCTGTGACTCGGTGATTTCAAAACAGAGCCGCTGGTAAGGAAAGTTAGCCGCTTCCAACAGATGGCGGATCTTGCGGTGCATCTTGGGTGTACCAACCGACTCACCCGACAGGTTGACCGAGACCATATCCAGACGTGCTAGTTCGTCCGGATTAGCCGCATACCAACTAAGCAGATTTTCCAGCACCCAGAGATCAATCGCCGGCATCAGACCGAAGCGCTCGGCGGCACCGATGAATTGGGCCGGCTGGATCAGCTCACCCTCTTCGGCACGCAACCGCAGTAGGATCTCATACTTGAGTCCCTGGCTCTGACCTTGGGTTGGCACGATTAACTGCCTGGCCAGAACAAAACGGCGCTCCTCCAGAGCCTGGTGGATACGGGCCACCCAAGCCACTTCTTCTTGATAGAGGCGCATCTCGGGGCTGAGATCCGAGTAAACATGGATGCGGTTGCGACCTTGACGCTTAGCCGTAGAGCAGGCCGCATCGGCCAGAGCCATTAAGGCGGAGGCATCATTGCAACCAGGCTGAATGGGTACCACCCCCAGACTGGCCGTCACCGAGTAGATCTTGCCATTCCAGACAAACTTCAGCTCCTGGATCGCCTTGCGCCAGCGCTCTACATACTGGATCACTTCATCTATGTAGCTATTTTCCATGATGACGGCGAACTCATCGCCACTGAGACGCGTAAGCAGGAAGTTATCCCGTTTCAGGTTGGCCACATGGTTGGCGATCTGCCGCAGGAACTCATCTCCCGCCAGATGGCCACCACCTTCGTTGATCACCTTGAAGTGATCAATGTCGATGAAACAGAGATAATCGGTGCCAGGATTTAACTTGCGCCGTTTGAACAACTCTTCTAGGGAGTGGATGAGATAGCGGCGGTTATAGAGCCCGGTCGCTTCATCGTGGTTAGCCAGATACTCCAACTTGGCCTGATACTGTTTACTCTCGGTGATATCGACCAGTATCCCCTCCAGCAACATGGCGCGATTTTTCCCCTCGCGCCGGGAGATGCGCAGTGAGATCCGCGCCCAGAAAGTGGTGCCATCCCGATGACGCATCTCCACATCGCTACGAACCCCCTCTTTGGCTGAGGAGAAGAGTTGCGCCAATAGTTCATCACGCTCGGCAGGGTTTACATACAACAAGTGGGTAGTCCGGCCCACAGTCAAGGCCATGGACTGCACATCGTCATAGCCGAACATGCGGCAATAAGCTGGGTTGGCTGCCAACAGTTGCCCCTCTAGCGTCGAGGTAAAGAGTCCCTCATTGGCACTGTGGTAAAGTTCAAAGTAACGCTTCAATCCCTCAGACGCCTGGCGCTTGGCCCGCATCCGCCCCTTTTTCTCCTGGTAGGTTCGATAGGCCAAGGAGAAGCAGAGCAATAGCGCCGCCATGGAAGAGAAGAGTGAGAGCAGATAATCGCTCAACCATTCGCTGGTGAGCCAGGCAAAGCGATTGGCAAAGAAACTCAAGCACCCCAGCATGAAGCCAAGCCAGGAGTAACAATAGAGGCGTTGTAACCAACCGCCACGGTGCGTGAAGAGCCCCACATAGCAAAAGGCGAGCAGCGTGACCACTAGATAGCTGGCGAACGTCAGGTAAATTGCCGAAGGCAGCGGCATTAACCAGAGCACCAAGCTACAGCCAACGACCACAAACAAACTGATACGAGTGACGATACGCAGCCAGTTGGGTAGCCAGATACGGAACATATCCATGGAGGACATGATGAGGCAAGCCAGCAAAATGCCACTGGTACTGAGCAGAAAACGGACGCTATTGAGCCAGGCTGGAACAAACTCATAGAGGCCCGCATAGCCCTTGAGGATCCAGGTCGTGATGATCAGGCTCAGGCAGAAGAAAGCATAATAGATGAAACGGCGCTCACGGATGAAACCATACATCAGCAATGCATACATACCTGCAAGCAAGAAGGCCCCACTCATGAGCCCCATTTGCATCTTTCCCATCGCCTGTTGATTGGCGAAAAGACGGATGTCCTGCACATCCACCGGGAACATCAGATAAGAATCTGATTGGGCACGAAAGTAGAGCTCCAGCTCTTCATCTGTATCTATGGGCAAAGGCAGTACAAAGCTCTTGGCTGGATAGGGTTTGGCTCCCATGCTGCGCTGCAAACCGGTATTCCAGACGCGCTGGATCCGCCCCTGTTTCAGAATAAAGATATCCAGCTCATCCAGTAGTGAATGGCGCACATCCAACATCACCAACTGCATTTCGCCCGAGGTATTACGCAAACTAACGCGGAACCAATAGGGATGAGAATCGAGACCGAAAGCGGGATAGTCCGTTTTTGCGGTTTGCCAACCCGCTAACGACGACACCTCCCAGGGCCATAATAGCTCGGGTGAGGCTTGGAGGAATTCGACCTGCGAGCTGAGATCGAGGTGCGTGTGCCGATCCTTGATCTCCACCACATGGCTAGCCCATGCGCAATGGAGCGACAGCAGGTAAAGGAGGATGACTGAAAGAAATCTCACGGTAGCCGAATAGTTAGTTATATTCAAATGTACTTAAATAACAGAGCTGCTAATGATAAACAATAAAAAAGGGAGGCTAATGCCTCCCCTTTTCAGCGTTACCGCTTAGGCCAGCGCAGCCTTGGCTTTTTCAACCAATGCAGTGAAGGTACTCTTATCGTGAACGGCGATATCAGCCAGGATCTTGCGATCGATCTCGATAGAAGCCTTCTTCAGACCGTTGATGAAACGGCTGTAAGACAGACCGTTTTGACGTGAAGCGGCGTTGATACGCGCGATCCACAGCTGACGGAACTGACGCTTCTTCTGGCGACGGTCACGGTAAGCATATTGACCAGCCTTGGTTACTGCCTGGACCGCTACGCGATAGACGCGTGAACGAGCACCGTAATAACCTTTAGCCGCTTTCATTACCTTCTTGTGACGAGCGCGAGCGGTCACACCACGTTTAACTCTTGGCATTTGTCACTCCCTCCCTTATGCGTACGGCAACATGTTAACAACACGCAAGGTATCACTCTTGTGAACCATGCTCATCGCGCGCAAGTGACGCTTACGCTTAGTGCTCTTCTTGGTCAGGATGTGACGAAGGTTCGCTTGTTTACGCTTAAAACCGTTGGCGGTTTTTTTGAAGCGCTTCCAAGCGCCCTTGTTGTTTTTTAGCTTTGGCATAAAAACTCCGCATTGTATTTGCCAATTATGCAATTTGGCGAACAAAAACCCATCAGACCTAAGTCAGATGGGCCTGTGTTACTTGATGAGCCAAATTACTTCTTTTTCGGCGCCAGCATCATGACAGCTTGGCGTCCTTCCACTTTCGGGAAAGACTCCACTACGGCCAACTCTTCCAGATCGCTTTTTACACGTTCCAGAACTTTAAGACCGAGTTCTTGATGCGCCATTTCACGACCGCGGAAACGCAGTGTTACTTTGGCCTTGTCGCCTTCTTCTAGAAAACGAATCAGGTTGCGCAGTTTTACCTGATAGTCGCCTTCATCAGTTCCAGGCCGGAATTTAATTTCCTTGATCTGAACCTGTTTTTGCTTCTTCTTCTGCTCTTTTTGAGACTTGCTCTTCTCGTAGAGGAATTTACCGAAATCCATGATCCGGCAGACCGGTGGCTCAGCATTCGGACTAATCTCGACCAGATCAACACCCGCTTTCAACGCACGATCCAAAGCCTCTTCAATCGGAACGACACCAATAGGTTCGCCATCCAAATCAACGAGACGCACTTCTTTGCAACGGATCTCACCATTCATGCGGGTGCGGGGCGGTTGCTTGCCCGTTTTTTTAGCGCCGTTTATAGCCTATTCCTCCACTCTCTTTTGACCACGAGACGCAATCTCTTGTTGCAAGGCGGCGATTAACGCCTCTACCTTGAACTTTCCAAGATCGATCCCCTTACGAGTACGCACTGCAATCTCGCCTGCTTCGACCTCTTTGTCGCCACAGACAAGCATAAATGGTACCCGCTTCAAGGTATGCTCGCGGATTTTAAAGCCAATCTTCTCATTTCTCAAGTCCGCTTTCGCTCGGATACCGGCTTGAGAGAGCAGTTTGACCACCTGTTTGGCGTAATCAGCCTGGTTATCGGTGATATTCATCACCACAGCCTGTACCGGAGAAAGCCATGTTGGGAAGAAACCTGCAAACTCTTCGGTGAGAATACCGATGAACCGTTCCAACGAGCCCAAAATGGCGCGATGGATCATGACAGGGACATGGCGGTCATTGTCTTCGCCCACATAAGTGGCGCCAAGACGACCCGGTAAGGCAAAATCTAGCTGGATGGTACCACATTGCCAGGCCCGGTCGAGACAATCATGCAAGGTAAATTCAATTTTCGGACCGTAGAAGGCCCCTTCGCCCGGTTGCAGCTGATATTCCAGACCATTGGCTTGCAAGGCAGCCTCAAGTCCGTGCTCGGCTTTGTCCCACATTTCATCACTGCCGATACGCTTCTCTGGACGAGTCGAGAGCTTGACTGCGATGTTCTGAAAACCAAAGGTGCTGTAAGTGTCATACACCATCTTGATACAGCCACTCACCTCAGACTGGATCTGATCTTCGGCACAGAAGATATGGGCGTCATCCTGGGTAAAACCACGCACCCGCATCAGACCATGCAGTGAACCTGAGGGTTCGTTGCGATGGCAGCTACCAAATTCGGCCATGCGCAGGGGAAGATCACGGTAGGATTTCAATCCTTGATTGAAGATCTGCACATGCCCCGGACAGTTCATGGGCTTGATGGCATATTCCCGATTTTCCGAGCTGGTGGTAAACATGGCATCGGCATACTTGTCCCAGTGGCCGGAGCGCTCCCACAAAACTCTATCCATCATGAAGGGACCCTTCACTTCCTGATAGTCGTACTCGGTCAACTTCTCGCGGATGAAGGTCTCCAGCTCACGGAATATGGTCCAGCCATCGTGATGCCAGAACACCATGCCCGGAGCCTCTTCTTGCATGTGATAGAGGTCAAGCTGCTTGCCAATCTTGCGATGGTCTCGCTTGGCAGCCTCTTCCAGGCGTTGCAGATAGGCTCCCAGTTGCTTCTTGTCGGTCCAGGCCGTGCCATAGATCCGCTGCAACATCTTGTTCTTGGAATCCCCACGCCAGTAGGCACCCGCCACCTTCTGCAATTTGAAGTGGTGACAGAAGCGCATGTTAGGCACATGAGGGCCCCGGCACATGTCGATGTACTCTTCATGATGGTAGAGGCCTGGCATGTCATCACGGGCAATATTCTCATCCAGAATGGCCACCTTGTAGCTCTCGCCCCGGCTTTCAAACACATCCCGAGCTTCTTGCCAGGTTACCTTCTTCTTGATGACGCTGTAGTCCTTCTGGGCCAGCTCCAACATGCGGGCTTCGAGAGTCTGCAGGTCCTCTTCAGAAAGCGGACGATCCAGTTCCACATCGTAATAGAAGCCGTTGTCGATGACCGGACCTATGGCCATGCGGGTTTCCGGCCACAGCTGCTTGATGGCATGACCCAGCAGGTGAGCACAGGAGTGGCGCAGGATCTCCAATCCCTCAGGATCCTTGGCGGTGATGATAGCAACCGTCGCATCATGAGCGATGGGATCACAGGCATCGACCAGCTCGCCATCGACACGACCCGCGATACAGGCCTTGGCCAGGCCTGGGCCTATATCCAGGGCAACATCCAGCACGGACACTGGCTGAGCAAACTGGCGTTGACTCCCATCAGGAAGAGTAATAACTGGCATGATTCATTCCTTTCACAGTGGTGACACCTACCAAGTGCCACTTGTTAGTACATTGAATTCTTTATGAGGAGAATTGACGAGTAATGTCCGCTACGTTTGGACATGTGGCTGGTAAGTCTAAAGAAAAGGCTACTCCTTGGCAATTATACGGCGACGCGCTTGGCCATTTGTCTGCAAATTCAGGCCAATAGCCCCATAGCATCTATACTTGGGTGAGACGTACTATCGAGTGGGTCAGCAAGGAGGAAACATGTGGCAATCCATAGCTGAGCAAGTATCCCGCACCTTGGACACCCCCTTCATCATTCATGAGCGGATGGCCCTCAGTAAGGAGCCCGATGCCCGCCGTATGGTGATCAGTGACGGGCAGTTGCAACTCTTTGTCAAGCTGGCCCCTCGAGCCCAGCTAGAGCAGCAGGAGGCTGAATTCCACAGCCTCCAGGCACTACGCCAGTATGAGGTGTTATCCCTGCCCCGCCCCCTGTGTTGTGGCACAGCCGGAGAGCACGCCTTTCTCGCCCTGGAGTACCACCCTCTTCATGAGGGTGATAGCGCTGAGTGGACCGAGCTGGGCGCCAGTCTTGCACGCCTGCACCGCTGTGATGAACAGGCCATGTATGGTTGGGATGAAGACAACTTTCTAACCACGACTCCGCAGCCTAACCGCTGGCACAAACAGTGGGCCCCTTTTTTTGCCGAGCAGAGGATAGGTTGGCTGCTGCAATTGCTCGGCGAAAAAGAACGATTTCAGTGTGATATCGACGGCATAGTCGAAATAGTCACCCGCCGCCTTGCCCATCACCACCCCAAACCCTCGCCACTGCATGGTGAACTATGGTTAGGGAATGTGGGGTTTACGCGTAACGGCGGTATGGTTTTTGACCCGGCTAGTTATTATGGTGACCGGGAGACTGATCTAGCCATGACTGAGCTATTCGGGCGATTTCCCGAGGCGTTTTATCAAGGCTATGACACGGTTTGGCCGAGGGATGCCGGCTATGAGTCACGAAAGGAGTTGTACAATCTGTACCATAGGTTAAATCACTTCGCTCAGTTTGGTGAGAGTCACCGGCACCAGGCGGAAACAGCACTACAACAGTTGCTCGCCTGCTAAAGAAATTATGTCAGCCAGCTCCCAGTTTGCTGACGAAGCGAAGGTAGAATCGAAGGTGAACAGCCGATGTACCGGCCCAAGGCCTGGAGGTTACCATGCGCGATTTCATCACCAAGACCATTGTCTGCCCCCACTGCGGTTATCACACCCCTGTTGATCTGGATGCCAGCCAAGGAGATCAGGAGTATTACGAAGATTGCATGGCTTGCTGCAACCCAATACATCTACGTCTACACCGAGATGAAGAGCGGGATAGGATCCAACTGTTTGTCGACGCCGATGATGAGCAAATCTTCTAGCCGCACAGGAAAGCGCAGCAGATTGCCAGGGCGCACTGTGGCCCACATCAGATAAAATGGGGTATAGTGCACCCCATTTTTATTGAGGTGGTATATGAAATATCTAGCCTGTTGTGAGAAAGTCCGCGAAGCCTATAGCCAGATTGGTGGTGGCGATCTGGGATATGTGGCCAAGGCGATTACCGCGGCCATTCAGGCCTTAGACGAAATCGCGGCCGAAGAATCGCTCCCCATGGATGTGCGCAATAAAGCCGCCTATGCTGCAGCTAATCTGCTGATGAGCGACTATAACGACAACGACGCCTGAACCCGCTAAGCGCCATACTGATCTGCTTATCTTTTTCAATGGTTATCTACTTACCTACAGCGGTGCGATACCACACCGCTGCGCTTCTGGCTTTCATACGAGGTATCCGTGCAACGTTTTCTGACTGAGAGTCGCCATCTAGCGCGACTGGCCACCCCCATTCTTGTTGCACAGGTGGCCCAAACGGCCATGACCCTAGTCGATACCATAATGGCCGGGCAAGTGAGCGCCACTGACTTGGCCGCCGTAGCCGTAGCGAGTAGCTTCTGGCTACCGATTATCCTGTTTGTGCAGGGGCTCGTTATGGCGATGACCCCCATTATTGCCCAGCTCAATGGCGCCCGGAAGCAACACGACATACCGGCCGCCGTGTTTCAAGGCTGCTGGCTTGGCGCCATCGCCATACTCCCCACCATGATGGTGCTCTACTACAGCCCCCTGCTGCTGGTATGGATGGAGGTAGAGCCCGAGCTGGCACTCAAAACTACCGGCTTTTTGCACGCCATCATGTGGGGCATTCCGGCTTACACCTTTTACCAGCTACTGCGTAACTACACTGAGGGGCTTTCCCATACTCTGCCAACCATGTTCATCGGCTTTATCGGTCTGATGCTGAATATTCCGCTCAACTACATCTTCATCAACGGTAAATTGGGTATGCCGGCGCTGGGCAGTGTGGGCTGTGGTGTCGCGTCAGCCTTGGTGTTTTGGGCCATGTTCATCTGCATGCTGATCTATGTACGTTACTCGCACTATTACCGACAATGCCGCCTATTTCAACACTGGGTCACCCCTGACTGGAGCAAGATAGGTCGCATCTTCAAACTGGGTATCCCTATCTCTCTGGCGCTATTTTGTGAGGTGACCCTGTTTACCCTGGTAGCCCTGCTGCTGGCCCCCTTAGGCGCCCAAATTGTCGCCAGTCATCAGATTGCGCTGAACTTCTCTTCGCTTATCTTCATGCTACCGCTCTCCTTGGGCTTTGCCGTGACCATCCGCGTCGGCCACTCGATTGGCGAGCAGGAGCCAGCACAAGCGAGGATCGCCACCCTAACGGGCCTGGGTGTCGGCCTGATGCTGGCCCTAGGCACCGCCCTATTTACTGTCCTCGCCCGCTCCTGGATTGCCGACCAATACTCTAACGATGCCAGTGTCATCGCCCTGGCCGCCTATCTCATGCTGTTTGCGGCTGTCTATCAACTATCGGATACGGTGCAAGTCGTCGCCTCGGGTGCCCTGCGTGGCTACAAGGATACGAAAGCGATCTTCTTCATCACCATGGTAGCCTATTGGGGCCTTGGACTGCCCACCGGCATTATTCTCGGCCTAACCGACTGGATTTGCCCCAAAATGGGGCCAGAAGGGTTCTGGATCGGCTTTATCGTGGGCCTAAGTAGTGCAGCCCTGCTTTTGGGTGTTCGTTTGAGTATTATTTTCCGCCGTTTTGCCGGGAAATAGGCTATTTGGCAAGCAAATTAGCCTTGTTGATACCTATTTGCTTGCCCTGCACATGCATATTCATCCAGCCTGACGGCCAAAACACCATTGCAGAGCAAAACACCGCACAAACATCAAACTCCGTACTCAATCCCCCACAAAATAGGAGTTAACTAGTTTTATGGTTCAAAGACTGCGCCTAACCTTAATCTTTATAACTCATATTTAAGAGACCATTTTTGCCTATCCCTGCTAGGCACCTGCATAAGCAGTCATAGCCCCCAATTGGTGCAAACCTGTTTAAAATCAAACACTTGCAACAATAACCACCTAAAGCTAAAGTGATTACAGGCACATGACCGGGCTAGGCCCCAGGTAGGATTCTATGCATAAGGGTAAGGCATCGGCGCTAGCCCTCTCGCGCCAAGCACTGGATATCATCAGCAAGGAACGACTCTCCCCTAACGAGGTAGAGTGGCTCAATGATCAAACCATCAGTGGCTTTCGCAACCATATCAATCCTGGCTTTCTCGAATACCGCAAATCAGTCACGGCTGGTGGCCAGTTTGCGGCTATCGAATGGCGAGCCAGCGGCCCTAACACCCTGGTAGATACCTCAGGGCGTGAATATATCGACTGCCTCGGTGGCTTCGGTATCTTCAACGTGGGTCACCGCCACCCCAAGGTGGTAGCCGCGGTCGAACAGCAACTCAGCAAGCAACCACTGCATAGTCAGGAGCTACTGGATCCTCTGCGTGCCCTGTTGGCCAAGATGCTGGCCACTATTGCCCCCGGCAATTTGCAGTACTGCTTCTTTGGCAACAGTGGTACCGAATCGGTGGAAGCAGCCATCAAGCTAGCCAAGGCTTATCAATCCCCTCATGGCAAGACCGCTTTTGTCGCCACTAACGGCGGCTTCCATGGCAAGAGCCTGGGCGCCCTCTCCGCCACCTCAAAAGCGGTATTCCGCAAGCCTTTTGCCCCTCTGGTACCTGGCTTCCGGCATGTCCCTTTCGGTGATCTCGAGGCCATGCGCGATACCCTGTATGCCTGTCAGAATGCTGGTGATGGCGTGGCTGCCGTGATAGTCGAACCCATTCAGGGGGAAGGTGGAGTGATCATACCGCCGGCTGACTACCTGCCTGGCCTACGCAAACTCTGTGATGAAGTAGGTGCGCTGCTCATCCTCGATGAAGTGCAAACCGGCATGGGCCGCACCGGCAAGATGTTTGCCTGTGAGCACAGCGGGGTCGTACCCGATATCCTCTGTCTAGCTAAGGCATTAGGTGGTGGCGTCATGCCTATCTCCGCCACCCTGGCCAGCGAAAAGGTCTTCTCTGTGCTGTTTGACAATCCCTTCTTGCACACAACCACCTTTGGCGGTAACCCCATGGCCTGCGCCGCCGGGATCGCGACCATCAACGTGTTGCTGGAAGAGGCCCTGCCCGAGCAAGCCGCTCGTGTCGGAGCCTATTTTCTGGAGGGATTACATGAGCTGGCCGAAGATTTCCCTGACCTGATAGTCACGGTTCGCGGCCAAGGCATGCTGCAAGCCATTGAGTTTAAACAGAACCAGCTGGGCTATAACTTTGCCAAGGCGATGTTTGATGCCGGGGTACTGGTCGCAGGCACGCTCATCAATGCCAAGACAGTGCGTATCGAACCGCCCTTAACCTTCAATGAACCGCTGGTCGATAAGGTGCTGCTGATAGCCGGGCGCGTATTGCAGCAGATGCGTGATAAGCAGAATAATCCCAGCACCACACCCCAGACAGTCTCGGCCTAAGCCTGCCGAGCAAAAAAAACAAAAGCCCGGCGAGCAGACCCTCGCCGGGCTTTTGTTTTGCATGAGTGTTCCTTGGTGTCAGTGTACGGCTCCGCCCTGATTGGCCACATCCCCCTGGTTAAGGAATCCTGCCTGCTCACACTCACCATATAGCTGCTTGATACTGGTCACCGCACTGGTAACAAACAACTCCAACTGTTCGAAGGTCAACCCCGCCTTGATATGCACAGAGTCACAGATCATCAGCCGCGGCAAATTATCATCCACCACATCCACAAAGATCTTCAGGGTCGGATAGCTCATATTCAAGCGGCCCAGATCGGCGACCAGCGGTAACAACCCCACGGGACGGATTTCCAGCTCGGTGGTAAACATCACGCCGTCATTTTCCACAAACAGACGACTCTCCAACACCCCATCCAACGACTGGATATCCACCAGATGAATACCATGGCACTGATCGCACAGATAATGGGGAATGCGAGCCTGGCTCAACCAACGGATTACCACTTCAAAACTGGGGACGATCATCATGTTTTCTATTCAATAGCCAAAGAGCCCGCAGTCTAAACTAAAAGCCCGGCCGACAAAAGCCAAGGCTACCAGAGACGATTGCTAGCCAGCTGCGGCTCCAACCCCATCCGCTCATAGCGCAAATACGCACCCTGACGATTGCCGTTTAGATAATGGAATAGACGATCGCCATTCACCTCCAACTGCAGGGTAGCTGGCAGATGGCGAACCACAAACTCGGCTTCTTGCCCCAGGCAATCGGGCTGACCATTATGCTTGATCTGCCGCAGCGCCAAGGTATAGAGGCTTCCCTGCTGAGCTATGCTCGCCTGAGCCTGTAGCGCAAACAGCTCACCTAACTGAGAGTAAGTTCGCTCGGAAACCACCCCCGATGGCGATATATCCAACTCCGCACGCCGACAATTAACCGGGATCTCGACCGAGCCCCCCACGAGCCGCCACTGACCATACAGCTCAGCTTTCGAACTCGACTCGGCAGCCAGCGTCATACTCATCCATGCCCCCAAGCCAATCCCCACCAGTAACCGCCATCCCATAACTCCAGCCCCCTTAACCATACTGGCTCCCACGCAATCATTCAGATGAGTATTTTTATTGGAGTCGTGACAGGTGAGTTTGGTTCCTCACTTAACCTCTTTTTTCCTCAAGATCAGGCAAATTGACCATAAATGACGTCAAAAGCTGAGTGCTATCCCCACCCTTTCATCAGCATATAGGACTAAGATGAATACAAACTCAGACCGAGCAGAAGGAGCGGCTATGCCCACAGGATCACAGATAGAGCCCGGCCATTGCCGCCAATTGGGAGCCACGCTGGATAGTCGCGGTGTCAACTTCGCCATCTGGGGACGCTATGCCAAAACCATGGAGCTGTTGCTCTTTGCCCATGAGAGCGACACAGAACCACGCTGCCTCCTCCTAACCGCCCCTCGTCACCGCTCCGGTTACTACTGGCATATACACGTAGCTGGGGTAGAGGCAGGGCAGATCTATGGCTGGCGGGTAAAAACGCCTCTTCTTACGCTCCCGGCCAACTGTTTTTCCCCTAACAAGGTGCTGCTGGATCCCTATGGCCGCCGTATTCTGCTGCCCAAACAGTATCGACGGGAAGCGGCCATGGAGTCAGAGGCCTGCTTTGCCGAGTGCGCCAAGAGCGTGGTAGTCGATCTGGATGGGTATGACTGGGAGGGGGATCGTTTCCCCCGCCATCCCCTGCCGGGCTCGGTGATCTACGAAATGCATGTGGCTGGCTTTACCCGCTCGCCGAGTTCGGGTCTGGCGCCGAAAAAACGCGGCACTTACGCCGGAGTCATCGACAAGATCCCCTATTTGCTGGAGCTCGGCGTCACAGCCGTCGAACTATTACCTATTTTCCAATTTGATCCGCAAGACGCCCGCCCCGGACTCAGCAACTATTGGGGCTATAGCCCCATGGGCTTCTTCGCACCCCATGCCGAATACAGCAGTGACGACTCCTTGCTCGGGGTGCTGGATGAGTTTCGCGATATGGTCAAGGCGCTGCATAGAGCCAATATCGAGGTGATACTGGATGTGGTCTATAACCATACTGCTGAAGGGGGTGATAACGGCCCCAGCTTCTGCTTTCGCGGCCTGGACAATGAAGCCTTCTACATCCTGGATGAGAGTCAGCAGCGCAACACCAACTATTCCGGTTGCGGCAATACCCTGAATGCCTCCCACCCCATGACCAAGAAGCTCATCACAGATAGTCTGCGCTTCTGGCGTGAAGAGATGCATGTGGATGGTTTTCGGTTCGATCTGGCCTCCATTCTCTCTCGGGACAAGTCCGGCACTCCCCTGACCGACCCGCCCACCCTGCTGGCCATTGACAGTGATTACAGCCTGGCCGATACCAAGCTGTTTGCCGAAGCCTGGGATGCCGGTGGCCTCTATCAGGTAGGCTCATTAGCTGGCTTACGTTGGCGGGAGTGGAACGGCCAGTTCCGCGATGATATTCGCCGCTTCATTCGCGGCGATAATGGCATGGTGCCGCGACTGGCCAGTCGCCTCATCGGCAGCCCGGATATCTACCACCCCCATTACAATGATCCGCAAAAGAGCGTCAACTTCGTCACCTGCCACGATGGCTTCACCCTGTGGGATCTGCTGAGCTTCAATCACAAGCATAATCTGGCTAACGGCGAAGATAACCAGGATGGCAGCAATG
This sequence comes from Pseudaeromonas sp. HNCC25DJ180, assembly GCF_055413345.1. Lineage (NCBI taxonomy): Bacteria > Pseudomonadati > Pseudomonadota > Gammaproteobacteria > Aeromonadales > Aeromonadaceae > Pseudaeromonas > Pseudaeromonas sp. HNCC25DJ180. The sequence goes on from NZ_JBVAYF010000012.1 coordinate 144,857, forward strand.
ACAACTACAGCTGGGATCATGGTGTGGAGGGCGAGACTTGCGACCCCGAGATCCTGGGCTTGCGCATGCGACAGGCGAAGAACCTGGCGCTGCTAACCCTGCTCTCGGTCGGCACACCCATGTTATTGATGGGAGATGAGCGACTGCGCAGCCAGCAAGGCAATAATAATGCCTACTGCCAGGATAACCCCCTCAGTTGGCTGGATTGGTCGAGGAGCTCGCGTGGGGAAGAGATGCAGCGCTTCATGAGTGAACTCATCCGCTATCGCACTGCCCGACCTCGCCCGGCCCAAGGCATAGTCAGCCTGGCTGAAACCCTGGAGAGCGCGGGCATTGTCTGGCACGGGGTACAACCACATGCTCCCGATTGGAGCGATCACTCGCATTCGTTGGGGATGACGGGCTATGCCGCCGCCAGCCGCACCGATTTTTATGCCTTCTTCAACAGCTATTGGGAACCACAGAGTCTGACCCTGCCAACCCCGCCACACAATCCCAAGGGGCAGTGGCTGCGGGTGATTGACACCGGACTGGCCCCGCCGCTGGATATCACACCGTTGGGCTTGCCACTCCCGCCGGTGCAGAGCCCCTACCTGCTGGCTCCCCGCGCTACGCTGATCCTGTTTTGCCACCGAAACAACAATGGAGCCCAGCACGAGGAGCCTGCAGGTTCCGCGCTGATCGAGCCCGAGTAACTGCTCCGGGCTACGTCAGACAGGCTACGTCACAGAGGCTCAGCTTGCTTCGCTGGCCGCCAGCGCCGCCGCCAGCAGAGCCATGATGGCGGCCGCCTCATTACAGCGCCGCAAGGAGGCAAATAGCTCCTGAGCTTGCGGATAGGGCTGTCTGAGGTAACTGAACCACTGCTTGATGCGGTTGGGAAAGTACTGCCCCTTGTCACCCCGCACCTCCAGCTCGCAATAGCGCAATAGTAATTGCAGCACCTGAAGCCAGGGCATGATGGGTTCATCATGCCGAATAACCCGCCCCAGATTGGGCACATTCAGCGCCCCCCGCCCCACCATCAGATCCTGACATCCGGTCACCTGCTGACAGCGCCGGGCATCGGCGTGATTCCAGATCTCGCCATTGGCGATCACCGGAATGGGCAGACGCTCGCGGATCTGCGCTATCCACTCCCACTTGATCGCCTCACTACGGTAGCCATCCTCCTTGGTTCGCCCATGCACCGCCAACTCGTTAGCGCCAGCCTGATAGGCCGCATCGGCTATCGCCAGACAGTGGGAAGGGTCATCCCAGCCTAAACGTATCTTGGCGGTCACGGGCTGCGCTGTCGGCACAGCCTGACGAACCGCCTGAATGATGCGATAGAGCAGCTCCGGCTCCTTGAGCAGCACGGCTCCCCCTTTGGATTGATTGACCAATTTAGCCGGACAGCCAAAGTTAAGATCCACCCCCGGCGAGCCCAGCTCTATGGCCCGCACCGCATTCTCGGCCAACCACTCCGGCGATTGCCCCAACAGCTGCACCCGCACCGGCGTGCCCGAGGGGGTCTTGCCACCATGGTGCAACTCGGGGGCTAATTTGTAGAAGGTGCGCTTGGGCAGGAGCATGTCGATCACCCGCACAAACTCGGTAATGCAGAGATCGTAGGGGTTGAGTTCAGTGAGCAGGGTCCGCATCAAGGGATCCAACACCCCCTCCATTGGCGCCAGGATGAGTCGCCCTGGCGTGACGCCGGTTGATGTAGATGATGAGAGTGAATAATCCAAGAGAGATTTCCTTTAACAATCGACCCCGGGTACTGTGCTACTTAGGCAACCCGGCAAAACCATCCACTGACGGCAAGGGCGCCGATTCTACAACAAGCAAAGGCTGACGCACCTATGCAATAAATAATTCAAGCAACGCCCGCCACGTTTTCTCAACCAATAGAAACGAACAAGCCGCGCAATGCGCGGCTTGTATTGGGATGCTGTTCTGGTCAGAGCTTAACGCTCGTAACGGAAGTAATACTCGCGAGTAGCAGGGGCGTAGTGTTCTTCGTTGTGGCCAGAGAGCAGGTTAGTCAGACTCTTGTAGATGTTTTTCATATCTCACCTCGTGGCTTTTGTGACCTTGGTCACTTCCGATGCTAGCCATTTTGTGATGGTGATCAACAAATATTTTCCTTGAAAACGTTGCATTTCAAATGATTGCGCTTTCATGGTCACTAGTCTGACGAGCCACACCAGATGTAACCGATTGCATCCCCAACCGCAGGGTCACAGAACCCGACTAACGAATAACGGCATTGCTTTCGCCCCTACTATAAAGCCGCTAGCATGTGAAACCTCATCTCAACTATTGAGCAGAAGATGGCCCCACTCAACACCATTATCAGCTGGTCCTCCGGTAAGGACTCCGCCCTCACCCTGCTACGGCTACAAGCTGACCCTCGCTACCGAGTGGTTGGCCTCTACACCACCTATGTCGGCGATGGCGTGCCATTTCAGCACACACCTCTGCCTGTGGTGCAAGCCCAGGCCGAGCAACTGGGGCTCCCCCTCATCACCATAGCGCTGCCCGAGATCTTCCCGCCCAACCCCATCTATCAGCGCTGCGTGGTACAGGGGTTAAAAGAGTCGAAACTTGCCATTGATGCCGTGGCCTTTGGTGACATGTTCTGCAACGGTATTGCCGACTATCGCCGCAGCTATATAGAGCCAGCTGGCTGGCAGTGCCTCTTTCCGCTGCTGGGCATAGATAGCCGCGCCCTTGCTCAAGAGATAGTGATGCGCGGCATTCAGACTCGGATTGCAACAGTCGACACCCAGCAACTCGATGGCCGTTTCTGTGGTCACTATTACTCCAGCGAGCTGATTGCCGAGTTGCCTGAAACGGTTGATCCCTGCGGTGAGAACGGCGAATTTCACACTCTGGTTACCGATATGCCCGGCTTTGCCAGCCCCCTCTCTCTACGGTTAGATGGCATAGACAGTAGCGGCCGCTTTCACTTCCAGCGCTACCAATTAGTCCAACCCTCCCACCTGGAGTAAAAACGCATCAACCCGGCAAGAGCCGGGTTGATTGAAGGCAGAACCTAGGTTGACTTAACAGAGATTACTTCTGCTTTCCCTGCTTGGACTTGGCGTGCCCCTTACCGGGGTTGTTCTCTCCATGCACACTGCTGTTCTCTTTATTTTTGCCTGCACTGTCACTACACCCCTCGCTCCTGATGGTCACATCACCAATCTTCAGCGAACTGCAATCCGTGTTGTGCTTCTTCTTCCAGTTTTCAACTTCATTATTGTCACTGGTGTTGATACGAATACCATTGGAATCAATAGTCATGGCAGCCATGGTTGGCATGGCTAACACTAGCAAACAAACACCCAATACCGCTTTCTTCATTATCTATCCCTCATAGCAGGAGCCGTACCTCACCCAAGCCTAGCATACGGCTGGCCTGCATCAGTACCTTCAGCACCACCCTATTGCACCCGGAATCAAAACGTCAATCACCTCTTCCTATATAGGCGCGAATAGATTCTATCTTGCCATCCAGATTAAAGGTGACCACATCGACCACATACAGCACATCAGTTTCATTAACTATAATACGCAACTCGCCCGCCACCCCATTGGCTGTTTCATAGGTATGTAACACCTCGACATCGACACGGCTGGCCGCGTTGAAATTCTTTTGGGTCTCAGCCAGGGCAGCCTCTTTACCCACAACGGAGATGGTCCAATCTCTCAAGGTCACATTATCCGCGAACATATCCGCGATCTTCACAAGGTTTTTATCAGAGTAGTGTTTTAAATAAGTTATAAACTGTTCTTTAAATGACATAACCTCTCCACTATTTTGCTGTTTCCGTTAAGTGCTGGAACTCGTTCGACACTACTGCGACCTTACGCCTGAATCGCCGCTACGATCTGCCCTGCGCCATATCGACCATATCGACCATATCGACCATATCGACCATATCGACCAGCATGAATCCGATTGCCAAAGCCGGTCAAGCACTGACCGCCAGTGGCAGGCGACCCCCGCCGTCACCATCACCCGGCAAAGCAGCGATAGTCACCGCTTCTCGGTGGCTGACCTTGATGCTTACACCGGCGTCATAGCCTACTGGCATGATCATAAGAAAGGCCGAGAAAAAGGCCGTGACATAGGTACAAACAGCGTCTTCTCTTCCCAGTTCACCTGCTCCCACTTAGCTAACAAGACCTCTGATTTACGAGCGCCGGTCAGGTAGAGCATGGCGATAAAGCTGCCAGCGGTTGGATTGCTATCAGCTAATGCCTCTTCAATGACCCGTTTCATCTCCTCCACCGATAAGAACCGAGTCCGCTCGTTGTTCTCCTTGAGCAGCTTTATCTTCGCGGCTTCATTGCTTTCGAGTATTCCCCAACGCACCGCATAACCGCCCATGGTCTTGAGCAGAGCCAGCACTCGATTGGTGGTACTGGGAGCATAGGGGGTTTGCTTCGGATTAGACGGATTAACCATCTCCGATTGCAGTTGCAGCACATCCATGGCCTTGAGTTGGGAATAACGCAGAGTGCCCAAGCGTGGTTCAACATAGTGCTTAAAACGCTGAATGTCGTTCGGGATTGAGCGCTTGCCGATGGTTTTCAAATGCGGCAAATAGCTCTGCCAGAAGAACTCAGTAAGGGTGGGCTCGGACTTGTAACTATCACGTTCGGCTACCGGGTCTATCCCTTCGGCTAGCATCGCCTTGTGCTTTCGAGCGATGGCTCTGGCCTGACTGACATCGATATCTCCGAAGCGCCCCAGGGCAATGCTGCGCTTCTTGCCTTGCAGGGTATAACGCAGCAAGAAGCGCTTACTGCCCTGACTTTTACCTGACAGAAGCTTCAGGCCGATAACTTCGGTATCCGAGAACTCCAGTTCAGTTGCGGCTGCATCCCGGCGTTGGGCTGGTAAAGATTTGATGGATGAGTTGGTGAAGCGGAATTTGGTGGGCAATGTTGCTGACATAGAAACCTCCAATGAGTGGTTGAATCATTGGATTAATATCTGTTTCAAATAGGCGTGAATGCGGTTTTAAGGGGTAATGGCAGGGGAAGCACAGACCGGTAGCCAGTCGCTCAAGACCAGAGGGAAACCCCGGACCTGACAGGAGTCCGGTCTGGTGACGAGTTGTTGGCTATGTTGGAAATGTGCTGGAGTTGTTCGCAGCGAGTAGCAGGAAGTAGTAATCCGCTTCTACAGGATATCGACAAGAAAGGAAAACGGCAGAGAGAAAACAGCGGGGTAAACAACGAAGTACAAACGCATTAAAGCGTTGCATTCACTTGATAGTTAAGGAGTTTTTGAGATTCTTGAATGGTGCCCGGTGCCGGAATCGAACCGGCACGCCGTTGCCAGCGAGGGATTTTAAATCCCTTGTGTCTACCGATTTCACCAACCGGGCATCAGGATCTGTAAATAGTGAGAAATTGGAGGCGCGTTCCGGAGTCGAACCGGACTAGGCGGATTTGCAATCCGCTACATAACCGCTTTGTTAACGCGCCATTGAAAACTTGGAGCGGGAAACGAGACTCGAACTCGCGACCCCGACCTTGGCAAGGTCGTGCTCTACCAACTGAGCTATTCCCGCTTCATAAGCATCTACTGCGAGATGCGGTTTGCATTCTAACGAGCTGGCACAGGGAGTCAAACAAAGTTATTGATTTTTTGACTATTTGCTGCTTTTTTCAGCGCACCAAACCGATATTTCTCACGTCGACTGAGTCAGATCGCCCCACGCCGCCTTAAGGTATTGCAACATAGAGGAAAACGTCAGGATCACCGCTATGTACAGCAACACATAAGAAGCCCAGACTATCCAGATATTCTGCTCCCAGATAAGTCCAGTCAGGGCCATCATCTGAATGGTGGTCTTCCACTTGCCCATCCACCCTACCGCTACGCTGGATCGCTTGCCCAGCTCAGCCATCCACTCCCGCAATGCGGAGATGAGAATTTCACGGCCTATCATAGTCAAGGCCGGGATGGTGATGATGACGGTATCATAATGTTCCACAATCAACACTAGGGCCGAGGAGACCATGATCTTGTCGGCCACAGGATCCAAAAAAGCACCAAAAGGGGTACTTTGATTGAGACGACGGGCCAGATAGCCATCGAACCAGTCGGTGGCAGCCGCCAGAACGAACACCCCAGCAGCCCACAGATTTGACCAAGCAAATGGCAAATAGAAGAGCACCACAAAGACTGGGATCAGAAAGATCCGGAACAGAGTCAATATATTAGGAATATTTAACATCACGCTACGCCGCCGCAAAAATGCCAAGCCATGTTGCCCGAATCGCGCTAATGATGCAACGCATCATGGATCTTACTAGCCAGCTCTGCGCTAATTCCCGGCACTTTAGCCAACTCATCGACACTGGCTTTCACTACCTCTTGCATGCCCCCTAGGTATTTGAGCAATGACTGACGCCTTTTAGCACCAACGCCAGGGATCGATTCCAAGGCACTGGACACCCGAGTCTTGGCGCGTTTAGCTCTATGCCCTGTAATGGCGAAACGGTGGGATTCATCGCGAATATGCTGGATAAGGTGCAAGGCCGGTAAATCATTAGCCAGATGCAACTCTTCATGGCTCTCACCCAGGATCAGGGTTTCCAAACCCGGCTTGCGGCTCTCCCCCTTGGCGATGCCAATGAGCAGCGGCCGTTTGCCGCTGAGTTTATCCAGGTGCCCGGCCACTATCTCTTCGGCTCGAGCCAGCTGCCCCTTGCCACCATCAATAAACACGATATCCGGGACCTTATCCGCCGCCTGTTGCTTGGCAAAACGGCGATCCAGTGCCTGGGCCATGGCGGCGTAATCATCACCACCGGTGATCCCTTCAATATTAAAACGGCGATATTCGCTGGAGAGCGGCCCTTCACGATTAAACACCACGCAGGAGGCGACGGTGGCCTCCCCCATGGTGTGGGAAATATCGAAGCACTCCATGCGCGTTATTGGTTCATTCAACTCCAACAACTCTTCGAGTTGCTCGAAGCGCTGGTGCTGAGTCGACTTATGGCTGAGTCGACTGGTCAGTGCCACCAGCGCATTGGTGGAGGCCAGTTTGATATAACGGGTACGCTCACTGCGAGTCCGACTGCTCACGCGCACGGCATAGCCCGCCGTCTGGCTCAGCATCTCAGCCAGCGGAGTTTCATCCTCCAGCTCGGTATCTAGCAGCACTTCGGCCGGGATCTGGCGCCCAGAAATCCCGGATAGATAAAACTGCAGTAAAAAGGAGTGAACTATCTCTTCACGCTCGGCATCGGCTGGCATCTTGGGAAAATAGTTGCGACTACCCAACACCTTGCCCTGACGGATAAACAACACATGGATGCTGGCAATACCCGAGTCGATGGCCACACCAACTATATCCAGGTCATCCAACACGTTGCCACTAACCGATTGCTGCTCCTGTACCCGCCGCAGGGCCAGCAGCTGATCCCGAAAACGGGCAGCCTGCTCAAAGGCCAGGCACTGACTCGCCTGCTCCATCTTGCTGACCACATCATTGATGAGCTGTTGATCTTTACCCTGCAGAAACAGGCGAGCCAGCTCCACTTGTGCCGCATATTCCTCATCCGAGATCAGCCCTGCCACGCAGGGGCCAGCACAACGCTTGAGCTGATAGAGCAAGCAAGGACGGCTGCGATTGGCATAGACTGAGTCTTCACACTGGCGCACCGGAAAGAGTTTCTGCATCAAGTGCAAGCTCTCCCGCACAGCCCCCCCGCTAGGATAGGGGCCGAAATACTCACCGGCCAACTTACGCGCGCCTCGATGCAACGCAATGCGCGGGTGTTTATGGTGGGTCAGTAAGATATAGGGGTAGGATTTGTCATCACGCAGCAGCACGTTGTAGCGCGGCTGATGCTGCTTGATAAAGTTATGTTCAAGGATCAGCGCTTCGGTCTCGGTGTGCGTTACCGTAACCTGAATATCACAGATGTGCCGCACCAGGGCTCGAGTCTTTTCACTGCCCGGATCCCGACGAAAATAGGAGGCCAAGCGCTTTACCAGATCTTTGGCTTTGCCCACATAGATGATGGTTCCATCCTTGTCATGCATACGGTAGACGCCAGGCTGATGAGGCACTGTCTTGAGGAAGGTTTTGCCATCAAACAGGGAGGGAGTATCTGTCATGGGATCCATCTCTTGCGACACAGACTAAAAAGGCGGCTACTGCCGCCAATTATTACCACTTAAAAATGTGGAAAGCTAAGTCCATCGTTTAGAGGGATTGCGCATCCAACATGCCATAACGAATGGCCATACGGGTTAGCTCTACATCACCGCTGATCTGCAACTTTTCAAACAGTCGATAGCGATAGCTGTTAACTGTCTTGGGACTAAGACTAAGCTGCTCAGCGATATCATTGACCTTACTGCCGCGGGTGATCATCAGCATGATTTGCAACTCCCGCTCCGAGAGCGCCGCAAACGGATTTTCAACGTCATGGGAGCTGAATTGGCTCAACGCCATCTGTTGGGCAATTGCAGGAGAAATATATCGCTGTCCTGACTGCACGGCGCGAATGGCATGGATCATCTCATCCGGTGCCGAGCACTTGGTGAGATAACCGGCCGCCCCGGCCTGCATGACCTTGGTGGGAAACGGATTCTCACTGTGCACGGTGAGAACTATGATGCGGGTATCTGGTCTGACCCGCAGAATTTTTTTTGTGGCTTCCAAGCCTCCAATCCCGGGCATATTCATGTCCATCAAGATCACATCGGCTTGATTTTCACGGCACCATTGCACGGCATTTTCACCGTCATGAGCCTCGCCAACGACCTTAATTCCACGAACATCCTCGAGTATGCGACGGATCCCTGTGCGTACCAGTTCATGATCATCAACTAGAAATACGCTAATCAATCCGAGTCTCTCCGCTATCTACTACCTTTCGCAACCATGATTGGCCGACCATTGATAAACGGCATCATAACCAAAGTGGCTGAGCCTGCCTACCACAGGGCTTGAAAAGTTTGTGAGTCGGCTTATAAAAACGAAAACCCCGTCTTTCGACGGGGCCTGTATTTCGTTACTCGGCAGCTTGTTCCTGCAGTTTTCGATAGACGAGCTTGGCATCAGCTCTGGCCTGAGCCAGTAACGACTCATAGGTCTGAGTCGATTTAGCCTGAGTCAGTTGCGACTCCAACATCGGCTTCATCTTCGAATCCTTGTCAGACTGCCCTACCTTGCTCAGTACCATGACCACTTGATCACCATCAGGCAGCGCAGTCAGCTCGACAGAGCGCTTACCGTCAACCGGTTTCGCCATGCGGAACAGGGCTTGCAGCAGGCTAGCATCCAGCTCAGTGCTGTTACGCGTCAATGCCTTGTGCTCGACTTGCTTGCCTTCAACAGCCTTCAGAGCCGCATCAATAGATTCGCCCTTCTGTGCTTGAACCAACATTTTTTCGGCTTCGGCCCGAGCGGCAGCTTGCGCCTTCTGCAGCTTAACGGCTGCCAGCACATCGCCCTTCACTTCGGCCAGAGGACGCACAGCAGCAGGCTTGTAATCCACCACATGCAGCACAACCGCCACATCATCACTCAGGTTGATCACCTCAGAGTTGTTGTTCTGCTCGCGCAGATCGGCAGAGAAGGCCTGTTGCTTGAACTTGGCATCGTTGAACGGATAGTTGTTGGCCGCCGCAGAGATGAAATCAGAGGATTCAACCTTCATGCCCAGCTTTTCTGCCACCAGGTCCAAAGAGTCCGGATTTTCAAAGCTCAGGTCCGCCAGCTTCTGCTGTTGATCCAAGAAGGTGTCACGGGCCTTATCCTGCTTCAGCTTGTTGGCCACATCCGCCTTGACTGTTTCAAACGGACGGGTGGTTTGCGGCTCCACACCCAACAACTTGATGATGTGGTAACCAAATTTGCTCTTGACGACAGTCGATAGCTCACCAGGTTTACCCAGGGTAAAGGCCACCTTCTCAAACGCCGGGTCCATCACCCCCTTCTCGAACCAATCTAACTCGCCCCCCTTCCGGGCAGAGAGTGTGTCGGCAGAGTCGGCTTGTGCCAGCTTGGCAAAATCGTCACCGGCCTTCAGCTTAGTCAGCAGATCCTGCGCCTTCTTCTCGGCAACCTTGTCATCTTTATCGGTCACTAAGATATGAGCCACATGGCGGCGCTCGGCTGTCTGATAGAGATCCTGGTGCTGATCATAGTAATCACGCACATCTTGGTCCGTCAGCGTAACCTCACTCGCCAACGCCTTGCTGTCTATCAGCAGGTAGTTGACCTTGACCATCTCCGGGCTCATAAAGCGCTTTTCATTGGCCTTATAATAGGTATCCAATTCGCTATCAGAGGGGACAATACTCTTTTCAAAGTATGCCGCAGGAACCGTGTAGAGCGTGGCATCACGAGTCTGCTGAAACAGCGCATCGGCACGATCCACTTCACTCGGCAGGGCAAAATCGGAACCGACGACGCCACCCACCCAGTTCTGACGGATCAGATCCTGGCGAATGGAGTCGCTGAAACCTTGCGGTGTATAACCGGCACGGCTCAACAGGTTCAAATAACGCTCATTACTAAACTTGCCATCCTGTTGGAACTCAGACATATCACGGATAGCATCCTTGATCTGCTCATCGCCAACACGAACTTGCGCACTGTGAGCCTGTTGATCCAGCACCAGCTGGTCGACCAGTTTCTCCAGCACATTCTTACGTAGCTGCTGCACATAGGCAGGATTGCTGGCCAGTTGGGCAAAGCTCTCGCCAAACTGGGATTCCATGCGAGCACGTTCGTTGCGGTATGCAGTTTCCAGCGCCTGATTCGTAATGGGTTCACCATTCACTTCAGCTGGGTTGGTATCGACAGGGCTGTTCAGATAGCTACCAACCCCAGCCAAGGCAAAAGAGAGAATTATCAGCCAAAAAATGATCTTGGCGACTCTCCCTTGAGCCCCTTCACGCAATTTATCCATCAGCATGAATCATTTGCTCCCGATGCAGTGGACATGAATATAAAAAAGCGCATCGATTTGGATGCGCCCTGATAAGAATATTTGAGGATTCAATCGTTCTGAATTCACAATTCCCCAGGGGGGATAAACGGGCTCGGCTTAGTTGACTGAGTCTTTCAGTGCTTTACCTGCCTTGAAAGCCGGGATCTTGGCCGCCGCAATCTCGATAGTTTCACCCGTCTGCGGGTTACGACCAGAGCGGGATGCGCGCTCACGCAGGGTAAAGGTGCCAAAACCAACCAGAGAAACCTGATCGCCTGCTTGTAATGCCTCACCCACTGCCTCGATGAAAGAGTCCAGCGCACGACCAGCGGCCGCCTTGGACAGATCAGCGCCTTCGGAAATTTTGTCTACTAATTGTGATTTATTCACGGTTTTGCTTCCCCTATTTTTAGCCATGGCCATGGCTGATTTTTCCTTGGCCATGACGAGTCCACGCTTTATAACAATCCTCCAGATGGGTTGCAAGTGAAGGCAGACGGTAACCCGTTGTAATTCACGCTTTATCCCCACGCGGAAACTGATTGGTCGGTGAGACACCGACCCACTCTTACTTCACAAAGGCAAAATCCACGCCAGCCCACACAGGCTACGGTTTGACGACCTCAAAGCCCTCTACCGGATCCTGCAGTGCCAGCTTAAGCACATCGTCTATCCAGCGTACAGGGAAGATTTCCAGATCTTGCTTGACGTTATCCGGGATCTCCTCCAAATCTTTGGCATTTTCCTTCGGAATTATCACTCGCTTGATCCCGCCACGGTGGGCCGCCAGCAGCTTCTCTTTCAAGCCACCAATCGGCAGTACCTCTCCGCGCAGCGTGATCTCGCCAGTCATGGCCACATCAGAACGGACTGGATTGCCAGTCAGGCTGGAAACCAGAGCGGTACACATGGCAATACCCGCGCTAGGACCATCCTTGGGCGTCGCGCCTTCCGGCACATGGACATGGATATCCCGCTTCTCATAGAAGTCGCCATTAATGCGCAACTGCTCGGCTCGAGCCCGCACCACTGTCATGGCAGCCTGGATAGACTCCTGCATCACATCACCCAGTGAGCCGGTATAGGTCAGCTTACCCTTACCTGGCACATTGGTTGCCTCTATGGTGAGCAAATCGCCCCCCACTTCGGTCCAAGCCAGACCCACAACCTGACCAACCTGGTTGTGATCTTCCGCCTTGCCATAATCGAAGCGCTGAACCCCCAGGTACTCCTTAAGGTTCTCTTGGTTTATCACCACATGCTTGAGATTCTTATCTAGCAAGATGGCTTTGACCGCCTTGCGGCAGAGCTTGGAGATTTCACGCTCCAGATTACGCACCCCTGCTTCCCGGGTGTAATAACGAATGATGCCGACAATGGCCGAATCTTCGATGGTGATCTCATGGGACTTGAGACCATTGCGCTCGATCTGCTTCTGCAGCAGGTGATTCTTGGCGATGTTCAGCTTCTCATCTTCGGTGTAACCCGCCAGGCGTATCACCTCCATCCGATCCAGCAAGGGGCCAGGGATGTTCATGGAATTGGAGGTGGCCACAAACATCACATCAGACAGGTCGTAATCGACCTCCAGATAGTGATCGTTGAAGCTGTTGTTCTGCTCTGGATCCAGCACTTCTAACAAGGCCGAAGCGGGATCGCCACGCATATCAGAAGACATCTTGTCGATTTCATCGAGTAGGAACAGGGGGTTCTTCACCCCAACCTTAGCCATCTTCTGCAGCAGCTTACCCGGCATGGAGCCGATGTAGGTGCGGCGGTGACCGCGGATCTCGGCCTCATCACGCACCCCACCCAGCGCCATACGCACATACTTGCGCCCGGTCGCCTTGGCGATGGATTGCCCCAAGGAGGTCTTACCCACCCCTGGCGGCCCAACCAGGCAGAGGATCGGGCCCTTGAGCTTGTTCATGCGACTCTGTACCGCCAGATATTCAAGGATACGCTCCTTGACCTTATCTAGACCATAGTGGTCCTCGTTCAGTACGCTCTCTGCCAAGGCCAGGTTCTTCTTAACCTTGGTTCGACTCTTCCAGGGCACAGCTATCATCCAATCGATATAACTGCGCACCACAGTGGCCTCTGCCGACATGGGCGACATCATCTTTAACTTGGTCAGCTCAGCCAAGGTTTTCTCTTTGGCTTCGGCTGTCATGCCAGCTTCATCAATCTTCTTCTGCAGCCCGTCAAACTCATCCTGCGACTCTTCCAGCTCACCCAACTCTTTCTGGATAGCCTTCATCTGTTCATTCAGGTAGTACTCGCGCTGGCTCTTTTCCATCTGCTTCTTGACGCGGGAGCGAATACGCTTCTCCACCTGCAGCAGATCAATTTCCGACTCCATCATCGCCATCAAGAACATCAGACGTTCAGAGATCTCCGGGATCTCCAGCACCTTCTGTTTATCTTCCAGCTTGAGGGGCATGTGAGCCGCCATGGTGTCAGCCAGGCGGGCACCATCATCGATCGCCGCCACGGAAGTCAGCACTTCCGGCGGTATCTTCTTGTTGAGTTTGATATAGCCTTCGAACTGGCTGATGGCGGAACGCACCATCACCTCTTCTTCCTGATCCGGAATAGCCACCGACTCCAGCAGGCGTGCGACACCCACGAAGTAGTTATCCTCTTCGGTCAGTTGCTCAAGCTCGGCTCGTTGCGCCCCCTCGACCAGCACCTTGACGGTGCCATCAGGTAGCTTCAGCAATTGCAGAATATTAGCCACTGTCCCGACCCGATAGAGGTCCTCCAGTGCTGGATCATCTGTGGCCGCCTCTTTCTGGGCTACCAGCAAGATCCGCTTGTCTTGCTCCATGGCTGCTTCCAGGCAGCGGATGGACTTCTCACGACCCACAAACAAGGGGATGACCATATGCGGATAGACCACCACATCACGCAAAGGCAAGACGGGGGTGACGACGCGATCGGAACGCTCAAGATTCATAGTTGTTATCTCTTGGCATAACGCCTTTGGACAAAGCAATTTGTTGAGTATATGGGGGCGTTAATCGCAGATTCAATTGCTTGGATGGCAAAAAAGAAGAAAGGGGCTGATTGCCCCTTTCGTTTGCTTAAATTTAACCCAATTAGTCGCCGGAGGCGGCTTGGCGTTCCGGATTTTGATAGATAAGCAGCGGTTGGCTCTCGCCCTTGATCACGCTCTCATCGATCACCACCTTGGCCACCTCTTGCTGGGAAGGCAGATCGTACATGGTATCCAGCAGCACGCCTTCAACGATGGAACGCAGGCCGCGAGCCCCTGTCTTACGTTCCATGGCCTTGGCCGCAATGGCTTGCAGAGCCTCGTCACGGAACTCCAGATCAACCCCTTCGAGTTTGAACAGCGCCTGGAATTGCTTGGTCAGGGCGTTCTTCGGTGAGGTCAGGATCTGGATAAGTGCCGCCTGATCCAGCTCAGTCAGAGTCGCCAGAACCGGCAGACGGCCAATGAATTCGGGAATCAGGCCATACTTGACCAAATCTTCCGGCTCAACCTTGGCAAATGACTCGGTCAGTGTAACGCCCGTTGACTTAGACTTCACATCAGCCTTAAAGCCAATGCCTGAGCCCTTGGCCGAGCGCTGCTCGATCACCTTGTCCAACCCAGCAAAAGCGCCACCGCAAATGAAGAGGATCTTGGAGGTATCTACCTGCAAGAACTCCTGCTGCGGATGCTTACGGCCCCCTTGTGGCGGTACCGCGGCGATCGTGCCTTCAATGAGCTTCAGCAATGCCTGCTGCACCCCTTCCCCGGAAACATCTCGAGTGATGGAGGGGTTTTCCGATTTGCGTGAAATCTTGTCGATTTCATCGATATAGACGATGCCGCGCTGGGCCTTCTCGATGTCGTAATCGCATTTTTGCAGCAGCTTCTGGATGATGTTTTCCACATCCTCACCCACATAACCAGCTTCGGTCAGGGTGGTGGCATCAGCCATGGTGAAGGGGACATCCAGGAAGCGAGCCAGAGTCTCGGCCAGCAGCGTCTTGCCACTACCAGTAGGACCGATCAGCAAAATATTGGACTTGCCCAGCTCCACGCCATCGGCAGCATAGCCGCTACGCAGACGCTTGTAATGGTTATAGACCGCTACCGCCAACACTTTCTTGGCATGCACCTGACCGATGACATAATCATCCAGGTGTGCACGGATCTCATGGGGAGTCGGCAACGCCCGCTCATCTTTGCGTGGGTTGATCTCACGGATCTCTTCGCGAATGATGTCATTGCACAGGTCAACACATTCGTCGCAAATGTAGACAGACGGACCCGCAATCAGTTTGCGGACTTCGTGCTGACTCTTGCCGCAAAATGAGCAATAGAGCAACTTGCTGTTGTCGCCTTCACCTTTGCGTTTATCTGTCATTCATTAACCTCAAATCTTCAGACAGGAGGCGGCGGCCTCCTGGTGACTACCAGTGTATATCAGGCCGCCGACCATGTCAGTCCCGCTTAGTCAGGACCGCATCAACCAGACCATACTCCACCGCCTGCTCGGCAGACATGAAGTTGTCACGGTCAGTATCGCGTTCGATACGCTCCAAGGGTTGGCCGGTGTGAGCCGCCAAGCGCTCATTGAGCGTCTGTTTGATCTTCAATATTTCCATGGCATGGATCTGAATATCCGATGCCTGGCCTTGGAACCCACCCAATGGTTGATGGATCATCACCCGTGAGTGCGGCAACACGAAACGTTTCTCTTTAGCGCCACCGGCCAGCAGGAATGCCCCCATAGAGCAGGCTTGCCCCATGCAGACAGTGCTGACATCCGGCTTGATGAACTGCATGGTGTCATAGATTGACATACCTGCCGTCACCGAACCACCCGGTGAGTTGATATAAAGATAGATATCCTTTTCCGGATTTTCGGATTCGAGGAACAGCAGCTGCGCTACCACCAGATTGGCCATGTAATCTTCCACTGGACCAGTCAGGAAGATCACCCGCTCTTTGAGCAGACGTGAGTAGATATCATATGAACGCTCACCCTTAGCGGTCTGTTCAACCACTATGGGTACCAGGGCATTCATGGGAGAAGGAGTTGAATCCTGGAAGAAATTATTCATAAGGCGATGTTCCTAAAGTAAAAAGGCCCGAGTGAGTTCACACGGGCCATTATACGCATCAAAAATGTGACGGCGTCAATTCCAATCAGGCACCTGCAGCGGCTTTGTTGATCACCTCGTCAAAGGAGAGAGCCTTCTCGGTGACTTGGGCCTTAGCCATGATCAGCTCAACGGCTTGCTCTTCAACCGCCAGATTGCGGATGTTGTTCAGCAGTTGCTCATTCTTGAAGTAGTAATCCACCACTTCCTGCGGGTCTTCATAGGCAGTAGCCATGGACTCAATAATCGCCTTCACGCGGTTATCTTCAGCCTTGATGTCATTAACACGGATCACTTCACCCAGCAGCAGACCAATGCGGACACGACGCTCGGCTTGTTCTTGGAACAGTTCAGCCGGCAGTTGTGGCATGTTGTTGTTCTGTGCACCGCCGAAACGCTGCATGGCTTGCTGACGCAGGCCGTCGATCTCTTGTTCGATGGCAGCCTTAGGTACAGTGATCTCGTTATTATCGATCAGACCTTGCAGCGCCTGCTCCTTGATGGAGTTCTTCAGCGCTTGGCTCAGTTCGCGCTCCATGTTCTTACGCACTTCGGCACGCAGGGAGTCAACAGACCCATCTTCCACGCCAAAGCGTTGAACAAACTCGGCAGTCAGTTCAGGCAGAACTTGCTGCTCGACCTTGCTGAGCGTGATGGCAAACTTGGCAGCCTTACCCTTGAGGTTTTCGGCATGGTAATCTTCTGGGAAGGTCACATCGATATCAAATGACTCACCCGCTTTCTTACCAAACAGACCATCTTCGAAGCCCGGGATCATGCGACCAGCACCCAGCACCAAGGTGAAACCTTCAGCCTTGCCACCTTCGAATTCAACACCGTCGATAGAGCCGGTGAAATCCATAGTAGCACGCAGCTCAGCGGCCGCAGGAGCATCCACTTCAGCCCAGGTAGCGTGTTGCTTACGCAGGGTTTCCAGCATCTTGTCCAGATCAGCATCTTGCACGGCGGCAGTTGGCTTCTCGATCTTGATGGCATCCAGATTCTTCACTTCGATTTCTGGATAGACTTCGAAAGTCGCAGTGAATACAAAATCTTGACCTGCGGCCAGCTCGTTCGGCTGGACGGTCGGGGCACCGGCTGGGCTCAGCTTCTGACCAACCACGGCTTCGATGAAGTGACGCTGGATCAGGGAATCAGCCACATCGGCCACTACAGAAGCACCATACATCTTCTTGATGACGCTCATCGGGGCCTTGCCAGGACGGAAACCATCAACGCGACGAGTCTTGGCCAGTTGAGCCAGGCGACCGTTGATCTCTTTCTCTACTTTGTCAGCCGGTACAGTAATGGTAAGGCGGCGTTCCAGACCTTGGGTCGTCTCGACAGAAACTTGCATTCTTTTACCTCGTTCAACTCAGCATGCGGGGGCAATGATCCCGCTCCTCAGACGTAGCCTGGCAAATAGCACCCGGCCCATCTTTGTTTGAAGACAATACTGTCTTCCCTAGAAACATAAAATGACGCGGCATTATAGCCATGCCATTTCAGCTAGTCGAGCCATGAGCCTGCGACTTGACCAGCCTGTTTCGCATTTTTCATACAATTTCCACCCACCAAGGCGTTAATTGCTCTGAAAATCGCCAGAACTCCGCCACTCGCTCAACAAGCAATCCTGCTTGCGGTTTGCTAAGATCGCCCCGCCTCTGAGCCGGAGCCCCCGGCCACAGCCAATACTCAAAACGGGTCTTTGTCATGTCAAATAGCCTTCATCCCCTCTCTTTGCCAAACTGCAGCCTTCAACCCCATCAACCCAACCCTGCTCTAGGCGTTATAGAAGGTTTTTTTGGCAAGAGCTGGTCTTGGACCGCACGCCACGCTTACGCAACCTGGCTACCACGGCATGGCTATGGCTTCTATATATATGCCCCCAAAGATGACGCCTATCTTAGACGTCAGTGGCAACACCCCTGGCCTGAAGACGAGCTGACGCAACTGCGCCAACTCGCCCTCTCCTGTCGGCAACAAGGGCTGGCATTTGGCATAGGCCTCACACCGCTGGGCGCACACCATGACTATCCGAGTAAACGAGCGGCCCTGCTGGCCAAAGTGGCATTGATTGAAACAGAGCTACAGCCAGATATTCTTGCCGTGCTGTTTGATGATATGCCCAGCGATACCCCGGCTCTGGCTCGCCTGCAACTGACCATAGCCCATGACATTGCCGCCCATACTCAGGCCTCGCGCCTCATCTTCTGCCCGAGCTTTTACAGCACAGACCCCATACTAGAAAAAGTATTCGGTGCCATGCCTGCAGGCTATTGGCATGAGCTGGGCTCAGGGCTGGACCCTCATTTTGATCTCTTCTGGACCGGCCCCAAGGTTTGTTCCAGCGTTTATCCGCCAGAGCACTTAGCCTGGGTGGCGGAAACCCTCAAGCGCAAACCCTTTTTATGGGATAACTACCCGGTCAACGATGGTAAGAAAGCCTGCAACTTTCTTTATCTGCGCGGCTTCGAACATAGACCGGCAGAGCTGGCCGAACTCGTGGCTGGACATGCCGTCAACCCGATGAAACAGGCGGCCCTCTCCCGCCTGCCGCTGGCCACCCTGCCGCTTAGTTATCAACTCGGTTCCACCTATCAGGCCGACCAGGTCTGGCAACAGACAACCAGGCTCCAGTTGGGTGATGAATTGACCATTATGCTAGCCGAGGATTTGTCATTACTGACCGACGTGGGTCTGGAGCAATTGAGCGAACCACAAAAAGCCGGTTTGGTCACACGTTACCAACCCTTTGCCCACCATGAAGAGATTGATGAACTCCTGCGTTGGCTGGCTGGGGAATACCTCTTTGACCCTGCTTGTCTGACCGACTAATAACTGGATCCTATGTCACTACCATTTTTGCAGGATCGGCGCCTTCAACTTCGAGGTGTCTTTGATCGCTCCACCCTGTTAGCCCTGCTGACCATACTACTTTGGTCCTCCCTGGCCGCCCTGACCTCGCGGATCACCAGCATCACCCCCCTGGAGCTGGTTGGACTGGTGCTGTTTTTCTGTGGCCTGGGGGCTGTGCCCCTGTGGCGCCAGTGGCGCGCCCCCGTGATCACCTGGGCCGTCACCATCAGCGCCTTTCTTGGTTACCACCTGCTGCTGTTTACGGCCTTCCGCCATGCCCCTGTGCTGGAAGCTAACCTGATAAACTATCTCTGGCCCCTGATGATCATCCTGTTTACCCCCCTACTGCTGCCAGGACATCCACTCACCATGTGCCACCTACTGGCGGGAGGATTAGGGCTTGTCGGTACCCTGCTGGTGATGCTTGATGGTCGTTTTGCCATGCAATGGCTTTATCTGCCTGGCTACCTGCTAGCCTTGCTGGCGGCCATCAGTTGGGGTTTTTACTCTGTCTTATCACGCCGCCTCCCGCCAGCCCCCGCCCCTGTGATCGGTGCCTGCTGCCTGATAGCCGGCCTTTTGGCCCTGCTTATCTCGTATGTAAGTAAGGGGCCCCTGCCCTATGCCAAGATGCCAAGTCAGGATTGGTGGCTGATCGCCGCGCTGGCTTTTGGCCCCATGGGCGCCGCCTTTATCACTTGGTATCTGGCTCTGCGTAGCGGCGACCCCCGCCGCATTGGCGCTCTGTGCTACCTAACCCCGTTACTCAGCACCCTGCTGCTGGTATGGCTCAATGGCGCAGAGCTGGGGATCCGCCATCTGCTGGCCACAGCCCTGATCTTAGGTGGAGCCCTGCTGGGGCTACGAAAAGAAAAAACCAGCCGAGCAACGGATAACAAACACCGATAACAGAATCAAGAAGCTAAACTGGGCACGAAACGGGACACCCCCTTCTAGCTTCACCACAGCGTGAGTACTAGGGTGGCATTCATATGAAACACGCCATGCTCCCCCCGGCTCAGTAACAACACTCACTCACTTCTTTTGCGCAAGCAAAACAATGAGTCGCTAGGCCAGGGCGAGATGGTGTTGCATAAGCCAGTAATAAACAGCCGAGCCCAATTACAGCCAATAATTGCCTTATCATGCTTCCGTATCTCCTATCAATTCGCGCCGCTCCTTGCTGATGCTCTGCTCATATTTATTGCTTGCTGTGACTACGGGATGGGCTTTGGGTCTGTACGCGGCTGCTTGGCCCGGTAGGCATCCATAATTGGCGCCCAGGCCATCCCCAGCGGTACGGGATATTGCTTAAATAGTGCTTGGTATTTTTGACTAAATGAATCGATCCCATATTGCTCAGCAATCGATACCTTTTTGTCATACCAATCATCCGTCACCTCTTGGGCAATACCCCGGGCAAGCAACAGATCAGGACTCGCGCCAAGTGCCCGTCCCATCAACAAAACCTCGTAGTATCCCCCTGGCGCCAAACCAAAATAGAGCTCATCTCGACGTTCTTGGCGTCCTTCGACCAGATAGCGCTGCTTCATCTGCTGCTCCAGGTTGGCAGGCAAATCCACCTTGATCCGGTAACGCTTGCGATCATAAAACGAGACAACCTCAATCAGTGCCTGATCTGGCACGGGCAGGCCATCTGTCGGCAATCCCCCTCCACCGGCCCAATAATAGTTTTTCTCGATAATATCTTTTCCTAATGCTGCGCCATAAATCCCCGCCCCCCTATCGGCATAGAAGAGCTTGCCGTTACGTGTAAATTCAGCCTTGCTCGCCCAGATGTCGTCAATATTACTGCCAACCCCATAGCGCCAGGGTAGAGGGGCCGCCTCCGCTGGTATGGCATAGGTAAGTAATAAACAGCCGAGCCCTATCACAGCCAATAATTGCCTTATCATGCTTCCTTATCCCCTATCAATTCGCGCCGCTCCTTGCTGACGCTCTGCTCATAGTTACTGGTATTGGCCGGGTTGGCGATCCCCTGACTACTGGCACTATGGTGCAGATAGTCACGGCGCAATGCTCGGTACACCTCATCTGATAACTGGTAAGCAAGGTTTTTAGCCACTCCGGTCTCGGTTGCTGCTGTTGCCCAGCATTGATCCAGTTTTTCCAAACTAACTGCTGGTTTTTTGATAGAAAGAGGCGCAAGTTGCATGGTTTTTTCTTTCGCGGCCCACGCCTTTAGCGGCACCCCTGCTGCACGTCCAGCCTCGACCATCATATGTAGCGGGATCCGGGAGTATTCGCCCTCCACAACCCGCCTCATCACCACCTCCACATAGACCCCCTTCTTGGGCCAAGAATCATCTTTCCCCCTGTAGCGCCGAAAGGAGTAGGAGACCAGGCTAATCGCCCCAAGTGGTGGAATGGCACCTCGAGACAGGCTGGGCGTGATGCGCTCTGCCCAGCCGAGGGCTCGCTTCTCTTCGGCGTAAGCCCTAGCCTGACGATAGGCCCGGCTTGCGTGATCCGGGGTCGAGAGATCCTCTTCACTCATAAATCGCTCCAACTCGATACACTCGATCAAGGCCGGATCACTATTGGGGTTTCCCAGGCTCCAGCGGCTATAGTAGCCGCCACCAATGTCGGAGTGCGCGCCGGGTAGTGCCAGTTCGGTAAAATGGGGCGGAATCGTGCTCCCCACGGCATCACTGGTAATACGCGACAGTGGGAAATGTTTGCGCACCTCATCCTGAGCCGTCAGATGGACCACCCGCTCGGCACTATCGGCATGCAGATGGATGTTAACTCTGGGATTAAACGAGGATTCAACCGTGTCAAACAGGCCAACAAAGGCGATGCGCACATCATCCCGGCTGGCCCAGTCAAACCCGGCTTTCAGACGGATGGCCGGTGTCTTGGTGATGGCCTGCACCAGAGGGTGATCGCTCTTTTGGTCGATCACATTAACAAAGTGACGGGCAGCGGCGGCTCCGCGACTAAAGCCAAAGACATCAAAGAGAATGCGGTGAATGGACTCTAACTTGGGCAATACATTTTTTAGATCATTATCGACTGCTTCAACTATAACTTTCTCGCAGGCTAGCGTTACCTTGCCAATGATTGAGGTATCTTCGCCGCCAAAATCCAGATCCAGCCCCTGGGTGATGGTATCGTCCGAGCGATATTCACGCCCTTTCTCTCCGGAGAGCGGATCACTGGTTTCTATGCCGCTAATGTAGGCACGAGCACTCAAGGTTTGCTCTCCCTTCAGGTATAAGGAACTGAGCTTGCCTATATTAGTCACATCATTGGCGGCGCTGCCCTCTACAGGGCGTTGCCCCATCTGGCAGCCACGCAGCTCCGCTTCCCGCTGGGCCGGGTCGGCGCAGGTTTCGGCCAGCCACTGTTCCACCTTGCCAAGCCCGGCCATGGCATTTTGCGTATTGTTGCCCGTGCCATCAAAGAACACCCCGATGCGCAACACATTGAGTTGATACCCCTTTACCTCAATCATATAGGAGTGGTTGGTAATGAAGCGCACCTTGTCAGCCTTACCCGCTTGATGAGTATCCGGCAAGGGCGAGCCCGGTGGTGTTAGACAGAGATCTCCTGTCGTTACCTTGATATGCTCTCGCTTGACACCCTGATAGCCCAATAAGTTGGTGGTATAAGCGGGCAACTCGCTCGGCTCTGCCTCTTTGCGAGCCTCGCGGGCTTGAGCAGCCTTAAGCCAGGGTTGAGTCTCTAGCTGCACAGTCACAGGTCCTACGGCAAATCCTCGCACCAAAGTAGGCCCGTCGTGCAGGATGACACTCTGGGAATGGCCGGTTTCATCGGTCAGGGTGGCTTTTTGCCCGGTAAAGGGACGGTTATGCTCATCCCGCACATCAATTTCAATCCAGCATTCATAACGCTCACAGGGAATGCAATATGGATCCGCTGCCATCAGGGAACTCCTATCAACTCGTTATTCTTGTCTAACCAACTAGCCACCTGTGCCAGTTCATTGAGTGTCAGCAGCATGGGAGTGCGGATGGCAGCCATCGGCATGTCTGCTTGTCGTGTCAGCCCCCCAGCAACGACACCATCGCGCACTGCTCCATCGAGCCCATCCAGATTGGCTTGCTGTAAAATAGGTGGGATAGCTGCAGCGGGGTCTAAATGGCGCTCCATCATGGCAGGCATGGTTTGCCAGAGACGCCGACGCAAGATATAAGCGTGACGGCTCTCATCATAAAGAGCCGCCAGATGATGGGGGTAAATGCGAAACCAGGGCGCCTGCCGAGGGGTAAACTCCGCATCATGAGAGCGAAACCAGGTCTCTCCATTGGCCCAAAGACCCGCGCAAGGGCCTAGCACCTCATCAAGCTCAGACTGGCTCATGGTTCCCAGCATGTTCGGAAACACCCGCTGATCGGCAAAGCGCAGCCACATCACTTCACCTTCATACGCCACCTCAATCAGGCTTTGCCAGTGGTTTCGCACTCGTTTAACCGGCGCCTCACTGATGATATAGAAGCCACAGAGCTGCGGATATGTGTCAATAAATGCAGTCGACGGGAATGGCAGTAGCCAGGGGCCTTGAGGTGCCTGTTCAGCAAAAGCAGTCCCCGCAAACAGAGGAAAGGCATCTTCACCCCCTGTTTCATAAAATCGCCCGATCGCCGAAGGAGCCAATGCCGCATCAATGATGGCATACAAGCGACCAGGGCACTCTGCTTGCCATTGAGAGAGGTTCATGATTTGCCTCCCGTCTTCGCAACTGGACATCCTTTAACCAGAGGCGAGCTAAGCTGCATACTCTTTTGGATGGAAGGCGCGGCTAAGGTAGCTGGTGGTGGCGTAACGACCTCAACCCCGCCTGGCAAGCCCGGCATCTTTCCCGCCCACCCTGCGCCATTACCCGGGCTGCCGCCTGAATTCATCTTGATGCCGGGGCCAACTAGCGTGATGCCGCTGGCGTCCAGTTTGATAAAGCTGCCGCCTGCTTTAATCGTCAGCTCGCTGCCAGCCTCCATCACTATCTTCATCCCCGCCTTGTGGTGTACCTCCTGTCCGGCTTCGACCAGCAGCGCTTCGCCCAGCTTCTGGTGCTGGCTGCCATCCACGGTGAGCGAGTAATCGGCCTTGATATGGTCGCGCTTCTCGCCTTCCACCGTCAGATGGTCGTTGCCCAGACTCGCTGGTGCGCCCTCCTGGCCCGGCACCTTGCGCACCCGGGTTACCCGCTCGTTGTCGATATCCGTGTGCAGGTCGTGGCCGATATGCCAGGTAGCGTCGTGCTTAATCACGGCGTTGAGGTCTCTTTGGCCGTGGAGATAGATCTCCTCCTGCCCGGCCTGGTCCTCAAAGCGCAACTCGTTAAAACCTGTGCCCTGATGGGTCTCGGTGCGCAGCACGGTGCGGCTCTTGTGGCGCGGCAGCTCGTAGGGCGGGCGGTTGGTGGCGTGAAAGGTGCGTCCGGTGACAATCGGCTGGTCCGGGTCGCCTTCGAGAAAGCTCACTATCACCTCATGACCCACCCGGGGTATGGTGAGCAGGCCATACTGGCCACCGGCCCAGCCCTGAGCCACCCGCACCCAGCAGGAGCTCTGGTCGTTGCTGGCGCCGTAACGGTCCCAGGGAAATTGCAGCTTCACCCGCCCATGTTCGTCGCAGTAAATCTCCTCGCCCTTGGGGCCGACGACGATGGCGATTTGCGGGCCATCGACCCTCGGCTTGCCGGGCGGAGTGGGGCGCCAGCTCTGCTGGCCGGGAATGGCGGTGAAGTGGTGGTAGTAAACCGTGGCGCCGCTGCCCCCCTCCTCCTCCAGGGCCTGGGGCTGTTTGCCGGTATGAGTGAGCGCAACCAGTTGCCACTCCCGGTTGCAAGCCGGGTTGGGGTGGTCGCTCAGGGTAAAGCGCAGCCCGGGTTGCAGCTGGGCGCAGTTGCCCTGGCCGCTCGCCTCGCAGGCATCGGCACGTAACGACTCCAGACGGTAGCGGCTGAAGGCCTGGCCGCTGGCATCCTGTTTGAAGCGGCCCGGGTAGTCGAAGTGCTGGTACTCGGCATGTTGCGGCAGCTCCCGCGCCTCCTGCTGATGAGAGAGGCGGTAGGCCGGGGTCTTGAAGCTGTAGTCTTTGAGTTCGACCTGGGCCGGACGCACCCGTTGGGTCAGGTGAAATGCCCGCACATAGGCGCCCTGCTCCAGGCCGTGGTTGGC